>CAZDGB010000171.1:4172-16129 GCA_964504645.1 uncultured Planctomycetaceae bacterium | reverse complement strand
CCACAGGACGAGTGTGTCCTCCAACAGGCCATTGCGTTTGAGATCGGTGAGGAGCGCGGCCATCGGGCGGTCGATGTCGGCGGCGAGCTTCGGGACCGACTGATTGTGATTGTTGTGCGTGTCCCACGGCTGGCCGTCGCCGTAATAGATTTGCGTGAAGCGGACGCCGCGTTCTGCTAAGCGGCGAGCGAGCAGGCACGCGTTGCCGAAGTGGGTCGTACCGTATTCCTCGCGGATGTGTTGCGGCTCTTCGTTCAAGTCGAACGCCTCGGTCGCGGCGAACTGCATGCGGAACGCCATTTCCATCGCTTGAATGCGAGAATCGAGCTGCGTGTCGCCGCCGCGTTCGGCGAGATGCGATTCGTTGAGCGACTTCATCAGATCGAGTTGCCGGCGCTGCAAGTCGGGCGGCGCCGAGGGTTGCAAATAGGGAATCAACTTGTCCGGCGCGAGGTTCGAGTGGTTGATGTACGTCCCTTGAAACGCGCCGGGGAGAAACGAGCTCGACCACAGAATCGAAAATCGCACGGGCCGGCCTGGGCAGAGGACGATGTAGCCTGGCAGGTTGTTGTTCTCGGTGCCGAGCCCATACAGGAACCACGACCCCATGCTGGGCCGCGTCGGGACGATGGTCCCGTTGTTGATGAGCTGCAGCGCCGGGCCGTGATTCGGATTGTCGGTGTAGACGCTGCGCAGGACGCAGACGTCGTCGATGCAGCGGCTGAACAGCGGCAACAAATCGCTCACCGGCACGCCGCTTTCCCCCTGCGGCGAGAACTTCGCGATGGACGGGAACAATCCCGCCGTCGGCCGTTCGGTGCGCAGCTTGACGGTCTCGGGCCGTTGCCCTTCGAATTTCGCCAGTGCCGGCTTGGGATCGAAAAAGTCCGGCCCGAACGGCCCGCCGTTCATGAAGAGCTGAATGACGCGTTTGGCTTTCGGCGGCGAATGCTGCCCGATCGTTGCCGCGCCGGCCGATTGGTTCAGCAGTTGCGAGAGACCGATCGCCCCTAGCCCGCCGCCCAGCCGCGTGACGAAGTCGCGCCGCGACGGAAGGGGCTGGGAGTGCGGGTGTGCCGGGGCCGGGTGGTGGATCATGACGGACTCAATCTAGGAACAAAAACTCGTTCGATCCCAACAGGGCATGCAAATACGCTTGCTTGCTAGCCTCGTCGGAGGCCACGATGAAATTCATCCCTAATTCCAGTTCACGTTGGCTCGGCATCCGCTGGTAGATACGGCGATAACTTTCTTCGACGAATCTTTGCGCATCCTGCGAATTCACGGCCTGTACCGCGGCGACGGCACTGTCGCGGAAGAGCGGGCCGTTCATCACGAAGAGTTGCTGCAGCGATGTCGTCGTCTGTTCGCGGCCGGGGCTGTGGGCGGAAGCATCCGGAAAATCGTAGAGCCGCAACATGCTGTGCTGCTCTTCGCGAACGACCTTGCCGTACAGCGTTCTGCGGACGTTCAGCGCATCGTCGAACGTCAGCGACGGGCCGTACAAGCGGTCGTCGAGCCGTCCGCTGGCGGCGAGGATGGCGTCGCGATAAGGCTCGATGTCGAGCCGCCGGCGGTGCATCCGCCACAGCAGCTTGTTGTCTGGATCGCGTTCTTCCCCTTCGGGACTGGGCCGCGAGCTTTGCCGGAACGTCGCTGATTCCACGATCCGCCGGTGCAGCCACTTGTGCGACCAGCCGTGTTCGATGAACTGCGCGGCGAGCGCGTCGAGCAATTCCGGATGCGTCGGCGGTTCGCCCTGACGCCCGAAATCGCTGAGCGTGCGGACAATCCCCTTCCCGAGGTGCTGCGCCCAGAGGCGATTCACCTGCACGCGCGACGCCAACGGCTGCGACGCGGTGAGGATCGAATTCGCAAGTTCCAACCGGCCGCTTCCCTTTTGGAATCGCTGCGGCTCGGCGGGACTAAGGACCGACAGGTAGCGCCGCGGCACGACGGTGTTCATTGGCGCGCTGGGGTTACCGCGGCGGAAGATCGGCATGTCGGCCACTTCGCCGTGGCGGTATTCCAGCCGCGTCTTGTCATCGCCTTCCGGCTGCACGATCAGCAGCGTGTCTTCCACGGCGTGGACCCACGGCACGTCGAAGTCCGGCGTTGACGCCCGTAAATGGCCGATCAGCGTCTCCAGCCGGTTGACTTCTGCCGAGCGATCGACGTTGTCTTTCAACGCTTTAATCGCTGCGATGCGCGCCTGCAAGTCGGCGATCTGCTGCCGGACGACCTGCACGGTTTCCGCGGCGGAGTACGAAACCTGCGGCTTGTCGACGAGTTGCGTGCTGGCGACGACGCCGGCGAGGGCGTAGTAGTCCCGCATCGTCAGCGGGTCGAACTTGTGGTCGTGGCAGCGGGCGCACGACAGCGTCAGGCCGAGAAACGTCCGCGAGATCGTGTCGATCCGCTCGTCGTTTTCCTCGGCGACGACCGTTTTGATCACGTCGACCGAAAGCCGCAGTTCCTTCCAGTAGCTCGGGCTGAGGCCGAGGAAGCCGAGGGCCGAGTTGTCCGCGGGCCGGGCGTCGTCCATCTGATCGGTGGCGAGTTGCCGGCGGACGAAGTCGTCGTACGGACGGTCCTCGTTGAAGGATTTCGCGATCCAGTCGCGATAGACCCAAGCGTTCTTCGCGCTCGTCACCCACCACGGCGTCTCGTCGACGTAACGGCCTAGATCGAGCCAGAACCGCGCCCAGCGTTCACCGTGGTGCGGCGATGCAAGCAACCGGTCGACGACGCGCTCGTAGGCGTCGGGCGACTCATCCGCGAGAAACGCCTGCTGTTCCTCCCACGTCGGCGGCAAGCCGATCAGGGTGAACGTCAATCGCCGCAGCAGCGTGTGCCGGTCGGCTTCGTCGGACGGCGGCAGTTTCTCCTGTTCGAGCCGTTGTCGAACGAGAGCGTCGATGAAATTCCGTACGCCGCTGGTTTCACTCGGGAAATTGATCGATCCCGTTTTCAGCGGCTGAAACGCCCAGAAGTTGCGATCGTCTTCGGTGATGGCCGACGACTCCGCCGTCAGCGGTTCCGGACGCAGCGTTTTGGCTCCGCTGCGAATCCAGTCTTCGATGAGCCGCACCTGCTCGGGCTTGAGCGGCGACGCCCCTTCCGGAGGCATCTCGCCGGCGCGAATCCGCGTCAAAAGGGGACTTTCGTCGGGCTGGCCGGGAACGACCGCCGGGCCGGAATCGCCTCCCTTGAGATGAAACCGCACGAGTCGCAGGTCGAGGTTCCCTTCGATCGGCTCATCCTCGCCGTGGCAACGAAAGCAGTGAGCCTTGAGAATCGGCCGGATCTGATGCTCGAACGTCAACTCGCGATCGTCGGCGCAGAGCGCTCGGCTGCCAAGCACGCACAACAGCATTGTGTAAAAAGCGATCCGCCGCCGCATGTTGCACCTTTCGTACTTATCAGCGTAGTTCAAAGCGTACCGGTTGAAAAGGGTTGATTCGTCGGTCGAAGTCGGCACAATCAGCAGCATCGGAATAGCCGCGCCCCTAACGCCGAGCCACGTCATGTTCACCATTGATTTCACCGGAAAGACCGCCGTCATCACTGGCGGCGGGCAGGGACTGGGCCTCGCGACGGCGACGACGCTGCATCAGGCCGGCGCGAACGTCGTGCTGAATTTCTTCGACGATGCCGCGGGAACGAATCGCCGCCTCGCCGAAGCCGCCGCCGCAAAACTCGGCAGCCGCGCCGTCGCGTTGCCGGCAGACGTCCGCGATCGGGCGGCGCTCGACGCGCTGTGTGACGACGTCGTGCAACGTTTCGGCCGGCTCGACATCCTCGTCAATAACGCCGCCATCATTCGCGACAAGACGCTCCGCAAGATGTCGGGCGACGAATGGGACGACGTGATCGACACCAATCTCACGGGCGTCTTCAACGCCTGCAAGGCGGCCCAGGCGCGGATGGGCGACGGCGGACGCATCGTCAGCCTCGCGTCGGTCTCCGGCGTCATCGGGTTCTTCGGCCAGGTGAATTATTCTTCGGCGAAGGCCGGCGTGATGGCGTTGACGAAAGTCCTCAGCAAGGAACTCGCCAGCCGCAAGATCACGGTCAACGCCGTCGCGCCGGGCGTCGTTCTCACGGAGATGGGCAAGTCGATTCCCGAGGAGAATCGGAAGAAGATGCTCGAACAGATTCCGCTCGCCCGCTTCGCCGAGCCGGAAGAAATCTCGAACGTGATCCTGTTTTTGTGCAGCGATCTGGCGAGCTACGTTACCGGGCAGACGATTCACGTCAACGGCGGCTGGTGGGCGTGACGATAAATTTTTCGCGACGCTTCGCAGAAGCGTAGTCAGCAACTTTGAAAAAGGAAGTCCATCATGGCCGACCGCGATTACTCTTCCTACCAGCAAAAAATCATCAAGCGTTACTACGACAACCGCGATCAGATGGACGATCAGCGGTTGAGCGAACTCGTCGCCGAGCTGTACCTGGCGAGCGATAAGAAAAAGAAAAAGCTGTGGGAATCCGCCGAGGCGATCATGGCGCGGCTCGGCGTGCCGGAAAGCCGCATCGCCCACATCCTGAAAACCGCCGACCCGGCGATTCTCGCGGAAGTCGTAAAAGACCTGCAAGCCGGGAAAATCGTGAAGCCCGCCAAACCCGCCGAGCCGCCGAAGTAATTCGTCCATCTCGCCACACGCTGACGAGTTCGCCGGTAGGCGGTCTTCCTCTCCCGGGGTATAATCACACGTCGAACCACCACTGAGGAGACCCACTATGAAGATCGAAGTCAGCACCGACACGCGCGTGGCGTCGATTCCCATCAATACGGACGACGTCATCGCCGCCGTCGAAACGGGCCTGGCCCGCTTCCGCGACCGGTTGACGCGGGTCGAAGTCCATTTGTCCGACGTGAACGGCCCGCGCGGCGGCGTCGATCACCGCTGCCTCTTGGAGGCCCGCCCGGAGGGGCTGCAGCCCGTCGCCGTCAGCCACGAAGCCGGGTCGAAGCCCGAAGCGCTCCGCGGCGCGGTCGACAAGATGCATCGGATGCTGACGTCGACGTTCGACAAACTGCACGACCGCAAAGGGGGCACGTCCGCCAGCGGCCAGCCGACCTGACGCCGCGCCGGTCGCTTGCGGTTTCACCATCCGTTACTAAGCTGGGCTGCGTACGTTCCTGCCCGCATCCCCACCTTGACTCACGGAGTTCCCATGCCCCGGTCGATCCTGCCTGGTCTCGCGGTCTGTCTGCTGTCGGTCGGTTTCGTCTCGGCGGCGGAGCCGAAGACCATCGAAGTCGGCAAGAATCCCGAAAGCGTCTGCCGCGGCTTTGGCGGCAAGCTGTACGTCACGCTGATCAACGGCGACGAGCCGGGCGACGGCACGATCGCCGCTGTCGATGGCGATAAGGTCGAAGTCTTCGCCAAGGGATTCAATGCTCCGAAGGGAATCGCGTTCGTCGGCGACTATCTCGTCGCGGCGGACGAAACCACGATGTGGAAGATCGACAAGACCGGCAAGGCGACGAAACTCGTCGAAGCGAAGGACTTCCCTGAGAAGATCGAATTCCTGAACGATGTCGCCGCCAGCAAGGACAACACCAGCGTCTACGTCACCGAGATGAGCAGCCCCAGCCCGATGTTCGACCCGAGCGGCGAACGGAAGCTGTGGGACGTCGACAGCGACGAGGCGAAGAAGCTGCCGAAGAAGGGCTGCGTCTACAAAGTCACGTTGAAGGGTGAAGTCAGCGTCGCCGTCCCGCCGGGGAGCATGGAAATCCGTTTCCCGAACGGCGTCACGGTCGAGGAAGACCTGAAAGAGGACAAGCTCTTCATCGGCGACTTCTTTACCGGCAACGTCTACTCGTACCTCGATAAGAAATTCACCCTGGCCGCCACCGGCCTCCGCGGCGTCGACGGCCTCACCGTCACCAAGGACACGATCTACGCTTCCAGTTGGATCCAAGGCAAAGTCTGGAAGGTTGACCGTAAGACGAAAGAGTCGAAGGTCATCCTCGAAGGGCTGCAATCGGCCGCCGACTTCTACTACGACGCGAAGAACAAGCAGCTCATCGTCCCCGACATGCTCGCCGGCACGCTGGTGTTTCTGAAGCTGGATTGAAATCCAGTCGTCACCGCACCTTGCGGAACGTGCGGTAATGGTCGTGGGTGTAATAGACTTCCCCCTCGCGGCCGATCACCAGGCGCTGCGGGCCGGGGCTGCGTTCGCCGGGCGTCGGCACCACGTATTCGCGGTAGTAGCCGGCCGGCTGCTTCGGCAGGCGGCGTTCGCGGTTCTGGAACGCGCTGCCGTCGTTGGGGAACCGATTCAGCAATTCTCCGGAGTCGATGCGGTCCAGCGTCGGGGCCAGATCGATGTCTCCCCGGTGGATCACACGGCCCGTCTCGTCCCGCAAGACGAGATCGCGGACGACGAACCGGTTCTCGCCGTCCGCCGGCGTTTCCCGGCGCTCGTCCGACTTCGTGTCCCGTTTCGGTTCCCTCCCGATGACTTCGACCGAAACGGGCTTCGGCGCGGGATCGACGGGCGGGACCGGCTTCCGCTGCAACTCCTCGCGCTGCGACGCGAACCAAATCGCGATGAGCACGACTACCGCGATCACGCGCAGCCACGGCAGCCCGGCAACTCTCGGCGATGACATATCCTGATCCGTGCGGATATTGGGACTACTCTCCGCCCTCGCGTTTCACGGCGGCTTCGAATTTCTCGCGCTGCGTCTTGACCCACGCCCGGTAGCCGTCGGGATCGACCCACGCTTTGGTTCCTTCCTGCGCGGAACGAGCGAGCTTGTCTTCATAGCCGAACGCTTCGGTGTGAGCCATCAGCCAGATGTCGGGCGTCAGCGATTCGAGAATCCGCAGCGTGCGACGGAAGTCGTCGCCGATGCCCGGATACGATGGATTCTTCGCCACGCGGTAGCCGGGATTGACGCTCGTGCCGTTCGGAAAGACGACCGAGTATTCCTTCCCCTCGTCGGCGACCTTCATCACGAACGTCGTCGAGCCTTGCGTGTGGCCGTTGGTCAACAACGCCTGGATCGCGATGTCGCCCAGTTGGATCTCGTCTTCGTCGCGGAACACCTGGTCGACTTTCGCCGGGTCGAACAGGAACTCCTTATATTTGCCGTAGTGGAAGTCGAGTTTCCCGCCGGATTCGAACAGCTTCTGCTCCTCGCGGATCAGGGCGATTTTGGCGCCGGTGGCTTTCTGCAGAGGAGCATGGCCGCCGACGTGATCGACGTGCGCATGGCCGGCGAGGATCAACTTGACATCCTTCGGTTCGAAGCCGAGCTGGCGAATGGACGCTTCGATCAGCGGGCCGGACCCCGGCATGCCGGTGTTGATCACGACATGCCCCTCCGGACCGGTGATCAGATAGACGCTCAGTCCTTTGGTCCCGACAAAGTAGATCGGCCCGACGATGTGCGCCGGTTCCGCGGCGTCGTCCCATTTCAACAGCTTCCGCGCGGCCTGCAGAAAGAGAGGTGGATTGTCGGCGAGTTCTTCCAGCTTCGGCTGAGCCGCAGCGGTTGATTCGATGCCGCAGAGAATCAACGCGACGCTCAAAACGAACGCGGTGCCGACGAACGATTTCATGGGACGCCCCGGGAAGATTCCGCCTGAATCGAAACGACGCCAGTTTCGCAAGGACGGCGCGCGGCGACAACTCCCGGCGCGTTAAAACGCGGGCTGCGGAGATTGCTTCACGTAGCGCTGCCGGCGGATCTCGTCGGACATCGACGGTTCGGTCAACGGCAGGATCCACTGCGCGGGACGCCAGGTGCGCGGCTGGGCCGCCAGGTCGACATCGGGATCGATCAATAGCTGGGGCTTGCGGCCGTTTAGCGAACAATACGCCCGCCAATAGACTTGCAACGGCCCGCCGCCGAGCCGGCGGTGTTCGCGGGCGAGAAAGTGACTGAATTGCAGCATCAGATCGGGGCTGCGCCGCAGGTTCCGCAGTTGCCGCGGGTTCAGGAATTTCTCCGGCGGCATCGGCCCGCGGCGGCCGGTGTTCGCATCAACGGCCATCACTTCCACGCGGGAGAGTTTCGCTCGGATCATCATCCGCCAGGAAAACGTCTGTCCTTCGTCGGTCCAGTTCGGGTCGCCCGGATAGAGAAACTGCCGCAATGGAAAAAGCAGTTGAAAGGCGACATAGATTGCGAGCAAAACCAACGTGCGAATCTGCGCGCCGGACAGCGGCGTAATGGATGAGAGCGCCGGCAATCGCACGGGAACTTGTAGGAATCGCCGCGGCCAGTCGGGCGGCAGGAAGATCGTCGTCGCCCCGATCATCAGCCACGGGAAGATGCCGATGTGAAACAGCATGGCGTTCATCAGGTGAAATGCGACCGCGCAGCAGAAGGCCAAAAACCGCGTTCGCCGCCACAGCAGCAGCGGCACGATCGCCAGATCGAACACCAGGCCGCCGTAGGTGAAGAATGCCACGACGAGATCGCTCGTCATCGCCGAGCCGAAGACGGGGTAATCTCCTTCGTCGACGAAGAACATGAACATCACGTCGCCGGTCAGCCAGTCGCGATGCAGCTTGGCGAGGCCGCCGTAGATATACGGCACCGCGATTTGAAACCGCACGAGCCACAGGCACCACCGCGGCACAGTCTCCGAGAATAGCCGCGGATTCCGCCGGACATCGAGCGAAAATGCCCGCTGCGCCGGCACGACGGCAAGTAACCCGCTGACCAGGCAGATCAGATACATGTGATTGAGATAGATCGCCTTCTCCAGGAGGAAGACGTACGTGAATCCCAGCGCGAACAGCACCGTGGCGACGCGATAAAATAAGCCGCAACTGACGCACGCCGCCAACGCGACCAGCGCCGCGAAGTGCAGGTACATCCCATTCCCCGGCCACGGGCGCACCCACTCGAAGCCGTAGTATTTGAAGAGGACGACCGGCTCGAGGAACGTCGTCGCAACCCAGCCTTCGGTCAGAAACCAGAGACAATCCAGCCCCGCCATGACGCCGAAGTAAATTCGGAACGCGACGAGCGAGTCGATCGGCACGGGATCGAACCACCAGCCCCAACGCGCGGCGGCAGTAGAATCGTTCGCTGCGAACGCGGGAGTCGTCATGGTGCGGCGGGATCCTCGCCTGAAGTCAGCGGGTCGGTCCCTGCGGCCGAGGTTTCGATGGCCTGTTCCCATTCCGCGATCGGCAGGTCCCAGGCCGTCGTGCGGAACGGCTCCATCAGCGGCATCACCCAGCGTTGCGGGAACAGGCTGCGGCGCTCTTGCGCTAAATCGACATCAGGGTCGATCAGCAGTTGCGGCTTGCGGCCATTGAGCGACGCCAGGACTTTGGCCCGAATCTGCATGCGCGGAATTCCCTGGCGGCGGAAGTCGTCGGCCAATTGCCGGGCGAAGTGGACGATCAGGTCCGGGTCGCGGCTCATCTGGCCGGCTTGACGCTGATTGAGATACCGCGTGATGTCGATCACGCCGGTTTGCCCCGTCGCCGGATTGGTGCCGTAGAACCGGATGCCAGTGAGTTTCTGCCGCAGCATCATTCGCCAGGCGAAGAGCTGGCCGTATTCAGTCCAACTGGCATTGCCGGGGACCAGATGCAGCCGCAGCGGCACGAGCAGCTGGATGCCGACATACGCGGCGAGAAACGCAGCGACGGATTTGTGTCGCCACGTCCACGATTCGTTCGCATTCGTCGGAGCGTGATGAAAGTGGTCTGGAATGCCGAAGAGCTTTCGCGGCCAGTCGGGCGGGAAGAAGATCAACGTTTCGACGATCATCAGCCAGGGAAACAGCCCGATCGTGAACAGCACCGAATTCAGCAGATGAAACACCACCAGCACGCCGAACATCGCCAGCCGCGTCCGCCGCCACAACAGCAACGGCACCGCGAGCAGGTCGATGCACAATCCACCGAAGGCGAACAACGGCGTCACGGTCCCGTTCGTCAGCAGCGGGCCCAACACCGGCAGATCGGACTTGGCGGCGAGCCACATCCCCATCGGCTGGCCGCGCAGCCAATCGGCGTCGAGCTTCGCGATCCCACCGAAGAAGTAGACGACGCCGATCTGAAACCGCACGAGCCACAGCATCCACTGCGGCAAGACGGGCGAATAGCACCGCGGACGGAGGACCGAATCGAGCGACCAGCCGCGATGGAGCGGAATGACGTTCGCCAGGAACGCGAGCAGGACAATCAGATAGTAGTGGTTGTTGTACTGCGTCCGCTCGATGAGAAAGACGTGCGTGAACGTCACGAGCAACACGAGCGCACAGAGCCGGTACCACAAGCCCAACGCGACGCCGACGCCCGCCGCGAACAGCGCCAGAAAATGCAGATACATCCCGTCGCCGGGCCACGGCCGGACCCACTCGAAGCCGAAGTAGGCGAGATGAAACTTCGGCTGAATGTAGTCGGCGACGATGACCGGCGTGGTCATCGTCTTCCACGCGTAGCAGGCGATCGCCACGCCGAACGCCAGGCGAAAGACCATCAGGCTGGAATTGTCGACGGGACGGAACAATTCACGCCAGGCCGTCGCCCCGAACCGCGGTTCCGGAAGGGAATCGCGGCTTGTGCGCGAAGCGGCCTCGATCGTCGCCACGGTCACTCTCTGCTGCGGTGCGCGGCTAGTTGCCGGCGAGGTCGATTTCCAGTTGGTTCTGTCCCGGCGCGACTTCGACGATCAGGTCCTTCGCGGCCGCCTTGCACGGCTGTTCGGGATCGTCGTCGTCGAGTTCCGCCAGGTTGAGCACGACGCGATGCTTGCCAATGACCGCGCCGTCGTTGGTGCCGTAGGTGCTCAGCGTAAACGAGCCGTCCGGTTGAATGGACGCATGGGCCGGTTTGCCGATGTTCAGGGCCTTCTGATCGGCATCGGGATCGCGGACGGGATTGAGAATGATCAGCCCGGCGGACATCGGCTCCCCCTTGCAAGTGCAAACGCCGGACACGGGAGCTGTCTTGAATTCCTGCTTGCTGCATCCTTGCGAAATGAGCGCACTCAAGACGACAGTCGAGACAGCACACGTTCGGAGCGAAACCATCATGGCCTTTCGTTCGTTTTGTAAGAAAGAAGCCCACCCATGGCGATGGGTGGGCTTCCCAGGAACTCGTCGATCAGAATTCTCCAACCGGGTTGCCGTCGTTGCGGGCGCCCAGGAAGAACCAAATCGAAGTGTCGATATTCTCGCTGACGAAGCGGACGCTGCCGTCGCCCATCGTGACGAACACGCCCCCTTCGTGCAGACTGAACGCCGAGTCGTCATCGATGATGGTGTTGATCACGTCGCCGAATTCAGTTTTGAACGTGACCTGCTCGTCTTCGCCGAGCGGCCCGACCCAGACCGGCCAGTCTTTGACGTCGCCGTCGTCCGCCGTGACGTAGCACTTTTCGCTGAACGCCAGCGTGTTGCTGGTGCCGTCGGTGACGTCGCGGATCCGCTGGGCGCGGGGCAATCCCGTCGGATCATAGCCGAAGATGCCTTGCTCGGCGGCGTCGACGGGAATTTCCGGTCCCTGGCTGCAAACGTAATGGGACGTGCCGAAGCCGTTCTTCCACGCGTCATCCATGCCTTGCGAACGGTTCGCGCCGACGGTCTGGCTGCCGCCGCCCGTCGGGCAGAGGAAGGCTGCGAGCACGGTGTTTTCGCCGCGGATCGGTCCGCCGGAGATTTCCCAGATGCCGGGACCGGTCAGCGGATAAGCCGGACCGTTCGGCGCGAGCTGGTTGTAGAGCGGGCCCTGGTCGATGTACGGCAGCAACATGGTGCCCCAGCCGTGGCCGTGCTGTTCCTGATCGGTATCGAGAATCATGTTGCCGATGTACGCCGGCGGGAAGATGTTGTGCGTGTCGTGGTAGTTGTGCAGCGCCAGGCCAAGTTGTTTGAGATTATTGCGGCATTGCGTGCGGCGAGCGGCTTCGCGGGCCTGCTGCACGGCGGGCAACAACAGGGCGATCAGGATCGCGATGATGG
>CAZDGB010000171.1:0-4162 GCA_964504645.1 uncultured Planctomycetaceae bacterium | reverse complement strand
CGACGGATGCCGGAGCGGTCCGGCGAACTCAGCGGGCGGGGCATAAGCGTTCTCCTTCGAATTCGAACCCAACGAGGCGGCCACATCGGCCGGCCTCGGAAAAACCTCGATAAAATCCGGAAGTCAATCGTTCTCGCCGACGCGAACCTTCGTTTCCAAACCCAGCGGTTCAGCGATCGATTTCCAGGACGACAGCAATACGGCGCAACGGTCGCCGTCTGTGTGGCAACCGAAGATTCCGAGCGGAAAATCCGGACCGAAGTTGCCGGGAATCGCTTCCAAGCCGTCCGTTTCCGCCGCGCCGGCAATGGCAAACGAATGCAGATGACGGTGGGCGCCGTCGCGTTCGAACAGGTGCAGTCTGCTGGCCCCCTGGTCGGAAACGATCAAGTAGCCCGACTTCTTGCCGGTCGGCATGATGGCCAATCCTTCGACGTCGCCCCGGATCCCATGTTCGCCGACCGCAGCGATCAACGTGCCCGACGTCGCCGCATCCGGTTCCGCGTCAAATTTCCAGACGCCTTTGGTTTCCTCGCTGATGTAGACGACCCGAGCGGCATCGTCTGCGACCGCGCCTTCGCATTTGCCAACCGTCCATTCGCGAACCTTTTCACCGACGATTCGGCCAGCGGCGTTCATCGTCAAGTCATACTGCGCAACGATGCCTTCCTCGGACGTGGTGATGAAATAGATCCGGCCGGACGACGGACTGTGGTAGAGGCAGCCGCCGTAGTTGGGCACGGTGGACAAACCGGCGTCGATCCGTTCGAGGCGGCGCAGAGCGGGATTGACTTGATAGACCTGCAAGCGAAAACCGTTTGTGCGAATTGTCACTGCCACCAGCGACAGAGTTCGACCATCCAGCGACACGTTTTGACGTAGATCGATGTTTCCGGGCTTCTCCGCCTCCAACTCCTGCAATAAGGTTCCCGCAAGGTCATACACGAACAGCCGGTTGGCCTTCTTGTCCGAGGTAATCACCAGGCTTTTGCGGGAGTCTTGCGGATCAACCCAGATGCAGAGGTCATCTTGATCACGCGCTTCGTCCGCCAGTAGTGTCACGGCCGGTTTCACGGCGGATCCGTGCGTCTCGTCCGCCTGCAACCCAACCACAGGCGCCCCGAGCAGGCTGCATACGGTCAACATCAACCTGAAATTCATCGTCCCATTCTCTCGAAAGTGAACTCGTACTAGAGGGAGCCGGCATCCCAGGGGCCGGTGATCGCGAACGTGATCCCCGGATTCTGGATATTGACAAACAGCCATTGCCCATCCGGGCTGAAAGTCGCTCCCGCCCACTCCGAATCTCGAAAGTCCCCCTGGAAAGCGTTGTGTTCGCCGCGCAGCACGACGTTGTTCGCCGCCAGCGGAAACAACCGGCCATCGGTCGTCAGGCCGTGCAGGCGCTGCGGCTTCAGGTCGCCGTCTTCGCACAGCACGAGTCCGCCGCGCGGGCTGACGGTGATGTTGTCGGGCTTTTCGAGGATGCTCGCGCCGGGGGATTCGAAGATCAAACGCAGCGTCTGCCCGGCGGGATCGAATTCCCAGACTTGGCCCATTTCCGCCGCGCCGCCGCTGGTCGACACGAGATAGACTCGTCCGTGGCCGTACCAGCAGCCCTCCAACCGGGCGAAACTGGTTCCGTTTTGGGCCTTTCCTTGCTGAAAAACGCCAGCTTCGTCGTTCTTGCCCGGCGAATGCGCCCGGTGAGGATCGTCGATGTTCACCCAGTCGACGTCATAGGTCGCGCCGATCTTGTTCCCCTGGCGGAGATCGGGCGCATTCTTGGCACGTGCCATCTGCAACTGGCCGCCTTGCGCCAACTGACCTTTCGTTTTCGGGACGAAGCGGTAGAAGCCCGCGTGTTTGGCGTCTTCCGTCTCGTAGACGATGCCGGTCTTTGGATCGACGGCGACCGCTTCGTGGACGAAACGTCCCATCGCTTTCAGCGGTTGCGGCGCCGAGACGCCGCCGGCCGGCACCTCGAAGATCCATCCGTGTTCCCGTTCATGATTGAGCGTGACGTCGTCGTCCTTATCGCCGGGGCCGAAGACGGTCTCTTCGCACGTTAGCCAGGTACCCCACGGAGTTGGGCCGCCCGCACAGTTTTTCACCGTCCCAGAGATGCTAGCGAATGCCTTGACCCATTCTCCCTTGCCGGCGTCGAAGACGAGATTCGTACATCCTCCCGGAGCAGCGGGATCATAGCACTGATCCGCGGAGCCGAACGGCTTCGCGTTCCCTTTCAATTCGTGATTGCGACAGAGCGTGAGCAGGGTGCCCTCGGTGGAGATCACTCCCATGCCATCGTGCGCGCCGGGCGTCGCGCGGCCATCGGCCAACTGGTCTTCCTTCCAACCGAACGAACGGTAACGGAAACCATCCGGAAGTTGGAGCAGTTCCAACCCGGTCGTTTCGTCCTTCATGGGCCGCAGCGCTCCGTAGACGCGCTCGCCAGAGCTTTCCGCCACCGCACTCCGGCCGAGAAATCCCTGAAACGCCGCCGCCAGCGCGGAGGCCTGCAGTATCTCCCCCGTGTGACGCAAAAAGGTCCGTCGATTTTCCATGGGTCCTCTCCCTGCTGACAGCCGCGATCCTCAGGCGGAGATCGAGCGCTCCGGCTCTGTCCGGCTCTTTCGTCCTGCAACTGGCCTGTCGAATGGGCAAGAAGATGACGACGAACTGTTAAGGACACATTAAGAAAGTGAAAGAATTGATCGAGTGAACAGAAGTTCTTGAAAGCGCACGCTGCAACATCGTCTGCTGAACAGTTTTGCAAGGAGCCGCCGGATTCGGCGTCAGCGCAGCGCGGAACGCGGAAAATCAGCCAAGTGCTGCCGGATCAACGGGCGGTGATCAGCAGCCACTCAGGCGTCCGCATCCGTAGATTCCGCTTGCGCGGTCTTCGCGGCGGGCAGGCACTCGTGGCTGAAGAGGACGGTCTGCTTGGTGGGAAACGGCTCGGCCGAACCCGGCGGCTTCGTTCGCTCCCGCACGTAGAACAGTCGGAAGCGCGCCAGCCGGTCATCTCCCTGCGTCTCCCGATCAAAGCGCCGCGTGAGGTACTTGGCGAAGTAAGTCCGGTACGCTCGGCGTTTGTCGTTGCTGATGGCCAGTAGATATCTGCGCCATTCAAGGTTGAGTTGGTTGGCGAGATAGGTCGGTTTCTCCCAAGTCGGTTCCCGGCCTGTGAACGGGTCGATTTTTTTTCCGGAGCGGGTTTCTCCCTCGATGACCCACCCGCCGGCGTTGGGCGTGGGGGGATCGGGCGCCAACATGCCCCAGCCGTGATTCAGATGCGCGGCCATCACGAAGACGCGAACGAACGACGGCTCTTTGACACGACGCATATCCCAGGAAGGGGCGAGGTCCCGGTTGTAGCTCTGATAGAGAACGCAGACGAGCAGAAATCCGACGGCGACGGTTTCCGCTCCGACAACCAACATCCGCCGAATGCGGTGAAGTTGACTTGGCGAGGCAGCCTGCAAAATCTCCACTGGGATAGCGGGTTCTAACCTCCAGCCGAGACCGCGCGCGATCCCGACACGACGACGGGCCACAAAGCGGCATAGCTTATCGGTCAGCCAAGCGAGTCCGGGAAGCCCCGCGATTCCGCAGATGTGCCACGGCAAAGGCAAAGCCTCGAAGATGCGAAGCATGCCGTTCGTTCCGACCAAGACTTCCGAGGTGTCCTGGTCATGCGCGACTAATCCTGAAAGGCCGATCGCTCGCCGCAGCCGACTTTCCATCTCCTGATCGCTATCAGATGCCGCGAATCTAATCTTGTGGAACCAGTCGAGATCGCGCAATAGCCGCACGACGCCTTGCGCAAAGACGTCCCGATGGTCGTAGTAGACCGTGATCGGACGCGACCAGCGTGCCAACCGCCGTCCGAAGAACTCCCAATCGGCGGGAAGCAACAGCAGCGCGTAGGTGCTCATCATCGCCCACGGAAAGTTGCCGAGATGCATCGTCGCCCACGTTCCCAGATGGAAAGTCACCAGGCCGAGGATGGCGATCCGGCGCAGCCAAGGCTGCAAGAATGGCAGCAGAATGAGCGGAGCGGCGGCGTATTCCAGTCCCAGCGAAGACCAGGTCAGCGCTCGGAGGCAACTCAGCGGCAAGCAATGTGTCCGATGTAACCTTCAGGAGGGCCGTTTTA
>CAZDGB010000170.1:0-16216 GCA_964504645.1 uncultured Planctomycetaceae bacterium | reverse complement strand
G
This sequence comes from uncultured Planctomycetaceae bacterium, assembly GCA_964504645.1. Classification (GTDB taxonomy): domain Bacteria; phylum Planctomycetota; class Planctomycetia; order Planctomycetales; family Planctomycetaceae; genus CAZDGB01. Next base: position 16,215 of record CAZDGB010000170.1, on the reverse strand, counting down.
GCCACCGCGATCACGTTCGACACGTTCACGAGCCGGGAGGGGCCGGGCTGGAAGCACCGGAGGGGGTAGCGCCGGTTGGCCTCTCTGGGGCCTACCGTTGCTGCGCAGCGGTCGGAGGCGCTGGAACCAACTCGAAATCACGAACGAGGCCGCTCGTATCAATGACGCTTTGCCCGCAGCCTCTTGTCGCTGCGCGACCCCGATAGCCTGAACGGCAATCGGGGCTACCCGCTGGGATTTCTTTTACAGGGAAGTTCGTAACTCTGCAGGCCGCAACGTCCATCGCACGGGCGGACAAGCCGTCCGTGGCACCCGACGAAGGTTGCTGGCAACTCACCCTGCGTCTGGTGCGATTCCATCTCGGTTGCTTGCAGATCAGTTTTTCCCTCAAAAACCCCTTGGCACGGCACGTGCATTCCCCTCGCTCACCGTGGCTCTACCACACATCACAAGCTGGAAAGGGAAATCATGTTGATTGTCGCCGCCGCCGAATACTCGCTGATCTACTTGCTGGCTGGGGGAGGCTTTGTGGGAGCGATCTTGATCTACTTCGTCGCGAAGGCGCTCGGCAGGTAATTCTGCCGAGTCTTCTTTCCTTCCGGCCGTCGGGCGCATCTTCAACGCCCGAGCGGGTCGGTTGAGTCTGCTTCGGACGGAGAAAGAACAGACTCGCTGACAACTATCAGCACGTAAAGCCGGAATTCACGTTACCACCGGAACCAAACAACGACTGAACCTGCGATTTCCGCGGTTGACAGTGGAACGCCACGATCTAGCGTTTCTCAATGTCCAGATGCGTCGCTGGACTTCTGAGGGCCGCTTCGGAGCGATTCACTATGGCAAAACATCCCCGCGGAACGCGTTTCATCGACTGGCGAGTGCAGGGTGAATTGATTGGCCGCACAATTTGCCATTGGGCGTGCTTTCTCGTCGCATCGTTCGCGGTGATTTTTCTGTTGGACGTGGCCAGACATCTCCTGGCCCAAGATGATGGAGCGCTCAGTGCGAACATCCTTCAAGACATGTGGGGGCGTTACTCTCTCGTGGTTATCGCAATGGCATCGCTTGTGCCGCTGTTCATTCTCGATCTGATACTTTGGAGTCATCGGTTTGTTGGCCCGCTCGTGCGAATTCGCCGTGGGATGCGGGAGCTGGTCGCGGGGCAGAGCGTGCCGGCCGTTCGCTTACGGAAAAAAGACTACTGGCAGGACCTGGCTGACGATTTCAATCTTCTCCGCCAGAGAGTCGAAGATGCAGAGCAACGTGCGAAGGGGTGGCAGTCTGTCGCTCTGGAACATCGCGCCCCGGTGAGCGGCGCAGAGCTTGACACACCTTCGCTGGCTGCGTCAAAGTCCCCCACGTAGTCGCCGCTCGTGGCACCCGCGCGACCGGCGAAAACGGTCTTTGACACGTCCGCGCGTGAGATCCATCGCCCCCGCACCCTAACCCTCTCCCCCGCGGCGGACCGCGAGTGCCGTCGTTGGCCGCGCGTCACGCCACCGGGTCTTCGCTCGTGTCTTCGGCGGGGAGCGGGGCGGGGGGAAGTTCGAAGTCGGGGGCGGGGGCCGGCGGGGGTTCGAGGCCGCGCATCGGGGCGGTCGGGAACAACAGCGTCGGCCGGCCGTTCGTCGTGGGAGACGGAATGAGTTGGAACGGGGCCGCCTCCGGGTTCGGCAGCGATTCCGGCTCCGGCCGCGGCACGACTTCCCACGCCGGCAACTCGCTGGCGTCGGTCAGGCGGACGCGGGGGCTGGCGTTCGTATCGGCGGTGTCGCCGATCAGATCGGCTCTCAAGCGGGCGATCTCCTCGGACAGCCGCTGCAGTTCCGTCTCTTTGGCCAACAGTTCTTTTTCGATTTCGTTCCGCAACTCGATCGCGACTTCACGGTGCAGGATGCGCAGCCCTTGGGCGGTGTCCTGCATGCCGGCGGCCTCCAGGTGTTCGCAGGCAGCGCGGAGATGTTGCAGTTGTGCGATGTTGCGGGGCGACTGCGACTCCAAGCGCTCGAAGCGCGGCGCTGCACTGCAAGCGGTGTCGTAATGTATCTCCGACGAATCGAGGCGGTATGTCTTGCCGTCGGACAACTGCAAGGTGACGGCGGCGCCCAGTTCCGCGGGCGGGGCGGGGGGTTGCAGTTGCGAGTCGGCGCAGGCTTCGAATTGCGAGAACTCGAATTGAATCTGCGGCTGTTCTTCCTGATAGAACGCCGGCAGCGGCGCGGGAGGAATGAACGCCGGGTAGTGCCATGATTGCCACGCGACATCTTCAGTATGACCGGCGGGGACGACGACGCCGGTGGGCGGCTGGGCCGTCTGCGGACGGGGATGATTCAACGCAGGGCCGCCGCCCAGCCAGGCGGCGCACAATCCGAGAGCGATGCAGGCTTCCATGCCGTTGCTCCTTGGTGATAACCGCCGAAGGCGGCTGTTAAGAGGTCTCCGATTCGCGCGGCGGGATTGTCAATCGTTCGGCGAATTCGGTCAAGCGGAGAAACTTGAGCAAAAACCTGCCGAGAAGGCGATTTTCCTGAGATTCGCGTGAGGATGGCTCAGCAGAGAGCAGATCTCGCGCAGAGAACGCAGAGGCAGCAGAGAGGAAGAAGAGAATGAGGTATGAGGCAAGAAGTGAAAGATATTCAATCGGCTTATCTCTCTTCCTTGCTCTATCCATCCCTCTTTCCTTCCTCTGCGACCTCTGCGTTCTCTGCGCGAGGTCGGTCTTCTGCCGTTACATGTCGATTGCCGGAAACTTGAGAGATTTTCCGCGCGAAAAGCGATTTCCTGCAAAATTGCTCTTCCCAGAAATTTTTCCTCAAGGTATACGACCGCTCGCCTGACGGGACTCCCCCCCGTGAACGGTTGGCAGGTCTTGCCGGCCGCGGGCGAATCCGACACATCTCCAATTTGTCCTCCACACCCCTCACGCAGAAAAAAGGGTCCAGGTATGTTGAATCGCATGCTCCTCTTGCTGGCCGGGCTGGCGTTATCCGCCTCGGCGACCGGTTGTTGCTGCCTCGGTGGTTGCTTCGGCGCCAACCGCTGCAACCCCTGCAATCCCTGTAACACCTACTATGGCGCCTCGTCGTCGCCGTGCGGCCCGGGCGGCTGCGCTCCGACGTACGGCATGCCGCCGACCGGCTACCTCGGTTCCTCGACGGAAGCCACCGCGTTCGGTCCGACGACGACGATCAGCTCGACGGTCGTGCCGCCGGCGTATCCCACGACGCAGACCGTGATGATGCCGCCGCTGCCGACGTACTAAGCGACGTCTGACAATCTGATTTTCTCAGCCCAGGGGCGGCCAAACTCTGGGCTTTTTTTCTGCGCGCTGCGGGGCTAGTTTTGTCGTTGAAGTCCCGGCTGTAGCCGGTCTTCCAGGAGTTGAGATCCAAAGCAAAGACCGGCTGAAGCCGGGACTCCAACGGGGGGGGAATCCAGATGTCGGACTTCAATTCGCAGCACAATCGCGTGGTATGGGTCGACATTCCGGTGGCCGATCTCGACCGGGCCAACCGCTTCTATGCCGCGGTGCTCGGCGTGGCCATTCATCCGCAGGAATTCGGCGGGATGAAGTTCTCGGTGATCGATCATCAGGACGGCAACGGAGGCTGCCTGGTCCTGAAGCCGGAGGACGTCTCCGCGACCGGTACGCTGATGTATCTGAACGCCAACGGCCGGATTCGCGACGCCGCGGCGAAAGTCGCATCGCACGGCGGCAAGGTGCTGGAAGCGGTTCACAGCATCGGCCCGCACGGATTCCGCGCTGTGATTCTCGACAGCGAAGGCAATCGCCTGGCGCTGCATTCCAATACGGATGCGTGAGAAATTTTACCTGTAGGGAACGGCCTCTGTGCCGTTCCGCGATTGTATGCGCGGGTGGAATGTTCTCGGAACGCCGCAGAGGGCGTTCCCTACACGGGTCACCGTTGGCAGCGCGGGCAGAAGAACGTCGAGCGTTGGGCCTGGATGATGCGTTCGATGATGCCGCGGGTGCAGCGCGGGCAGGCTTGGCCGTGCTTCTGATAGACGCGGTGCACGTTCTGGTAACCGCCGGCTTTGTTCAACGCGTTGCGATAGGTGCCGTCGCCCAGCGTGGAGCCTTCGTACAGAATGGCTTCTTCCAGAATGGCGGTCGTGGCGGCGTGCAGTTTCTGGAGTTCTGCGGCTTGGAGCGAATCCGCAGCTCGGCCGGGATGGATGCCGGCGTGATGCAGGATCTCGCTGGCGTACAGGTTGCCGATCCCCGCGACGGCTTTTTGATCGAGCAGCACGACTTTGATGGCGCGGGCCGTCTTGCCGCAGCAGCGTTTCCAATCGTCCGGCGTGAAGGTCAACGCATCCGTTCCCAGGCGGCTCTGCAGGAGATGCCGTTCCAGTTCGCCGGGTCCGTACAACCGGATTGTTCCCAGGCCGCGGCGATCCCAGAACCAGACCTCGTTGTAATCCCGGTCGCCGTCGAACTCGAACTTCAGCCGCAAGTGTCCGGGATCGGGCGGGTCGGCGAGCAGCACGAGGCCCGTCATCCGCGGCTCAATCGTCAGCGTGGCGCCGGTGTCGAACTCGAAGGCGACGCGTTTGCCCCAGCGGCGGACTTGCGTCACCGTGCGGCCTTGCACGCGGCGGGCCAACGTCGGGAACGCCGGCGTCAGTGTGATCGGCCGGCATTTCGTGCGGCATCGTTCAACTCGCGTCAGCTTCCGGCCCGCGACGTAGGGGCGGATGCCGCGGACCATCGTTTCGACTTCCGGCAACTCTGGCAATTCGACCTCCGAAGCCTGCACAAAGGCTGACGAGAGCGCCTCGCGGAACTGCTGAGCACGGCTCAACGGCGAAGCGTGAACCATGCATTCTAGCGGGTCTTCGGAATGGTGCGATGCCACGGGATGAGGCCCGACCTGCCCGCGGGAATTCCCGGAATCTGCTTGACGGAGGGCGACGCGCGGACGATGCTAAATGGGTGTCTGTGCGGCACTCGCCGCGCTGCGCCCAGCCCCTTCTGTCCCGTGTGAGGAACCGCTCATGGTCCTGCAAGTCGACCGGTCGACTCAACGTCGTGCGAGGTCTACGGAGTTCGGTGGTGCGAAGATGTTTGCTGTCGTGGCATGCGGGATTGTGCTGTCGGCGGGCCAGATCAGTGTTGCGGCGAATGTGCCGGTCGCGGAAACCGTGCAGGCGCATCTCGACGCGGGCGAATTCGGACCGGCGTTGGATCAAGCGCTGGCCGTGAAGAACCCGGCGCAACAGACGGAGTTGCTCAAGCAGGTCGCCGCGGCCCAGAACGAAGTCGGCGAGCCAAGGGCGGCCCGCGCGACGCTGCGGCGCATTCCGAATGCGCGGGAACGTGCGAACGCGCTGCGCGAGCAGGCCGAACTCGGACTCGGCGGCGGCGGCGTGATCGCCAACCCCGGCCCGTTGATGGCCCTTATTCAGAACAACACCAGCGGCGAATGGGAAAGCGACGAAGGCGTCGGCGGCACGATGAGCTGGTTTCCCACCGGCGTGAAAGTCTCGCCCAACGGCGTCCTCGAACGCATCACCGCCAAGGAACAGAATCAGACGTTGTCGGCGCTCGGCATCGAGGCCCGCAAAGCCAGCCTGAACAGCGACCTCGCCCGCCCCTCGCAACTGCGGCTCGTCTCGCTCACGCGGATGAACCAGGAACTCGCCGAACACCTGGCCCAAGGCCGTCCGGTGCCCGCGAGCATGGCGCAGCTTGCCGGTCTAACGAAGGTGCAATACGTCTTTGTCTTCCCGGACAGCAATGAAATCGTCATCGGCGGCCCGGCGGAAGGCTGGGAATACAACGCCCAGGGTTTGGCGATCGGCACGTCGTCCCGGCTGCCGACGCTGCAACTCGACGACTTCGTCACGGTGTTCCGCACGTTCACCAAGGGTGAAGCCGATTTCGGCTGCTCGATCAATACCCGCGACGAGAATGTCAAATCGCTGCAGCAGTTCGTCGAGAACTCGATCGCCCGCGGCCCGCTCAACGCCGGCGCCGGCGTCGCGAACTTCGTCAAGCAGATTCAAAAGAAGCTCGCCTACCAGGACATCGTGGTCTGGGGCGTCCCGTCGAACAGCCGCGTGGCCCGCGTCATCGTCGAAGCCGATTACCGCATGAAGCTGATCGGCATCGGCAAGCTCGACGCCGGCAAGGACGTCCCCAGCTACTTCGACCTGTTGCCGCAAGAGCTGCAGAAGAACCCCGCGCCGATGGAAGCGCTGCGGTGGTGGCTGACGATGAACTACGACGCCGTGCTGCACAGCGAAGACAGGAACGTCTACGAGATTCAGGGCGCCTCGGTTCTCTGCCAGTCGGAAAACCAACTGCTGACGTCGGAAGGTAAGCATCTGCCGACCGGCAAGTCGGAAGGGGTCAACCGGCAATTCGCCGAGAACTTCACGCACAACTACGCGAAGCTCGCGCAGAAGGACCTGATCTTCGCCGACGCCCGCAACGTGTTCGATCTGGCGCTGGTCTCCGCCTTGCTCTGCAAGGAAGGGCTGACCGATCCGGCCGGAACGACGCTGTCGGTGTTCGCCGCGGGCGGACTCTATCAGCCGGCGAGCTACGCCGTGCCGAAGGAAGTCGAATCGGTCGTGAATCACCGCGTGTACCACGGCCGCGACGTGGTGGTGCAGGCCGCCGGCGGCGTGCGGGCCAACATCGGCGAGGCGTTGGCGAAAGACAATGTGAAGCACAGCGAGGAACTCGACCGCGTCGCCGAGAACACCAAGCTGCCGGAACTTCCGGCCGGCCGCTGGTGGTGGGACGTGGCCCGGTAACTCTGTTGTAAGGCTGCGAATCTTTTCACAGCCCGGCTTTCCCTTTGGAAAGCCGGGCTGTGTCGTTTCCATATTGTAGGGAACGGCCTCTGTGCCGTTCCGCGATCCTTCACGCGGGTGAAACATTCGCGGAACGCCACAGAGGGCGTTCCCTACACGTAGACTTCACCGCTTCTTGTCCGCGTCCTTCAGCCTCGTTTTCTCCTGCGTCTCGCGGCGTTCGACGTCCTGCGGGTGTTTCGAGAACGTTTCGAAGACGTCGCCTACGACGCGGTCGGTCAGGCGGCCGAGTTCGTCGAGCAGGATCGCTTCGGCTTCGGGAAGCAGTTGAGACGTCGTCGGCTCGTAGCCCCCCTCTTGGTACGACTGTGCGGTGGCGATGTAGCCGAGGTTGCCGTTCGCGTAGCCGATGATGATCGGAATCGCCCGGTCGGCGATGGCGCGTTCGAGGTTGAAGCCGAACTCCACCATCGGCTCGCCGGGCATCGTCAGCAACAGGTATGGTCCGATTTTGATCGCCTGCAATTCCGCCGTGAGACGTTTCTCTTTGCCGGGCAGCGAGACTTGGGCGTTGGCGACGCGGATCGCATAGTAGTCCGGGCGTTGCTTCAACTGTTCGCGGGTGACGTTCGCCGCGAGCGAACGGACGACGGCGCCGCCGAGATCGCGACCGGCCCATTGGATGTCGGCCTCATCGGCGCAGCGATACGGAAAGCCTGGCAAGTTCGGGCGGATGTCCCCCGCGCAGCCTTGCAGGAACAGGGCGCTGGTCTTGCCGCCGTAGCACATCTCCACGAATGACTGCGCTTCGCCGGGAAAATCGGCGCTCATCTTCGGGTAGCCCTTGGGATACGGCGGCGTCCCTTTGTCGCCCCAGGTGAAGAAGCAGGGATGGCAGACGGCGTGCATGATGACGGCGAGCGGCGTCAGGCTCTCGCCGTCGTCGAACCGCAGGACTTTCACGCGAGGATCGTTCGGGCCGTCCGGATTCAACCGGACCACGGCGCGGCCGTCGATCACCTTGCGGCGATTGATGCCGAAGCCCATCTTGTCCTCGCCATAGCCGACGGTGACGGGCCGCAGCGAGCCGGCGGCCTGCTTGGCGGCGTCGCCCAGGTTCTCCAACAGCGAGCGGGCCCATTCGGAATCGGCTTCGAACCCCGGCCCCGAATGGTTGTGCGACGTTGCAATGAGGATGTTCGCCGCCGGCACGCCGGTCTCTTCTTCGATCCGTTCTCGTGCGAGCTTGACCATGTCGTCCCACGCGGCGACGGTGTCCATCGTCACGATCGCGGCCTTGGTTTCGCCGTCGTCGAGCACCAGCACGCCGGCCCGCAGCGGATCGCGGACTTCGTGCACCGTGCGGGTGTGGCCGGAGATCAGAAACCCGCCCGTGACGTCGGGCGTGATATCCACCTTGGCGACCCCGGCCCGCAAATTGGACTGGACGGGGAAGCGTCCGTCCTGAACGTCGTCGGCGCCGAACAACGGCGCGGAGAGAAACAGCGCGGCCAACCAGAAATAGCGAAGCATGGAGATCACCTTGTGCGAATGTGGATGTATGCGTGATCGATTATATCTCGCGGCGCGGGGGCGAGCGAAAGATCAGAAGCAGGGACTCGCGCAGAGACGCAGAGGGGCGCAGAGAAAAGAAGAGGAAAACTCCGTTCGGCGCGGGTCTCATGATCCCGCCGGATTTTTCCCGCGGTCTCCCGACCGCTGCCTTCATCCCTTCCTTTTCTCCTTTTTTATTCTCCGCGCCCTCTGCGTCTCTGCGCGAGGCCCCTCCGAATTTCCGCCGAACTTGTAAACTTCGCGGCTTGCGGTATCGTGGCGGACAGAGTTTGATAAATGTCGGTTGGTTCCCATTTCTCGCAGGAGCACGGAGGCATGGCCGCGCCGTTGAAGTATGCCAAGTCGCATGAATGGGTGGCGGTGGAGAACGGCACGGCGACGGTCGGCATTTCGGCCTTCGCGGTGAAGCTCCTCAGCGACCTCGTTTACATTGACCTGCCCGCCAAGGGCAAAAAAGTGAAGGCCGGCGACACGCTCGGCGAGGTCGAAAGCGTGAAGGCCGTCAGCGACATCTATTCCCCGGTCAGCGGCGAAGTCGTCGATGTCAACGCGCCGCTCGCCGATCACCTGGAATGGCTCACGCAGGACCCGGCCGGCAAAGGCTGGATCGTCAAGCTGAAACTGAGCGACGCCGGTGAACTCGCCGGGCTGATGGACGAGGCGGCGTACCAGGCGCATTGCACGGCGGAAGAACATTGAGACAAATTCGAAATCCGAATGTCGAAATCCGAAGGAAATCCGAAATCATAAGCTCGAAACGCGAAGGCATTCGACGTTTTGAATTTTGGATTTCGTACTTCTTTCGGATTTCGATATTCGGATTTCGTCATTCCCCGAAGGGTGATTCGTGTCTTACCTCTTGAATACCCCCGATCAGCAGCGGGAGATGCTGGCGAAGGTCGGGGTGGCGAGCATCGATCAACTGCTGGAGCAGATTCCCGCCAATTGCCGGTTGGCGCGGCCGCTCAACTTGCCGCCGGCGCTCACCGAGCTCGAATTGCAGCAGGAGATGCAGGCGCTGGCGGCGAAAGACGTCGGCCCGTCGAGCCGCGTCTGCTTTCTCGGCGGCGGGGCGTACGAGCACTTCATTCCCGCCGTCGTGGATGAAATCACGGGCCGAGGCGAGTTCTACACGGCTTATACGCCGTACCAGGCCGAGGCGAGCCAGGGGAGCCTGCAGGCGTTCTTCGAGTATCAATCGCTGATCTGCGACTTGACGGGCATGGATGCGTCGAACGCCAGCCTCTACGAAGGGGGCTCGGCGGTTTGTGAAGCCGTGCTGATGGCGATGCACGCCACCGGCCGCAAGCGGGTCGTGCTGGCGGAAGGCGTACATCCGGAATATCGGCAAGTCGTCGAGACGTATCTGACGACGTTGGGCGGAACGGTTGTGATTGCGCCGTCGCCCGAGGGTCGGCTCGATCCCGGCACACTCGGTGATTTGGTTGACGATTCGACGGCTGCCATTGTCGTGCAGCACCCGAACGTGTTCGGCACGCTGGAAGACGTTGCGGCGGTCGTTGAACAAGCGCACGCTCACGGCGCGATTGCGATTCAGTCGTTCGATCCGATCAGCCTGGGGCTGCTGAAGCGGCCCGCGGATTTCGGCGTCGACATCGCCGTTGCGGAAGGACAATCGTTGGGCATCCCGCTGCAATACGGCGGGCCGTATCTCGGCATTCTGGCGTGCAAGAAGGACTTTCTCCGCAAGATGCCGGGCCGCTTGATCGGCCTGACGAGCGACCGCCGCGGCTCGAAGTGTTTTGTGCTCAATTTGCAGGCCCGCGAGCAGCACATCCGCCGCGAGAAGGCGACGAGCAACATCTGCACGAATCAGGGGTTGATGGCGTTGCGGGCGGCAGTCTATCTCGCCGCCGTCGGCCCGCAAGGCTTGCGCGAAGCCGCCGAGCGCTGCTGCCGACTGGCGCACTACGCCGCCGAACAATTGTCGTCGATCCCTGGCTATTCGCTGGCGGGTTCGCAGCCGTTCTTCAAGGAATTCGTGCTGAAGTGCCCGCAATCGGCGGAAGCGACGCAAGCGAAATCGCGTCGCGCGGGATTCGACGTCGGCCCGAGTTTACAGCGTTTGTCGGGTTGGACGTCGCTGTCGCCGGAACTGCAAGAACGCGGGCTGCTGGTGGCGGTGACCGAATGCCGCTCGCGGGAACAGATTGATGGATTGGTCGCGGCACTGAAATAATCTTGATACCGAGCGGGGGGCGTGAGCCCCCTGATTGATCGGTTCGTATTAAGTGAGCGTTTTCAGGGGGCTGACGCCCCCCGCTCGGAAAAGACATAAGTAAACCATGAGAAACCGTCAGGCGATTCGCACGTTGAAGGAACTGTCGCATCCGGGGCGGCGGGCCAGTACGTTTCCCTCCGCGGACGTGCCGCCGCGGCCGTTGGCGGAATTGATTCCCGCGGCGCAGCTCGCCGAGACGCCCCCCGCGTTGCCGGAACTCGCCGAGGGAGACGTCGTCCGGCACTTCGTCAACCTGTCGACGCTCAACATGTCGGTCGACACGCATTTCTATCCGCTCGGCAGTTGCACGATGAAGTACAACCCGAAGCGGCACGAGCGGCTGGCGAAGCTGCCGGGCATCGCCGATCTGCATCCGTATCAGACCGATGAAGACTCGCAGGGAATGCTGGCGCTGCTCTACGAGATGCAGCAGATGCTCGCCGAGATCGCCGGTCTGCCGGCCGTGTCGCTGCAACCGGCGGCCGGCGCGCAGGGGGAATTGACGGCGCTCCTCACGGCGGCGGCATACTTCCGCGATAAGGGCGAAAAGCGGACGAAGGTCGTCTTTCCCGCCAGCGCGCACGGGACCAATCCGGCGAGTGCCGCGATCGCCGGGTTCAGTTGCGTCGAATTGAAGGAATCGGAGAGCGGGCTGGTCGATCTGGAAGAACTGCGAACGCACATCGACGGCGAGACGGCGGTGTTCATGCTCACCAATCCGAACACGCTCGGATTGTTCGAGAAAGACATCCCCACGATTTCCAAGATGCTGCACGACGTCGGCGGCTTGGTCTACATCGACGGGGCGAATCTCAATGCCATCATGGGAATCACGCGGCCCGGCGATTTCGGCGGCGACATGATGCATTTCAACGTCCACAAGACGTTCACCGGCCCGCACGGCGCCGGCGGACCCGGCGCGGGACCGATCGCCGTGACCAAGGAACTCGCGCCCTATCTGCCGGGACCGGTGGTCTCGGCGAAACAGGATTCGGCCGGCAAGACTAGCTATCGATGGACCACGCCGGAAAAATCGATCGGCCGCGTGCGGAGTTTTTACGGGAACATCGGCATCCTAGTGCGCGGTTATTTGTATCTGCGGACGCTCGGCGCGCAGGGCGTGCGCGACGCGGCGGAACATGCGATCCTCAATGCGAATTATCTGCGGGCGCTGCTCGCCGATATTCTCCCCACGCCGCACGGCGAGCGCTGCCTGCACGAGTTCGTGGCGTCGGCGAAGATGTTGAGCGATGAGAAACACATCTCGGCGATGGACATCGCCAAGCGGCTGCTCGATTACGGCTTCCACGCGCCGACGGTCTACTTCCCGCTGGTGGTGCCGGAAGCGCTGATGATGGAGCCGACCGAAACGGAATCGAAAGAGACGCTCGACGCGTTTTCGGCGGCGCTGCATGCCATCGTGAAGGAAGACCCCGAGTTCCTGCATCAAGCCCCGCACACGCTCTCGGTCAGCCGCCCGGACGACGTCTCGGCCGCGCGCAAGCCGGTGTTGTCGTGGAAGTAAGCGGGCAAGACAGGGACCGCAGATTTCGCAGAGGGATGCAAGATTGACGCAGATGAGGAACGAAGCGCCGAGAGATTGATTCCTCTTTCACGCCCGTTTTTTCATAATCTGTTTTGATGTTCATCAGCGTCAATCTGCGAAATCTGCGGTTCTGTCTTTATCGACTTCCTGACCATGTCCAAACTCCTGCAGTGCCGGTTGATCGTCGAGACCGAGCCGAACTTCGGCGCGTGGAACATGGCGGTCGATGAAACATTGCTGGAAACGGCGATCCGCGATCAGACGGCGACGATGCGGTGGTATCGCTGGTCGGAGCCGACGCTGTCGCTGGGATACTTTCAGAATCCCGCCGACGTCGACGCCGATCCGCAATGGAGCGGCGTGCCGCGCGTGCGGCGGCTCACCGGGGGCGGGGCGATTCTGCATCATCACGAATGGACGTACAGCCTCGCGTTGCCGGCGCAACAGACGCTGGTGAAGCATCCGGAAGAGCTATATGACGCCGTCCATCTCGCCGTGCTGACTGTTCTCCGTACGCAGGGATTTACGGCCGCGCTGCGCGGCCAGACGCGGAAACTGGCGACCGAGCCGTTTCTCTGTTTTTCCCGCGGCGACTCCCACGATGTCGTCGCGTCGGGCCGGAAGATTCTGGGGAGCGCCCAGCGTCGCCGCAAAGGGGCCCTCTTGCAGCACGGATCGCTGCTGGTGCGCCGGTCGCCGCTGTCGCCGGAGCATCCGGGAATCGAAGACCTCGGATATCGCGGGCAACTCGCTGCCGAGTCGTTTCAGGCCGTCGCGCGGCAACTCGCGGAACAGGTGGATGCCGCCTCGTTGACGGCGGACGAATTGACGGCGGTACAGCAGAAAACGCGCAAGTCGGCGACTCCTGAACAGCGAATTGGCGAAGATTTCATGAACTGAGACAACCGCGGGGATTACCTCCGGATTACCTCCGACAGCACATTGACAGTTCCGGCCGCGAGTGGTAGCGTAAGCGCTTGACGATTGTCATTTTCTCTCTGATTTTCGATATGCCTTGCCGACCCGTATTCTCGGGTTGATTTTCATTTGGATTTGATCACGTTCATCGCGTTCCCCAAGCTCGGATAGCTGGGTGGAGAGAGTTTTCCACACCGCTTGCTGCACGGAGCATCTTGCAACGGACCTTCCATGCTGAACGCTGAACTCAAGATCCTCGCGGGAAAGTATCAAGGCAAAGCCATTCCACTCTCGACGAAGCGCTTCCTGGTCGGCCGCGAACAGGATTGCCAGCTGCGTCCCAACAGTGAATTGGTCAGCCGGCACCACTGCGTCTTCATCACCGACGACTACGCGGTGCGGCTGCGCGATCTCGGCAGCACGAACGGCACGCGCGTCAACGGCGACTTGGTGCGCGGCGAGATCGTTCTCAAGCCGGGCGATCGCGTGACGATCGGCCGCCTGGAAGTGGAACTCGTCGTCCGTCAGACCGCGGCGGTCGCGTCTGGGTCCAAGACGCCGACCTCGATTGCCGCCGCCAACGCGGCCGGCGCGACGATGGAAATCCCCGTCGTCGACGTGCCGACGGAACCCGCCCCGACGGCCGCCGCCACCGCGCAGAGCAGCGATACGAGTTTCGAGATACCGGCCACGGCCGCTCCCGCGGATGCGGCCTCGACCGCGACCGTCGCGAACTTCGGCGGCGATACGGCCATCATTCCCGGCGCGAGCGGCGCGGCGATGGTTCCGCTCACCGGACAGATGATGCCGATGGGCTACCCGATGGGCTACGGCTTCCCGCAGATGCCGGGCTACGCGATGCCCGGCTTCGGCTACATGCCGCAAGGCTACCCGATGGGCATGCCTGGCATGCCGATGATGCCGCAGTATCCGCAGCAGCAGCCAGCGCCCGCCGCGGCTGCCGGAGCCGCCACCGTGGCCGAACAACCGGTCCGGTTGCCAGATCCCAGCACCACCGGTGTGAAACCCCCCGCTCCGGCGCCGGCTCCCGCAGCCGGTCAACCGGCTGCTCCCGCTGCGGCGCAGCAGGGGACGCCGTCCACCTCCGCGGCGGATATCATCAAGCAGTTCATGCAGCGCCGCTCGTCGGATTAGCGGGACGGAAGTCGCTGAGAACCCGCCAGCGACCGGCGATGGTCGCTGGCGGGTTCGCAGTCTCTTTTTCCCTTGAACGTCCCGCGCCGACCGACGATGATCGCAGGGAAGTCACGCTGAATTCCTTTCCGGGGAGAGCCTGCGCCATGTCCGATCAAGCCGCCGTCGCCGAGCAACAACGCCGCTATCGCGAATTTCTCGATCTGATGCCCCTCACGCTGGCCCTCGCCGGCCTGCCGCACAGCGACGTCGGCAAATACTTCACGGAAGAGCAGATGGAAGGCCGGTCGTTCGTGCTGCGGCACGCCTACAAGGCCGCGCGGACCATCGTGCGGGAAGCCATCAGCCGCTGAGGACAAGGCTTAAGGCGCGAGGCTTGAGACTTGAGGGAAAAAGTCCGGTCGGCGCGGATTTCCTCAAGCCTCACGTCTCGGGCCTCGAGCCTATTTCCTGAAACCTCCCCGGCCCGCGGCGGGTAATGGTCCCCAGATGGGATAACGATGCCGTGGATGACACGCGGCTGGTGGAAGCCTGTTTGCGGGGCGAGGCGGCGGGAGTGCGCGGCTTTCTCGAAGAGTTTCAAGCGCCGGTTTTCGGTCTGTGCCTGCGGCTATTGGGGCACCGGCAGGACGCCGAAGACGTGACGCAGGAAACTCTCGTGCGAGCGGTGCGCCACCTGTCGCGCTGGGATCCGTCGCGCCCGCTGAAGCCGTGGGTCATGGCGATCGCCGTCAATCGCTGCCGCACGTGGGCCGCCAAACGACGGCGGGTGGCGCGGCCGGCGGAGATGTCGGAAACGGTCGCCGCTCCGCGGCAACGACTGAGCACGGCCGATCTCGCCGAGGAACTGCAATTGGCCTTGAACGAATTGCGGGACGACTATCGAACCTGTTTCGTGTTGTTCTACCAGGAAGATCAGAGCTGCCAGCAGATTGCGGAGTTGATGGATTGCCCGGAAAATACGGTCAAGACCTGGCTGCACCGGGCGCGGAAAGAGCTCGCGGAGGCCCTCAAGCGCCGCGGCGTGGTGACGGAAGACGGCTATGAACTGCACGGAATTTGAACTCCTGACGAACGACCGGCTCGACGCGCGGCAAACCGCGCTCTCCGCGGAGTCGCGCGCCCATCTGGCCGAGTGCGCGGCCTGCCGGTCGTTCTGGCGCGGACAGGTGACGCTGCTCTCCGCGGTGGACTCATGGAAAGACGTCGCGCCGCCGAGCCGAGTGATCGACGCCGCGCTGCGTGAACTTGTCGATCAGAACGGCGTCGCGCCGCAGCACGTTGCGGTGTCCGCATCTTCGGTTCCACCGCGCCGATCGATCGCCGGCGTCTGGGGCCTCGTTTGCTCGACGGCAGCGCTGGCGTTGCTGGCCGTGCTGGTCGTCCGCCCGTCGCCGCCCGCTCCGGCCCAACCGCTGCCGGTCGTTCAAGTGGAACCCGCCGCGCCGGCGGAGACGGCGAATGTGTCCGAGGCGCTATCGGGACTCTTGCACGATGTGCGGAGCGAATACGCCGAGATCTCCCGCGAAACGACGCGCGTCCTGGCGGACCTGGGCGATCTTCCCGAGGCTGGCCCGTGGTTCGCCCCGATCGCGGCCAGCGACGAGGAACGGCCGGAATCGGCCTCGGCGTGGATGCGTCTCGACCGTCCCGTCAGCGACCGCGTCGGCGAAGCGTTCGATTTCCTATGGGACGCCTTACCGCGCGAAGCGCCGCCCCTCTGATCCATGCAATCGAAACCGTCTCTCGCAAAGCCGCTAAGACGCCAAGTTCGCCAAAAAGAGCAAGTCGAATGAGAACTATAAACGTCTCGGCCTCCCCCAAAAAAGACTTTTCTTGGCGTTCCTTGGCGACTTGGCGTCTTTGCGAGAGATGCCTTTTTTCCTGCGTCTTGTGGATCGCGGCGATCCCGGCATTGGCTGCGGAAAATCTTGAGCCGCTCGACCTCGTGGGCCGCGACGCCGCGCTTGTGTGTGAGATTCGTCAACCTCGC
>CAZDGB010000169.1:0-16371 GCA_964504645.1 uncultured Planctomycetaceae bacterium | reverse complement strand
AGCAGGGAGCCGCCATGCGCCGGTTGATTCTCCAATCATTCCAATCGCCGGGAGACGTGGTCATGCTGACCGCCGCCGTGCGGGACTTGCACACAGCCTGCCCTGGGGAGTTTCAAACTGACGTTCGCACGTCGGCCGACGCATTGTGGCAGCACAATTCACGTCTAACGCCGCTGGACTCGGCACAAACCGGTGTTGAAGTCCTCGACATGCACTATCCCCTGATCCATGAGTGCGACCGCCGGCCGGTTCATTTTCTGCAGGGCTACCACGACTATCTGGAGAAGCAGTTGGGGAAGCGAATCCCCGTAACGCAGTTCTGCGGCGAGATTCATCTGAGCTCGGAGGAAAAGCAGTCGCCGCCGAGTTTGGGAGTCGAACTGCCGGAAAAGTTCTGGATCATTGTCGCGGGCGGGAAATACGACTTCACGGCGAAGTGGTGGAACCCGGCTTCATATCAAGCCGTCGTCGACCATTTCCAGGGGCGTATCTCGTTTGTCCAATGTGGCGAAGCGAGTCATTGGCATCCGTCGCTCGCCCACGTCGTCAACCTGATAGGAAAGACATCTCTGCGAGATTTCGTCCGGTTGATGTACCACGCGGACGGCGTGGTCTGTCCGGTGACGTTCGCCATGCACCTGGCGGCGGCCGTCGAAACGAAACCGGGTCGACCGCCGCTCCGGCCGTGCGTCGTCGTCGCGGGGGGCCGAGAGCCGCCGCAATGGGAGGCCTATCCTGGCCATCAATTCCTCCATACCGTTGGCACGCTTCCCTGTTGTGCCACGGGTGGCTGTTGGAAGTCCCGCTGCCAGCCGGTCGGAGATGGTGATGAGAAAGACCGCCACAATCTCTGCGAACGTCCGGTGCAGGTGACCTCCGAACTGCGAATTCCCCAGTGTATGGAATTCATCACGCCGGCGCGTGTGATCGATCACATGGAGACGATCCTCGCCGGAGAGCCTTTCTTTCATCGTAACGGACACACCGCCGTACCAATGCTTCCTGTCGTCGAAGCGTCGCCGACGCCCCCTGTCAAACAGCAGATTCTTCTGGAATTCGATCACGGCCTCGGCGATTGTGTGCAACTCTCGGTCGTCCTGCGGCACTTGCAGCAGCTGCGTCCCGACTGGGCGATTGACATCGCCGGCCGCCCCGACAAACTCTCTTGTTGGCAAGGCCTTTGTCGAACGGCATTACCTCTAGCCGATTCACTCGATCGCAGCCGCTATCACGAGGTGTTCCATCTCGACTGGCACGAGTGCCGCACGGCAGAGAGTCTAGTCCCCAGCACCAAGCCGACTCGATGTCTGCGAGAAGTCTTCGGTCTCTCACCAGAGCACGACCTCTACGGCTACCAGATTCACATTTCTACCGACGCCCGCCAATGGGCACGCGATTATCTGGCCTCGATCTGCCCGGCTGGGCCGAAGAGCGACGGCCGTTTCCCGGCAGTCTTGATCCACTACGAAGGAAACACGTCCGGCGACCGCAAGAATCTACCGCACGAACTGATTGAAGCTGTCTGCCAAGTGATCCTCGAGCAAAACCATATCCCGGTGATTCTCGACTGGGATTGCCGTAGTCCTTTGCCAGATGGCATGCGAATTTTCTGCCCTGGCGCCGATCATGCGTTATGGCAGGGATTGGGGACCGGACATGCCGAGACGTTGGCGGCGCTCATCGACGCCTCGTCGTTGATGATCGGCGTCGACAGCGGCCCGCTCCACGTTGCGGGAGCGACCGCTACGCCCACCTTGGGGGTCTGGACACAACACCATCCGATTCACTTTTTCGATTTGGCGGAGAACGCTTTTCATTTGATTCCCGGCGATCACGCTGGGCTCGCGGCCGGGCCGGAAGCGCGCGACTACTTCGCACGGCACTATCGACATCGGGCTTACAAGCAATTGTTGGTTGATTTGCCGGCGCAGGTCGAAACCCTTTTGACGGGAGCAGATTTCGATGATTTGGCCAATAAGCGGTATCTGCGCCAATTGCGCTCTACCGCCTACAACGCGCAATACTATGCCGAACACAAACTCGCCGGCCTCGACTATCTTGGCTTCGGCGACTGGCAGCGGAGCTACGCCCGCTGGCTCGTGGAAGCGCTCGATTGGAAACGCAAGAAAGTCCTCGACGTCGGCTGCGCCTGTGGAGCGATCCTGCGGGGACTGGGGGAGGCCGAGGCGATCGTCCAGGGAGTCGATGTCAATGAGCACATGATCCAGCTTGGTCGGCAGAAGTGGCCCGATATGACATCGCTGCTCCACACCTGCGACGCCGTCAATCTTCATCTCTACTCTGACGAGACGTGGGACGCGATTCACTCGTCCCAGGTCGCCGAGCATTGGAAGCCAAAGCTCGTTCCGCTGATCCTGGAGGAATTGCACCGCGTGACGAAGCCGGGTGGCCTCTTCTTCTGCTGTCTCGACACGGAGGAACTCTTTGCCCGCCAGGGACGGACGTTGGAGCAGGAGGACCCGACGCATGTCTGCATCCGCCCGATAACGTGGTGGCACGAACAACTCCAGGCCAACGGCTGGGAGGTTTGCGGAGACCAAACAGTCCGCCCGTTAAGAGATCACCCCGATAGCTTCCTCCGCCAGTACGACTGGGACTGGTTTCTCGCGCGGAGAACGCCATGAAGCGATTCCTCGCAATCGTCATCTCCTGGAATCGGCCTGCGTTTCTCCGTCAGACGCTCAGTAGTCTGTTCGCGCACCTGCCATCGTCTGCGGCATCGGTCCTCGTCGTCGACAATGGATCGGGGCCGGAGACCCTGGACCTGATTCAGGGTGAACCGCGACTGTCAGGATACCGGCTTCTGGGTCACAACCGTGGACTCAACTGGGCGTTGGAGGCCGTTCTGACGGACGAAGCCCTCGCCGCCTACGACTATCTCCTGATCAGCGATGCCGATATGCGCTATCAGCAATCGCTGCGTCGAGCCGTCGATCTCCTGGAGACTGAGCCGACGATCGGGGCGGTGAGTTATCAGCATAGCCCCGAACATCCTGTAGTCGGTGCCCATTCCGCCGTCAGCGCGACCTGGTTGCTGAAATCTTCGGAGCGGGGATGCGCTCTCGTTTTCCGGACGGCCGACTATCGGTGCTTCCGGCCGCTGCCCGTCGACCGAATCAAGGATTTTGACTGGTGGGTTGTGCGTGATGCACCGAAGTCGCTCCAGCGGCGCGGATTGCCGATCGCAGTTCTGCCCGGCGGCGCGTGGCACTTAGGCTGGCGCGCCGGCGACTCGACCTGGCAGACCGACCAAATCCCCGAATACTTCGAACTCGAACAAGCGACCGAATCATGACGTCCTCGCCTGCCGTCGGAAAATGGACCGGTTTCTACGCCGGTCAATCGCAGCGTCCCTATGACGATGAGGCCACTTATCATTTGGGGGCGCGATTTCTGCAGAATTGTCGAGAAATCGAAGATTGGGGTTGCGGCTTCGGATGGTTCGGCCGCACGTTCGCAAACTATTCCACCGCACCGGTGCTCAATCTCGACGGCTCCGCATCGGCCTTCGTGCATAAAGTGGTCGACCTTAGTCAGCATCAGAGTCGCGTGGAGGGGATCTTCTTGCGGGGAGTCCTGGAGCACAATCATGACTGGCAACCAATTCTGCGGAACGCTCTCGCGTCCTTTACAAAGAAAATGGTCCTCGTCTGTTTCACACCATTCGCGGAATCGTCCCGGCTGCTCTACGACTACCCCTTCGCGGACGGTGGTACGGTGCCGGTTCTCTCCTTGCCGCACGCCGAAATCGTCGCCGCGATCCGCGCGGCGGGGCTGATCGACTGGCGCGAAGAAGGCTTGTTGACCGCGACCGAGTACGGCGCCGAGCACGTTTTCTATCTGACGCGCAGCGTCTCGTCCTAACTTGACGCTGGCGAAAGGAGATCTTCATGCACGATTCGGCCCTCAAGGACGCCCGGCGATTCGTCGACCGCTATCTCGCGGAACGTCCTACGCTGCGGATTGCCGATGTCGGCAGCTTCGACGTCAACGGCAGTCTGCGCCCGCTCTTCGAGCGGGCGGGCTGGACTTACACCGGCCTCGACGCCGTCGCGGGACCGAATGTCGATCAGATCCTCTCCTCAGATTACGCCTGGCCGGAAATTCCCGACGGGGCATTCGACGTCGTGGTCACCACGCAGACGCTGGAGCACGTTCGCCACCCTTGGCGTTGGCTGCCGGAGGTCGTCCGGATATGTGCTCCCGCAGGACTTGTCTACGTCTGTTCCCCGAATACCTGGGGTTACCACGAATATCCGATCGATTGCTGGCGCGTCTG
Organism: uncultured Planctomycetaceae bacterium; assembly: GCA_964504645.1. Classification (GTDB taxonomy): domain Bacteria; phylum Planctomycetota; class Planctomycetia; order Planctomycetales; family Planctomycetaceae; genus CAZDGB01. Next base: position 12,071 of record CAZDGB010000169.1, on the reverse strand, counting down.
GCCCGAGGGCTTGCGGGCCCTGTTTCAGGAATCAGGCCTGGAACCGTTAGAAGTTTATGTTTCCGGTTCCGATACGACCGGGATCGGACGACGGATGGATCACTCTATTGTCGGAGCAAATGAAACCTCGCGGATCACGGTCTTGTGCGTCACGTGCGGTCGCCCGACGTTGCGGCGCGCTTTGGAGAGTCTTCAGCGGCAGACGTGGGGGGATCGGGACGAAGTGTTACTGGTCCATGATGGACCGGCATCGGCCTCTACTTTGGATTTGTGGCAAAGCTCGGGCTTGCCGGGGCGCATGATCGAACTCGCGGACGGCCCGCACAACGATTGGGGGCACACCCCGCGGAATCGCAGTCTGCCGTGGATTGCCGATGGCTATGTGGTCAACCTCGATGACGACGATGCTCTGAGCCCCTTTGCCCTGGATGCTGTGCGCGGCGCCCTGCGCGAGAATCTTGGGGCGTTTTTCGTGTTCCGCCTCGTCTTTCCCGACGGGAGAACCCCTTGGTTTGAACCAGAGCTACGTGAAGGAAATCTCGGAACGGCGATGTTCGTGCATCCCGCCGGCATTCCGCTGGGAACCTACACGCCGCGCTACGGGGGCGACTTCGACTTTGTTGACTCCACGGTCCAGCGACACCCCGATCGTCGGGTGATCTGGCGTCCTGAGGCCATTTATCTCATCCGTCCGCACGACGATTGGACGAATCCTCGCTTTCAGGATGTGGCCCTCCAAGCTGGAGGCAGTGGGAGGGAGGATTGTCAGGCCGGCTGGCAGACATTTTTTGGCCGTTGGTTCCGCGGGCGGCGGATTCTGGATGTCGGGGCCGGACTGGGAGAATCGAAGCCGCGTTTGGCGGCCGGCGGCAATGAGGTCGTCACGCACGACATTGGTCCTGATTTGCCGGTCGACCTCTCCTGTCCTCTGAACGAAATTCGGGCGACGAACTATCACGTCGTCACGGCGTTCGATGTGATCGAACATGTTCCCGAAACGCGGCTATTCCTCGAAGATCTCTGGCGTCTGACCGAGACGGCCCTCGTGCTAACGACACCCAACCTGTGGGTTTGGGGATGCCGCAATCCCTATCACGTTCGGGAGTATAGTCCGCCGGGCTTGCTGGACTTTGTGTCAAGCTTGCCCGACGTCGAGCGCATTGACCCGTTCGCCAGCGCACATGCTGACGGCTCGCATCCGACCCCGCTGCCCCCAAGTTTATTCCTGGCAACTCAATTGCCAGTCTTGGCGGTCGTTGTCTGGAAACGGTCGACGACTCTGTGCGTGAAATCTTAGGGTTGTTATGGGGCTTCCATTCAAGAACTTGGGGATTCAGCCATGCTTCCAGCTTCGCTTCGACTCGATCAAGTTGGTCACCCCCGCCTGCTGGTATTGGGCGACTTGATTCTCGATCGCTACACCTGGGGTGCAGCCGCACGAGTCAGTCCCGAAGCACCGGTACTTGTCCTGGACGCGGAGGAGACCGAAGTCCGACCTGGCGGCGCGGCGAGCGTGGCAGCGTTGCTCCGGGGACTGGACGCGGACGTCTCGCTCGCCGGACTTGTGGGCAACGATTCCGACGGCCGCACGCTCCGGCTGATTCTCTCAGAAGCGGAATAAAGCAAGAGCTAGTCCAATCTGACGCGAATCGAATTACGACTTCCAAGGAGCGATTCCTCGGTCGCTCGGAGGGTCGGCCGCCGCATCAAATCCTCCGCGTCGATCATGAGGTGCGCGAGCCGCTGTCTGCCTTGATCGAGCAGACGTTGACGGCAGCGATCTGCGAGTCCCTCGGGGACTATCAGGCGATTCTCATCGCCGATTACGCGAAGGGCTGCTGCACCCCAAAACTGCTCCGAAGCGTTCTCGACGAAGCCCGCAGGACCGGGATTCCCGTACTCATCGATCCTGGTCGTGGTCGCGAACTGGCACTTTATCGCGGTGCCACGCTCCTCAAGCCGAACCGGCGAGAGGCGGAAGCGCTAACAGGACTGACCATCTCCACGCCGGAAGATGCTCTTCCCGCCGCTCGCATACTCTGTGAAACCGGTGATGTCGACATGGCGGTCGTTACTCTTGACCGGACGGGCATGGTCTACGCCGGGAATGGAGGCCAGTCGGGTCACATGCCTACGACCGTCCACTCGGTGTGCGACATCACCGGCGCCGGTGACATGGCCTTGGCGGCCTTGGGGTTCGCCACGGCGCTGGACTGGCCAATCCGCGAGGCGGTGGAGCTCGCGAACCGGGCGGCCGGACTGGAAACGCAACGCCTGGGAATCGAACCGATCTCCCGCCACGATTTGGAAGCGGCAACCAGCACGACGAGGGAGCGGACGGGTAAAATTCGTTCCTTGGCGGAGCTTCTCCCGCTGGTGGAAGAGATTCGGCGGCAAGGGCGGCGCATCGTCTTCACCAACGGTTGCTTTGACCTGCTCCACGCGGGGCATCTCCGCTGTCTCGCAGAGGCTCGCGCCTTGGGAGACGTGCTGATTGTTGCCATCAACAGCGATGCGGGCGTGCGGCGGCTCAAAGGGTTGCAGCGGCCAATCGTTTCAGAACGGGAACGTGCTGACCTCTTGGCGGCCTTGGGATGCGTTGACTATGTCACCATTTTTGATGACCCGACACCTCACCGGCTGCTGGCGCATCTTCAGCCCGATATTCTCGCCAAAGGGGGGACGACGGGCGAGATCGTCGGTCAAGAGGTCGTCGAAGCCTACGGCGGCCGTGTGATATTCACGGGCCGAGTCGAAGGCCGTTCCACGACGCAACTTGTTGGCTTGATTCGCGAAGCGCTGCCTCAGTGAGTGGAACTTTCGGACTATCCAGATTGGAACTTTAGGAGTTCCGAATAACTGAATCTGGATAGTTGCGCAGGAAACACGGTTCTGTCAGAGCCGTATTCGGTGGCTTGCCAGCGACCATTCGATAGATATCCTGTTGGCCAAGCAATCCCGCTTCACCGTCGACGTCGGAATGTTTCGCCACGGGGTTTCACAAGCCCCCGCACCCTGCCGGCGAAACGCGACAGAGGAAGTGGTGATGCCCAGGCCACAGCGCCTGCACGCCGAATCCTGCCGCTCATTCCCTCGGCTCCTCTTCTGAGCTAAATCTTCGCGTTTTTCGCGTCAAACATTAGTGAGACCGGTTTAGCTCCGGCCGCGGAATCGTCCCGCGGTTTAATTTTTCATCACAACAGGGAAAGGACATCCATGTCGTTTTTGAACTGGCTGCTGAACCAGTGGTGCGAAGGATGCGCGTCTCTGGATCGAGTGGCGCGGCGGAGTGCCGGGATGGTGAGGTGGATGCGGCGGTTGCATGCGAGCGAGTCGCATTATCCACGACCCCGCTCTTGCCGCCAATCCGGCAGACGTTCGGGGCGATGATCGAAGTCTGGGAACACGCACCCGTCGCGGGACGCGCCAGCGCATTCCGTCTGTCCGGCGTTGCCCAATTGTCCCGGAAGGGGCTAATTTTCGCGCCAAGCGCTGGCTGAACACCGAGATCACGCGCCTTCATACCGACTAAGCGACTGGCGGAACGCGACCTGGCCGTCGAAGTGATCAAATGCGTTTGGACAATAGGAAATGTGTTTTGCCGAAGGCTTCAATTTACGTGGATTGTAGGGGAACCACTCGATCCCTACTCGGGATCTCAGACCATGGCACACCGAGCCAATCCACGCGAAAAATGTGCTGTCGCAGCAATTTGGTTGCCTCCTGATTGGTCCACAACAACGCGACGACGCCAAAATAGGGAACCCAACTTCCCAGCACGGCGAAGGTCGTTGCTTTCGCCGACCATCGCATGGACCGACAAAGCCAGATTTCCATTGCAGTCTGCAGTGGCAACAGAAATAGAGGGGCTTTCATAACCCAATTTGACAGAATTCTCGACTCAAAAAGCCTCACGAATTCCCATATCAGCGGATGTTGCCCATAGGACCTTGAATTGTCCTCTAGGAAAGCAGGCAGACAGAGAAACACAACGATATAGCTGGCGATCACGAAAACGAGTATTTTTTGGGCGATCGCGACTTCACGGAGGACGACGACTTTTTCAGTCGACACAGGAAGCGGCGGAGGAGAAGCTACGGATTGATGCGAAGTTGGAAATACTTCCCGGATGGATTCGGCTGTGCTCCACTCCAACATCCCTTCCCTCCAGACGAGGTCGTCCTTGTGTAATTTCCCCGATCGAACAGCCGCCTCCATTTGCGTCAGGGTGAAGGGACCGGCACGCTTCTCACCGCGAGCGCAATACCATTCTTTGAGTGGGGTGGACAGTTCCGATTTCATTTCCCACCCTCTGCTGGATACATCGGCGGTTTCCATGCAATCGCACGACGGAATGCAATCAACAAAGCAATCGCCACGGTTTCAAAAGCGAAGACAACGATTGCAAGTAGCAGGCTCACGATCGAGATCGCGACTTCTACTGGCTGCTGAACTCGTTGCTCTGCATCGGGGAATGCGGCAAACATGACGATCATGGCCCCAATCATCGCCAAGCCAAGTAGCCACTCGCTGCCGTAGGCTGCAATCGCTAGCCAAAATCCCCGCCGGTGGCTCGCGTTCAAGCACAGGGCGGCACAAACCCAAAGGATCATGGGCACTAGATTGAAAACCCGCTCCGCCAGGTGCCAAAGAAACTCGGCACTCTGAGCGTCCGTTCCATCCGCGAAGTTCGTTCCTGCCCCGCAGCCCGTGATGATGCCAGTGAACCACAAGACCGGATTAACCATCAAGCCGTAGACGACCAATGCTTGAATAAGGCGCTGCGGCGAAATCAATTCACCGAGAACCGTGGCCTGGACTACAGCAGCCGAGTTCGATTCAGCATTCGTCGACACCTGACTCCACATAGCCGTAGGTTTGTGAGAGTTGAATTGCGGCCAATCCTTGGCTGCACGCCATTCGTCCGCGATCAATGAGCAGAGCAATTGATCCGGTAGAATCAGGCCTGAACGCAGGGAGGCGAAAACGTAGCCGGTACTGTAAGGACCAGTGGGCTTGTCTTGAACGGCGACCCACCATTGATCCTCGGATGTCGTTTGGTCTGCGGTCATGTGGAGGCTCTCCGTACTTACCAGGCATGAAATTCGATCCCGTAGCGCTGGGACAGCTCGGCTCGTGTTTGAGCAATATTTGCTTGCATCGTTTGCAGAAGCGTTTGGACCTGCCTGCCGTCGTGGATCATTTCCAGTCCCTTTCCAAAGGGATCTCCGGACACTCCGCGCGCGATCGCCTCGACGAAAACAGCGGGATCATTGTTCCGACCAACGACCTCGGCGCAGTACCGAAGCGTTTTGCTCACATCGAATGCACATTGGATCGCGATGGGATCAACATCCACGACCGGAAGTTGCTCGATACGGGATGCGATTTCGACGATGGCATTTGTCTTCGCCTGAGTCGAGCCATTCGGCAGAGGAGTTTGGAGCAAGGAGCCGAAGTATCCCCAGTAGTCGTACGTCGCCCTCGTTGTCCTCTCACGGGTATCATCCGGTACCAGTGCGACTGGGGCGATCGACGGGGACGTGCCGGGGCTCGATATCAGGAAGCCCGCGATACCGCAGCAAATGAACAACAAGACTGCGAGGCTGATGAGGCCGATCACGATCAGCCAAATTGCCGTCCAAGAATTTGCGGTCGGATCGGAATGTGCAGGGGGTGGGCCGCCGGTGACCGTCTCACGTAGATCTTTTCCCTTGTCCTGAATACGTCGTCGTGCACGCTTTGGCGGGAACTCCAGTTCCTGCAGACTGTCAGCACGCCGCCAGACAATCGAATCCAGCGAAACCAGATTGTCTCGCGAAATGCCGCCGGCACTGGCGAGGCGTCTAAGTTCCGAAGATGACACGGGACCGATGACTTGGTCCCCCAATCGGATATGCCATTGCTGCTGCATGAAACTGCCCCGAAACAAAAAGAGGCGCCGACACACGGCCGCTCCAGACACCCCCGCCAAGGGGCAAACAGAACAGCACATGGCCGACGTTATGCGGAGTTCAGGATTATGTGCAGTCCGTTGCCTCAGACTGCCTGTTTATCTGTGTTTGCTCAGCCGTGAAGTGCGCATAATCACAGACCATCGAGGAACTGCAGGATGCCTTTATCAGGTGGGCGGGGCGATCTGCCGACGCTGGGTTGCTCCAGGCACGCCAGGGCGCGTTTTTTGCAATCGAGGTCTGCTTCCAGGTATTGGTGGGTCGTTTGAGTCGATTCATGACCCAGCCACATGGCGATGACCGAAAGATCCACACCCGATTGAAGCAGATGCATCGCCGTCGTGTGGCGAATCTGATGTGGGCAGATTCGTTGCGACCGTAGTGACGGCTCCTCGGATGCGGCCCGATGCACAGCCGACTGCAGACGCTGTGCAATGCCGGAACGAGTCAACCCATGGCCACGAGCGTTGGGAAGCAAGGGCGAATCCGGCGCCCGGTCGAGTTCTCGCAGCCAGGAACGCAGCAATTTGGCGGTTTTCTGCCACAGCGGCATAGAACGGTTCTTGCGGCCTTTGCCACGAATCTGGATTGAGACTCGCGCCTTCAAAGACAGATCCTGAATCCGCAGGCCGGCAATCTCCGATGCCCGCGCGCCCGTGTTGTACAACAGCAGCAAAAGAACCCGGTCGCGCCGGCCGGAGAAAGTGGTGATATCAGGCGCGTCGAGAATCGCCTGCATCTGATCCCGCGTGAGATGGCTGACCGAAGCTCGCTCGAATCGCTTCGCCGGAATGGCTAAGACACGCTGTGCCACAGGCAGCAACTGCGGCTCCGCGGCAGCGGCGTACCGAAGGAAGCAGCGGAGCGCCGCTCGGCGGGCATTTCGCGAACGGGCCGAATTGCCGCGTCGTCGTTCCAGTTCATCCAGAAAAGCGAGCACATGGGGCGCGTCCAGATCCTCGACGCTGACGCCATCGGGCAGGATGCGGTACCGGCGTTTCAAAAACTCCAGCAGCAGTCGGAAGGTATCGCGGTAACTGGCGATCGTGTTCGGACTCAGATCGCGCTGGCAGACAAGAAACTCGCAGAAGTAACGCTGCAGGATGGGGCCGAGGGGTATCTTCGCTGCGCGCGAATCCCCAACTCTCGAATGCGTCGCTTTCGACCTTGGGGAACGAATCGCCTTCGACCTCATGGATCTATTCGCCTTCATAGTTGCACGCCTTTCCCAATAGTTGCGAACTGTTCGAAGCGGACGCCCGCAATGGCGAGCAATTCGGGCGTACTGGTCAGATACCAGTAGGTGTCCGAAACTTTGCCGTGCCCGAGGTAGGTCGAGAGCGCGGCGATCAGATGATGGACATCCTGTCTCCGGCGATACCAGGAGAGGAGCCGCCGACAGGCGAACGTGTGGCGCAAATCATGGATCCGGGGACGAGGCCATTCGCCGTTGCCTTGCGTCCATCCCAGCAGTTCGCGCAGCTTCTCAAAGTGCCAGCGGACCGCGCAATACGTCAGACGGTTGCCCCGCTTACCGACAAAAAAGGGGCTGCTGTCCCGCATGTCCCATCGGCCATAGCGTGCCTGCGCATAGCAACGCAGTGCGCGCTTCGCGGTCGGATGCAACGGCACGAGGCGAGACTTTTTGAACTTCGTTTGTTCAATCCGCAGGATGCCTCGTTGCAGATCGACGTGATCTGCATTGAGTTTCAGGGCCTCGGAAACACGCAATCCCGTGCAGGCCAGCAACCCGAACAGGGTGCGGTAAACCAGTCTCTTCAAGGGATACGAAGGCCGAAGTTGTTCGGTCATAGCCAACAATTGTCCCACCTCATGCGGACTGAAGAGATGCGGGCGCTGGCGAAAGAAGAGCCTGGTCGCCAAATGACGGCCCGGCACTTCGGTCTGACCGTCTCGCGCTGCCAGATATCGGGCGAAACAACGCACCGCCGACAGCCGCTTCGCGCGAGAGCTTCGTGACAGGTGGGGGCGATTGGCCCATCGCAGCGCCAGTTCCGTCGTCAATGGACCGCGATGCCCCGCGCCGTCGAGAGACTTTGCCAATCTCAGCAGCGTTTCTCCTTGAGGTCGCATTTGAAAACCAAGTGCCCGACGCAGCCGCAAATAATCCTTCACGTGACGCACCATCGTTCGGCGTTTCATGGCCGCACCGCCATTCTCTCTTTTGCCGGCCAGGGCAACGCCACACGGGAGAGCGTGGTGAGATCGACTTTGGCATAGAGCGAGGTGGTGTCGATCGAAGCGTGCCCCAGGAAATCGGCGATCTGCTTCAGCGTGGCGCCGGCGTTGACCATGCGGCTGGCCAGACTTCGCCGCAGGACATGGGGGCCATGGACTCGGTGACGCAGCCCGGCCTGAGCCGCCAGTCTCAGAACCACATGACAGATTCCGACCGACGTGAGCGGCTTACCCAGGGGAGCGTGGTGTCGAACGAACACCGACGACGCTTTGCAGGCGGGACGTGTCCCTTGAAGATAAGTCTGCAACGCCGAACGCAACCGGGGAGTCAACGGGAAAGCATCCGCCTGTCGTTCTTTACGATGCGACAGTCGTAACGTCCCGGCGGTGAAATCGAGATCGTCAATTTGGATGTTCGCCACGTCCGCGCCGCGCAGTCCCAGCTCACTGAGGCACAGAACGATGGCGTAGTTGCGTCGACCTAAAGCTGTCGTCCGGTCCGCCGCGCCAAGCAAACGATCGATTTCTGTTTCGCTCAAATTCCGCTCGACGAAAGACCTCGCTATCAACGTCGTCGGCAACGACGCTAATCGCCAACGCGCGACGGTCGGAACGGCGGCGGTGAGGTCTCGCTCGATCAACCCATCCTGTTGCAGAAACTTCAGAAACGATCTCGCACACCACCCGACATTCCGCCCTCGCCCTGGACCGGAACGACTTTCCCGCGCAACGTCCTCTTCGATCAATTCGGACGTCCAACACTTGAACTGAGACGCTCGCCGGGTACCGAAACGGCGGAGCATGTCCCGTGTGTACTTCAGGTGGCGGCGAACGGTTTCCGGCGCAAGTCCCCTGGTGTTGGCAAGATGCTCGGCATATCGCTGCATTATCGTCCCCAGACGACCTGGGGGATCAAGCCGTTCTTCCTGCCCCTTTCCCAGCATGATCAACAGGTGGTTCAGCGCGGCGCGAATCATCCGCCGATCGCGGCTCACCCCCGAACAGAGACAACTCTGCAAACCTCGATCCAGGAACTCCTGAACGAGAGGTCTGCGAATGCGCCGGCACCCTGACCATCGGCCAAAATGCTCCACCGCCCGAACATAGCGGCGGTGTCGGGAATGGGAGAATCCTCGCGAAGTCAGGTAATCCGAGTACTGCGGGAGTAGTAAACGAATTGGCTTGGCACAGACGCACTGACAAACGCACTTGCGACGAGGCTTCGACATGACGCTTTCCTTTCTGCCGAGGGCAAAAGTAAAGCGCCATTTTTATGTGCAGCGATTCACCGACGGAATCGCCAGAAAGCCCACGAAAAACAGGGCTTCCCGAATTCGAACGTCGTTCTGCTGAGCATAATCCTGAACTCCGCATAACGTCGGTTATGTAGACCTCAGCATAACCGACGCCCCCTTGCGGGGGCGCGGGTCCAAGCACTGCTTCTGTTTGAAAGAGCCTTGCGGCTCAGTTTGGCGGTTCGTCCGGAAGCAGACTTGACGCTCGCGCGTCATTCCAAATTGTCCAACGATCGGCGCCTTCAGGCCGATCGTGTGTCTGCAATGGTCCTTTATTTGAGACGGATATCAGCCTGCACCGGCGTGCAGGCATCCAGTCAGTCTAACCGAGTCTCTTCAATCTGCAACCGGGGATCGGTTGCGAAATGATGGACTCTGTCTGCAAACACTTTCGTGGCCACACCGGCCGTCGCCATTCCTCTGTCTGCTTGTCTGTTTCTCGAAGGAACTCGCCGATGAAAAAATCTCTGCGCTGCCGGATGGCGACGCGATCCAGGACGACGCTGCGGTTTACGCCGACAGCCTGGGCCAAGCTGGTCTTTCTACGGGATGCCGGCCCCACGGAGATCGGCGGTTTCGGCATCGCCGCGCCGGACGATTTGCTCTGCGTCGAGGACGTGGTCCTCGTCAACCAGGTTGCCACCCCGACCACCGTGACGCTCGACGAACTGGCGGTCGCCGAGTTCTTTCAACGACAGATCAGCGCGGGCCAGACCCCGGCACAGTTTTCCCGCCTCTGGATCCACACCCATCCCGGAGTGTCTCCCCTGCCGAGCGAAATCGACGATGAGACATTCGCGCGAGTCTGTGCGGAGTGCGACTGGTCCGTGATGGCCATCCTCGCCCGTGGCGGCGGGGCGTACGCTCAGTTAGCATGGCACGCCGGGTCTGGCGGTCCCAGGGGCGTCTGGCGGATTCCGGTCGTCGTGGATGACACGCGTCCGTTCCCGGCGAGTGATCACGCCGCCTGGCGAGCCGAGTACGAACGGCTTGTCCATCCCAGCTACCAGTGGTCGGTGGAGTAGCGAAGCGGAGACGTCGACTTCTCCCTTGCGTCTCTGGCGACTGTTGGGACAATGACCATCAACCGGATCCCTGCTTCTGCGGCTCAACTCGGCGTGACAGCATGTCCCGCATCCCCACTGTTACTGCGGAATTCCGTCATGTCGCTTTGCCCGACGAACTACGGACGCACCGCCTCGTGGCGCGGTCGTGGTGCTACACCCTGCCCGTGGCCTTGCTCGATGGCCTGCAACAAAGGTTGCGCTGGGAGGCGGAGCAACTCAGCCTGGAACGCGCTCTTGCGGAGATTTCCGAAGCCATTCCTGCTTGCGTGGGTTTCGGTGACGGAACGCCGATCAGCGACGGGATGTTGCGCCACGCGCCCGCCTTGAGGACCGTCTATCCAGCCGTCGCAGCATATCTTCAGGATTGTCAGCAAGCCGGCCATTGCGACGAAAACTTCCTGGAGCTGGCCGCAGATCGTCGGCAGGCCTTGTCGTTGCCGCGACAGGGATATCTGGGCTGGCTCTGGACGAATCGCACCTTCCGGGAGGAATTCCAGCAACTCACAGATCGTCATTCTCTGCTCCTCGCAGACGGGCGCCGGCCACCTCAGCCCGTCTCATCCCCCATCCCCGGCGCCCGTCGGGTGAGCGCCGCCGCCGAACGGGACGCCACAACGGGCCTTCGGGAGTTCTGCCAACGGTGGCGGTTGCAGGGCGTGACGGGACCGGCCACCGTGGAACCATTGGCGGTCCATGTACCGGCTCCGTTACCAAGTCTCCAGGCCCTCCAGGCTCAAACATCTGGGACTGTCATTTATTTCCCCGACATCGCGCCATTGCCAGATCGGGACGAGCTCCGGAAGCTTGTGGAAGACAACGCCCGCTCGTCCGCGCGCGGCGCCGAACACCTGCACGAGTGGATTGATCTCGTCCGCTCAGATACGCAAGGCAAGAAGCCGATCGGCAAGTTCGCGCGCTGGTACCCGCTCCAGCACTACCACCGGGTGCTGTGGTCCCGACATTGTTCGTCGCTCCACCGTTGCCGTCAGAAGCTGATCCTGGCCTTCGCCGAGTATCTACAGGTGAGCGACGATACAGTCGAACGTGATTTGAGCGAGATCTCTGACCGGCTCGGCGCGCTGTGGCCGTGAGACTTTCTGCAGCCGTTTGGCCTCGGCGAACGCTGTCTCACCGCAAATGTTCGCCGACATTTGCGGTGTAACGGCTTTTCTTCATCTGCGATGACAGTCTCCAGCCGCGACATGCGCGGCCGCATACGAGGCTGTCCTATCGCGGATGAACGAACATGGATGCTCCGACGAGCGCGGAATTCTTGACGCCCGCCGAGTTTGCTCGGCTAGCCGTGCTGTCGCTGGCCACCGTCCGGCGGCGCATTTCCGACGGCAGCCTGCCGGTTTTTCAGCCCGGTGGCAAACGAACGGCGATGCGCATTCCGCGGAGTGCATTGACAGCGACGCCGTCATCGTTGGCGACGTCGAACTCCGCCGCGCACACGCCGGCGGCGCAAATTTCGAATCCCCTCCGCCGCCGACCGAACTGGACGCGGCGCTAACCCTGGAGACAACACTGCGTGCGGAAACCGACAAAGGATAAAG
>CAZDGB010000168.1:0-16420 GCA_964504645.1 uncultured Planctomycetaceae bacterium | reverse complement strand
GTGTGTCGTCGGTTCGAGTCCGACCACCGCCATCTTTTTTCTTGCAAGCCCCTGCGCCGGTTGACTGGCTGTGTGCGCTGTCAAATGTGCTGCGCCAGAGCCTGATGGCGCTGCGCTTGGCAAGCGCAGGAGCAGGCCTGAGCCACAAAGTCGATGGAGAGGAGCACTGGGACCGGCGAATGAAGTGACGCCATGCAGGTCATTCTCTTGTTACTGGTCCTCACGCTTGGACTCGGTCCCTGCATTCTCGCCGGGTGGATCGCTTCGTTTCTCCGTCAGCCGGTACTGGCATTCTTCGCTGCCTGGCTGATAACGCCTCTCATCGCGTTGACAGCGGTGCTCATGGCGATCCCTGCCCTGCGGGCGCTGACGCCTGCCGGCAATGACGGCACGGAAGTGATCATGATTCCGATTTTCGGAATCGTTTCCGGCTTCATCGCAGGGCTCATCGTCGCAGCGCGTGCTGATCGGCGACGCGCGGCGACAGCGATCGTCAAACAAGATTCGGTCTGACCATTCTCATGCCTGCTCGCCCGAATCTTCCTCGCCGTTCCGTGTTTGCCGTGTGGCGGTGGCCGCCGGGACTGATGGCCGTCTTGCTCATCGTGGGATATCTGATGTCGCCGCCCATCACTGCCCAGATATTGGTGCGCACCTCGCACCCCAATCGGATTTTCGTGCCGGCCGGATACGAATGGATCAATTACCCCCTGAACTGGCTGTCGGGTCGCTTTGCGGCCATTCAATGGTTCTATCAGTGGGAATCCGATCGAATCGATGCCCTGCTCGGGCCTTCCCAATACAGGATCGTCTGGGAAAACGGTTCAATGTATTTCCTGGCCTCTTCCACAGCGGACCCCTGACGAATGCCCGCGGTCTGCTTTACAGCGACCGGCACATCGAGTGCATAGAATTCCATTTCTTTTGCCAAGATTCCGCCCGGACCGGCGAACTACCCCGGCAGCCCAGATAAACAACACCTGAGGGTACGTGATCATGCAGGTCTCACAGCCGCCGGTTCCGCTCCGCCGTCTCCATTTGGGATTTATCGCTCCCGCAACAGGTTTCGAGCCCTTGGGCTTCAGCACAGACCCGAGGGATTCCATCCCCGCCGCGCCGGTTCTGACTCGGTATCCGGGGCATTCCCGTCCGCCTTGCACCGGGAAACGTTAGAATTGTGGTCGGTTGCCGAGCAAAATCAGGCGCTCTGCGAGGGTTTTTCCTGAAGCGCAGCTTCGGCTCATTCTTCCGGTTGTGCCGTTTCGATAAAGACTGATGGGCTCACCGCCACGCCGGTCTTCGAGAAGCGGCAATGATTGCCGAGGAGAATGCCATGCATTTGGACCGCAGCTTGTATCAACGAGTTTTGCAGCATGCCGTTGGCGCCGTGGAAGATACGCCGGCGGAAACCGATCCGTTTCCTCACATCTCGATCGAGAACATTTTTCCGGAAGACATCTATCGTCGTCTGGTCCGAGCCTTCCCGGCGGAGAACCACCTGACGAAGGCCAATCCGAAGCATCACACGAATGAATACGGCGGCAGCACGCGGCGGCGGATGGCGCTGTGCGAAGAGTCATTGCAGCAGATTGGACGTGCCGAGCATGCGTTGTGGGCGACGGTGAGGGCGGTCATCGGTTCCCCCGAGTTTCGCGGCGTGGTCTTCGACAAAGTGGCGTCTGGTCTATGCCGCAGATTCAGCACGACGCCCGATCAGCTCGCGAAGATTCCGGCATTCCCGCGCGGACAGATCTATTGCGAATCCGACGGCTACCGAATCGCGCCGCATCCCGATACGTCGGAAAAGATCGTCACCATGCAGTTCGCCTTCCCGGAGGACGAATCGCTGGCGGAGATCGGCACCGAGTTTTATCAGCGCAGCCTGAATCCGTTGCATCTGTTGCGGGAGCCGCGCGGGTTTGTTATCGCCAAGACGATGCCATTCTTGCCGAACCGCGCATACGCATTCTCCGTGCTGAACACCGTCGGCTTGAAGAGCTGGCACGGCCGCTGCACGATTCGCCCGGTCGAGAAAATGCGGAAAACGCTGCTGCATATCTGGTATGCGGAACCCGATGAAACGGATCAGGAGCTGGATGCGTATCGCAAGCAACTGGGGCTGCAACCCGCCGCCCGCCGCGTCGCTTGAGCGGCTGTTCGGCCTGTGGTTCCGCCGGTAAGATCGCCTGGACCAGCACTCGTATTTCGTGTCCCAGGCGTACGCGATGTTTCTCAGGACCGCCGTCGTACTTTCGGTTTTGATTCTCTGCGGTTGTGCGGAATCGCCGCAGTCCGCTTGCGAAGAACCGGAAGCCGAAAATTTCGCACCCCGGCGCGTCCGACCCGAGCCGGCCGCGCTGCACAATTTGTTGCGGCTCGATGAGCGGCTGTATTCGGGCGGCGAGCCGCACGGCCCGGAAGGCTTCGAAAGTCTCGCCCGCCGCGGCGTCAAAACGATCATCAGCGTGGATGGCGTCGCACCGAACCTGGCCGTCGCGCGGGAACACGGCTTGCGCTACGTCCACATCCCGATCGGTTACGACGGAATCTCGGAGCAAGCCGCGGCGGCGCTGACGCGGGCCGCGCGGGACTGCGAGACGCCGATTTACGTCCATTGCCATCACGGCCAGCATCGCGGGCCGGCCGCGGCGGCGATTGTCTGCCGGGCCGCTCGGCAGATCAGTGCGGCGGAAGCGCGGAAGATCCTCGAACTTGCGGGGACGAGCGCGGATTACGCCGGATTGTGGCGCGCTGTCGAAAACTATCAGCCGCCCGGCACAGGCGTCGAACTGCCGGAACTGGTCGAAATCGCCGAGGTGGATTCCTTCGCCGCAGCGATGGCAAAGCTCGATCGCCATTGGGATCAGCTCAAACTTTGCCGTGATGCCGATTGGCAGCCGCCCGCCGATCATCCCGATCTGATTCCCGAGCAGGAAGCGCTGCTGGTGCGAGAATCGCTCCAGGAGGCGCATCGAATCACGCCCGACGGTAAATACGACGAAAGCTTCCAGTCGTGTCTCGCGGAGTCCGAACGGCAGGCCGAAGCACTGGAATCCGCAGTCAAGCAGCCCGATGCCAAGGCCAAGACGCATGCCTTCCAGCAACTGGAAGCGTCCTGCAAGCGGTGCCATCAGGCGTATCGAAATTGAAACGCTAGGACGACACGGCCGGCAAGAGCCTGTCCGCGGCCGGTCCCGGTACATAAGGAGCTTCGTGAAAGCCCGGTTGCTGGTACGCCGGATTGGGGTAGGTGTAAAAGCCGTGCCCCGACTTCACTCCCAGGCGGCCTTGCTTGACGTAGGCCTTCAAAAACTCGGCGGCGCCGCGGGACTGTTCGTCGCCCGTCATCAGCGCTTGCAGCCAGGTGATGTCGTACGCGGTGTCCAGGCCGATGATGTCCAGCATGCCGAACGGTCCGCGCGGGCAGCGCATGGTGAGCATCCACAGCCGGTCGATGTCTTCGACCGATGCATAGCCTTGCGCCGCCAACGTCAGCGCGGTGAAATTCAGGCTGGTGAGCATCGAGTTCAGCACGCAGCCGGTCTTTTCCTTTTTGCAGAGAATCGGCAGGACGCGCAATTCCTTCAGGAAGGACTCGAGTCGCCGCAGAATCTCCGGGTTCGTGCCGTCGTGGCCCATGACCTCCGCCGCGTGCGTCTCGTTGATGAAGTGCAGGGCGGCCAGCCGCTCGGGACGTTGCACGCCGGCCCGCAACTGGCTCGGGACGAGCATCGAAGAATTCGTCGCCAGAATTGCGGTGGGAGAAACCAGTTGGCTGACCTGCACGAAGAATTCGCACTTCAATTTCAAGCGTTCGGGCAGACATTCGATGACCAGGTCGGCGTCCTGGGCGGCGTCGTCCAAGCGCGTTTCCACCCGCAACTTTTGGAGCCAGTTCGTACGCTCGGCGACCCAGGCGGAATCGTGATCCTCGATGCTGCTAATCAGCGACTTGGCGCGGGCCCCTTTTTGCAGGGCCTGCGGATCGACGTCAAACACCCGGACCGAAAAACCGCGCGCGGCGCACAGGACAGCAATTTCCTGGCCCATCGTGCCGCCGCCCGCGATCAGCACCCGCGTGATTCCGTTTGTATTCGACATCTGGTGAGTGCCCTGAGATTTCTGTTGACGTTTTCAAGCCAGCAGTTTAGCGTTGTCGCGGCGATACACACGGAAGAAACGCGCAACCTTGCATCATTGGCAGACCGCATGTGCCGGTTCGATGAACCGTGACGAATCTGCGGCATTTACCGGTTGTGGAGTGGATGGCTGCGCGCGACCTGGTTTAGCCATCGATCCGCCGATCTCCGCGGTTCTCGTATCCTTGGCGAATCGGGCCGGAGTTTGATACACTTCCCGATTCGGCGTTGCGCCGAAAGTCCGAGAAGTTCTGTCCATCGTGTTTTGCCAGCGGATTGAAAGCATGCCCCGCAAATCCCCCAGTCGGTTGGAACTCCGCAAGCAGGCGGAAGCGGTCGAAGCCAAAGGCGGCGAAGAGCCGAAGAAGAAGGCTCCCGCCAAGAAAGCCACCACCACCCGCGCCAAGCGGACCAAAGAAAAGGCCATCGCCCGCAAAAAGATGGTGTGGGTCGTGTTCAACGGCAGCATGAAGGAAGAAGGCCGGTTCCCCTACGACCAGCGGGCGGCTGCCGAAGAAAAGATCGAACAGCTCAAGCTGAAATCGGCCAAGAAGCTCTACTTCATCCAGCCGGTGAAAGAATTGCTGGGCGACGGCAAGGCGACGCCCGGCCTCGCGGCTGTTGCGGCGGCGGAACACGACGAAGAACTGAAAGCCGCCCGCAAAGCCAAGGCCGTGAAGGCCGAGGCGAAGGAAGAGGAAGAAGAGGCCGAAGACGACGACGTGGATGACGACGATGACGATGAGTGACGTCATTCCGTAGCGAAGCCTCGACTTAACGGATGCCAATTTTCTCGCCGACTTCCGGGTCGGCTCAATTCACGCCGCAACGCCCTTGGACGGTGTCGGGGCCGGTTGCGGCGGGACGTTCGGGGCAGAGATCCCCTCGGCGTGCAGCCGGGCGTGAATCGCCGAGTGCAGTTCGTGGTTCACCTTCGACCGGTCGTCGAGCGACGGCAGGAAGACCCGCAGGTTGAAGACCAGCGAATTGACGCCGAATTCTTCCAATGTTGCCGTGGGCGGCGGCTCCTTCAACACGGCCGGCTGCGAGAGGGCGATCTCCTGCAAGAGCTGACGGACGCGGCTCGGATCCGTGTTGTACGGCACTACGACGCGAATCGTGATTCGGTTCGTCTGATCGCTCAGGGTCCAGTTCAGCAGTTTACCGGTGATCAGATCGCGATTGGGAACGACGAGTTCCCGGCGATCGGCGTCGACGATGTTTGTCGAACGGAAACGAATCTGTGAGACCGTCCCTGTCGTGTCGCCGATGGTGATCACGTCGCCGACGCGGATCGGGCGTTCGAACAGCAGAATAATGCCGGAGACGAAGTTCGCGAAGATGTCCTGCAGACCGAAGCCGAGGCCCACGGACGCCGCGGCGACGAGCCATTGCACGTTAGCCCAGCCGATGTTGATGCAGGCGCACGCCAGGCTGACGCCGACGACGAACAAGGCATATCGCACAAGAATGGTGACCGCGAAGCGGCCGCCGGTGTCGAGCGGCAAACGTTCCAGGAACAGAATCTCGACGAAGCCCGGAATGTTTCGCGCCGCGACAAACGTCAGACCCGAAATCAGCACGGCGAGAGCCAGATCGACGACGGTCACGCGTTCCAATCGGTTGACGACTTTCACATCCGACGTGTTGTCGGCGCCGCGTTCAATGATTTGGTGCGACGAGATCGTCTGCCAGACCGTCCAGCGATCGAGATTTTCCGCTTGCGGAACGACATCCGACCAGATGGCCCAACTGCCCGCGAGCCCGATGGCGACGAGCGACGTGTAGAGGAGCACGGTCATCTGCCGGCTGACTTGCCGCGCCGTCGGCGCGCGGGATGCCTGTCGTTCGCGCATGCGGGCGAAGATCGACTTGCGTTTTTCGCCGAGAATCCGTTCGCCGTCGAGTGCCGCCCGCGCCGCATCGGGCACGGTCTCCATCCGCTGCAGCTCGCCTTGAATCCAGCGCGAACCCGCGGCCTGCAGGCCGAGAATTCCCAATCCAAACCAACTGGTCAGTTCCAACCGCCAGACGAGCCGCAACGCGGTGTCATAGAACCCGGCGAAGGCCAAGCCGGCCAGACCCCAACACAGGCCCGGCAGCGCCCAGGCGGCGATTTGACGCATCCGCACGGGCCAAACAGACGGAACTCCGATTTGTAAGGATTGTTGCCCCGCGCGCAGCAACCGGCGACAGTAAAGACCGGTCAGCACCATCAGCACGAGGAAGGCCGAACGGCCCAGGGAATCCGAAAGGACGTCGTTCCTGGCGGCCTCCGCACACGCGACGATGAACATCAGAATCAGGCTCGGCGGCAGGAACCAACTGACGCAGCGTTTCATCCGCCGCGCGGCATCGGGCGTCCAACCGAGGTGCTCACTGGCCAATCCGTGCGCGGCGCACGCCTTGCGGATGAACATCAGCGGCCAGGCCCAAATCGCGCAGCGCGCCAAGCCGTTGGAGATGCCCGTCAGCCACGCGGAACCGTGGGCCGCGTGATCGATCCGCCAGGCAGCAAAGGCCAAAAGTCCCGGCAAAAACGCTGATTGCAACGTCGTGACGACCATGGCGGCCGCGGCGGCCGACAACGAAAAGTCGCCCGATCGCGGATCGCGCGCGGGTCTACGACGCCGCGTCAACAAGAGCCAGGCCCACACGGCGATCGTTGCGAACAGGTAGATCGCCGGGCGCTGCTCCAGATCGGTCAGCAGAATTGCGGGAAGATCCGGCCACAGCTCACGATTCGCCAGCCACTTGGGGACGCTGGCCCAATGCATCAGCTCGCGCGGCCCGAACACGCTGCCGCTGCGGACCCAGAGGAGTTGTTCGTGATAGAACTCCGCCATCTGCTGCGATTTCGCGGCCAGTTTCCGTTCGAGCTGCGTCAGTTTGACGAGCCGCGTGAAGAGCCGGCCATAGTCGTCGTCCAGTTGATCCAGGAGTTTCGTGCGCTGCGAGAGCACGGCTTCAGCCTGGCGCAGCATTTCGCCGTTCGCCGCGCCCATCAGTTCTTCATCCACCGCTTCCAAAGGTTTGGCGACGGCTTCGGCTTCGGGAGTTTCGCGCAGTTGCCGCTCGATCTCGAAGCGTTTCAGATTGATGTCCCGAATCTCTTCCGCCTGTCGTGCGGCGCGGCGTGTCAATTCTCTCTGATCGGGCAGCCGTGCGAGTTCCTGCCGGAACATCAACCCGAGCGCATCGCTGCGGCCTGCCGATTGGACCATGTCCCGAATCCCGTCGGCGTCTTCCTCGAGAGTTTCGAGCTGCTGCTCGATTTCCTGAGTTTCGTCGTCGACGGCGCCCAGACGCTGCGTCAATTTCTGGCTGCGCTCGGCGAGTTGCTCGTTGGTCTTGGCCCACGGCTTGAGCGACGGATGGATCGTTTCCGCGTCGTGCCGGGCCTGTTCGACCCGTTCGGCGGCTTCGCGCTGCCGCTGCGTGTCGAGCAACTGCTCCACCTGTTCCAACTCGTCCTCGGTGCGGGTCACCTCAACTTCGGCAATCTGTTTCAGCACGCTGATCCAACGATCGGCGTCGGTCGACTCCAGCCAGTCGCGTTCCAGTTCGAGTGCGGAGCTCTCCTCTTCCCAGCGGTGGATGGCGACCTGCAGCACCAGGCGTTGCGCCGCCGGCACGGCGGATTCTTTCTCATCGTCCGGCAACGCGCGCAGTTCGTCGCGCGCGGTGCTCAGCTTTTCCTCGGCCTCGGAAAGTTCATCGCCGGCAGACGTCAGCCGTTCGGGACGGATGCCGAGTTCTTGTTCAAGCCGCGAAACGCGCTCCCGCAGACCGGTGTCGGGTTGATCCAGCAAACGTTCGAGTTCTTCGCGGCGGCGTTCGAGCGCCTCGGCCGTTTGTTCGGCCGCTTTCACCACGGCCTTGGACGGCATGGTCGCGAGTTTGTTCCGCAGCGTCGGCAGTTCCGTCGCCGCAGTTTCCAGTTGCCGTTGCAGGCGCAGCTTGCGTTGCTGTGCATCGAGGACGGCGTCGCAGTCGTGCAACGCGGATTTCAGCAACTCGATGGCGTCCTGCTTTTCCTTCGGATCGAGTTTTTCATCGGCCTGCCACTTCTCGATCTGCGAGTTGAGCTGCGCCTTGGTGGGCGCCGTCGGTGCGGCGACTTCCACCTCCGCGTCGTCCGACCGGAGAAATGACCCGCAGCACAAAATAGACGCGACAATGATCGCGGCACGGCGACGCATGATCGACCTCCCTGTCGTCTCGGCGTTCAGCGTCCATCGCCGAATGGATGGACGCCCCTTTTCGGGACGTGGTATCTTCGACTTTTGGCCCGGCGTGTCAATTGAATCTCCGCGTGCGGTGGCGAGATTGTGTTCTCGGATTCTGTGATTTTCGTAGCGTGCCTCGTCCTGGCATTGACGGGATCGACGGAATCCGATCCGTGCGAGCGTCTCGTCGGCGGACACACGCTCGCCGCCTGGCAGGCGTTATTCCAGGAGATCGATCTACTCGATGCTGACAGCCGGCGCTATGTTCCCGGGCTCGTCGCCGTCATGCACGACGAAGCGGTCCCATGGATTACGCGGCGGCAAGCGGCGCTCACGCTGGGACGGCTCGGCCCGTTGGCGCGCAACGCCATTCCGGAAGTCGCCCAACATCTGATGGAAACGTGCCCCGAAGATCCGGAGACTTCTCCGCAGCGGTGGGCGTTGAGCGCGCTGGCATTGTTTCATCGTGAGGCGAAGGATGTCGCGCCGCAGCTGATCGAGATGCTCAACGATGAGCGGAATTCCGTCATCACGCGGCTGGGTTGCCTGGAGGCGTTGTCTCAGATTGGCCCCGCCGCGCCGGACGGCATCGCCGCGATCTGGGAATTGCTGGCCGCCGATCTGACCGACGAGACACAGCCGGAGGAATTAACGATCGGCTCGATCGAAGCACTGGGCCTGATCGGCCGCGATGCAGCGTCCGCCGTACCGGTCCTGCTTCGAGCCGCGCAATCGGACAATGCCGATTTCCGCCGCGAAGCGGCACGCTCGCTGGGACGCATCGGTCCGTCGGCTCATGGGGCCGAGACCGTGTTGTGCGATCTCATGCTCGCCGATGAAGCTCCCGTGGTGCGCGACGTCGCCACGGCATCGCTGAGCCAGATCGGCCCGCGTGCCTGGACGCTGGTGGAACCGCTGCTCACGGTCGAAGACGCCGAGGTGCGCGAACGAGCCGCGCAAGTTGTTTTCTCGTGGCTGTCGATTTCACCGCAGATTCTTCCCGCGCTCGAACCGTTGCTGACCGATCCCGAACCGCGCGCCCGCCTGGCGGCGCTGCGGAGTTGGCGTTCGCTGACGCAGCGGCACGACCGCGTCTGGCCGCAACTCATCGACTTGCTGGTCTCCACCAACCGCGACGTCCGCCGCGGGGCGTCGGTGGAATTGCAGGCGATCGTGCAGACGGGCGATGTCTGCGATGAAGAACTAGCCCGATTGGAGAACGATCCGCGGCCGTTGATTCAAAAGGAAGGCGTACGTTTGCGGCGGATGCGGGCGATGGAATCCAGATGACGTTCGAGTGGCATCTGCGGAACAAACTCGAGACATTTAAAGGCCGAACCGCCGGCTGGCCCGAATGAACGGTCCAACCGGCGGTTCTGAGGGTTCTGTATCGTAGAGTCCGCGGTGCGGACGAATCTGCTTACACATACATCGGGCTGACGCCTCGACGCTCGTCTAGAAACCGAAGCCGCCGCCGAAACCTCCGCCCATGCCGCCCATTCCCATGCCCATCCCCATTCCCATACCGCCGCCGAAGCCGCCCATCCCCATTCCCATGCCGTAGCCCTGGTAGGTGTATTGCCAGAACTCGATGAGCGTGTCCATCGAATGCTTGCCGGGGCCGTACGCCGGTGAGACGAAGACGCGGGTCGCGGCGTCGGCGTTGCCCAAGTCGGACAGAATGCACGCCACGAGGTTGCGGCGATGGGCGTCGAGTTCGGGGTCGGCGTTGTTCCAAGTTCGTTCGATGACGACCGGGAACGGCGCACTCCGCATCCGGGCCGCCATCTCCAGGACTTTGTCCTTGCCGTCCGGCGTCAACTCGGCCGATTGTCCGACAAAGTCTTTTTGGAACAGGATGAAATCGGCCGCTTCGCCGTTCGTCTGCATCTGGTGCAAGTGGGCCCGCGTGACGGCGCCGAGCGGATACTGATCCGGAATGGCGAGCGAGCGCGTCCAGCCGCAGCAGCCGAAGCATTTTCCGCAACCACCGCAGCCGCCGCACTGATCGCAGCCGTCACCGTCGCACGATTTGCACTTCGACTTGCCTTTGAACAACTTCTTCCTGACCTTGCCGGTCTCGCAACCGTCGGAGGTGCACGTGGTGGTACAGGTGCAGGCGTCGGTCTGGCCGCAGGTGTCGCAGGCTTTTTTGCGTTTGAATTTGAATCGCGGCGTCCGGGTCTTGCCCTCCGCGGAGCACGTCGGGCACGAGCCGTCGCTGCTGCAGAGCTCGCCCTCGGCTACAGTCGCCACGTCGGCGTGATTCGAGTGGCCGCGCGAGCTCGCGCACCCGGCGACGCTTAGCACGCTCGCCGCCGCTACGATGCTCGTGATCCCTCGCAGGTCTACGCGGAACATCCTTGTCCCCCTGATCCGCAGTCGCATTTCCGATCGCGCAAACTTTGGCGGCACGGTTGTTTCGCGCCGCATGTCGGACATCCTCAATATCGGTTGGATTGTCCCTGATCACGGCGATTCCTGGCCGCGCTCCCCGCTTTTGCCGCCGCTGCCGAGGTCTGATTGTTCGGAACGATCGCCTGCGGTGACGCTGCCGGTTGTGACGGCGCGGACCATCCGCCGCGCGGAATCGGTCCGCCGCTGCGCGCCGGCGGGCGCGGCGCTGCCGTCGTCGGCGCCGACCACGCGGCCGGTTGCACCTGGTTGCCGCGGCCGGCTTGAGCCGGCACGTAGTTCACTCCCGAGACCGACTCCATCGAACCCGGCGCCATCATCGCGGCAGCATCCGGCGGCGGCACGGTCTCTGGCGACGGAGCGGGCGCTGCGGGAATCGGCGTCAAATCTCCCGGCGTGAATTGCGCGTCAGGAGTGACCGGGATGCCCGGCGCGGTCGGGACGGTGAAGCGGCCTTCCTGCGGAGCGTTGAAGCCCCCCGCATTCGTCGGCACCGGCGAATAGAGCGAATTGGCCGGACCCGGATTGAAGTGCTGGTAGCCGACGTTCGTTCCCACCGAACCGCTGCCGTACGGCGGGACTTGATAGTACCCGGTGTCCGGCATCCCTTCCGTCATGTTGTACTTCCAGAACTCGTGATCGGTCGGGTAGGTGACTTCGAAGCCCGGCACCGGCGGCACTTCATGCGCATCCATCGGCCGCACGATCTCCGGCGTCACGAGGATCAGCAGTTCCGTTTCGTCCATCGTCGAACGCTTGTTCGAGAACAGCATCGGACCGATCTTCGGAATGTCGCCCAAATACGGAATGCGGGAAACCTCTGTGACTTTCTTGTGCGAGAGGAGTCCGCCGAGGGCCAGTGTTTGACCTTCGCGCAGTTCCACGGTGGTTTCCACGCGGCGGGTGCTGAGGCCGGGTATGCCCTGGACGGCGTTGTCGCTGTTGATCTGGCTGAATTCCGCGATCGTCGACAAGCGAATGAGATCGCGGTCCATGACGGTCGGCGTCACGAGGACCGACGTGCCGAAGCCGCGGAACGTCGTCGTCTGTCCCGCCGCGCCGGCGATGCCGACCACGGTCGGAACGGCGAATTCGCCGCCGGCAAGGAAGCGAGCCGGCCGGCCGCTGAGGACCGTGACGTTCGGTTCGGTGAGAATGGTGGCCGTGCCGTTCGTCGCCAGCCAGTTGATGAAGACGCCGATTTCGCCGTTCTCGAAGACGCCGAACAAATTGCCCGGCACGCCCCCCATCGCGGTGCCGATCACGTTTCGCCCATTATTGAAGAGCACATTCAGATCGATGCCGAAGTTGCGGGCCTGCGAGCGGTTCAGCTCAGCGACGCGCCACCGCAGGTTGATCTGAAACTCGCCCGGCACGCGGAGCTCGTTGACGATGAAGCCTGCCCAGAGCCCGTTGCCCCAGCCGAGTCCGCCGCCGTTGAGCCCTGCGTCGCCCATGCCGCCGCCCATTCCAGCCCCGCCCAGCGCGGCGGCGTTCCCCAGCAGCGAGCCGTCCTGGTTGATGACTTCGCCGCGGACGATATTCAAGATGTTCGCAGCCTCTTCCTGATCGCGGGCCTGGCCGCGAACGATGATCTTGAACGACATCGGGATCAGATAGACCTTGCTGTTCGGGAACAGTACGGCGAGCTTGCGTTCGAGCTTGCCGTAGTCGACCCGCCGTTGCTCATCGAGATTGGGATCGCGAATGACTTTGACGAGATAAATCAGCGGCGTCGGGTGGCCTTCGAACCAGAGCGTCAACGTCGTCGAGCCGCGGGCTAGTCCGATCAGCGACAGTTCGCGCGGACTATATTGTGCGACGTCGAGGATGCTCTGGTCGGCAATTGCCATGCGGACGACGTTGGCCCGCGTCATGATCAACTGGCTGCGCCGCTCGATCAGGTCGAGATCTTCCTGGTTCGTCGGCATCGCCTCGATCAGATGATGCACGGCCCGGGCCGATTCCGACGTGTTCTGCACCTGCTGAATCGTCGGGCCGGTGGTCGGCGTCCAGGTTCCGCCGGCGTGAATCACCTCGCGCGGTGGCTGCATGCGGACTTGCGGTGCGGCAGAGCTCGGAAACGGCGACGTCGGCCTGGCATAGAAACCGGGGTGAGGACTGGGACTCGTTTGGGCGAGGAGTTGACCTGGCGCCAGCGCGAGCAGGCCCGAACACACCACGCCCCAACGCAGGAAAGCGTTCGAGGTCCGTCCCCACGGGGGACATCCCTGTCCTTGTGGCGTACTCATCCAGGCTCGCTCCTGTCCTGCGGTGCTGATCGCGAGGGACGAGGGCGGGATGTCACCATCGCCGGACAAGTTCCGGCCCCGTCGCAACCTGTGCCGCCGTCTTCTGGTGAAGTCGGCGCGCACGGACCGCGCGACGGAATTGATGAGGCTCCACACTCCCCCCCGCCGGAATGTATCGGTTGCACCGAAAGTGAGAGTTCAACCGAACTCACCGATGGAAGCGGTTTTATTCAGCTTAACCTGTCTGCCGAATTTGCCGGGTTTGACGGGGGTCAAAAAATGCTGCGAACTCGCAAGCGACCATCATCGATCGCTAGCGAGCTCGCAGTCGGTAACTGTTTACCACGCGAAATTCGTATCGCGGTTGTAGACGGCTCGTCCAGGGTAGTACCACGGAGCGCGGTAGTTGTAATACGGGAAGCGATAGTGCCCGTACAGCGATTGGCGGTGATAACCCGGACCCCAGTGATCGTAGTAGGGGTCGCCTGTCGTCACGAATTCGCCGCCGCGCGGATCGTAATAGTGGTACGGCGATCCGACGCGGCCTTCATATCCGCCCGGCGTGCCGTAGATCAGGCCGGCCCCAGAAGGATACGTCTGATACGGCGGCTGCGTGACCGCATTGAGGAACGGCTGGCTGGCATTCCCATAGGGCGCAGGCACGGGAGGCGTCGGGGGAATCGTCGGATAGACCGACGTGGCGGCAGGAATAGGTGCCGGCGGCACGGCCGGGGCCGAATCGGCCCAGAGGGGACTCGCTAAGAGCGCCCCGCTCAAACACAACGACAGCGTTTTCGAAAACCGAGGCATGATCGCGGCGACCTCCTTCAGAGAGGAAACATTCCAGAAAGGCATCTCTCGCAAAGCCGCTAAGTCGCAAAGGAAAGGGATATTATAGGGTCCGCTGTGCGACCATCTTCAAGAAGTTGCGGTCCATACAGTGGACCTACCTTCTTCTTGGAGAACTTTGCGCCTTAGCGACTTTGCGAGAGACGGTTTTATTCGGACTGCACGGAAGTCTGCCTCACGCGGGTCTGCGCGGCGGATGCGACCAGCAAAATCCGCCGGGATTCGGTCAGGGAGTTTGCGTAAAGAAAGGATGCCGGGGTCTCGGCACACTGTCGGTTTTCCACCGGAAGTCGGGGAGATTCGTGGAATGCCTGACCGATAGAACAGGGGAATCGCGCGATGCGTCTTACCGCGTGGATTCACGGTGCACGGAAGCGCTCTGGAGATGTCGCCATGCCGAATGGAATCTGGGCCCTGGCGTTGAGTTCCGCGTTGCAAGTCGGCACGCCGGGACCGTCCGAAACGCCCAACTTCCCGCCCTTGCAGAATGCGTACAATCAGTACGGCTTCGAGGGACAGTACGAACAACGGTACCCGGTCGATACGCAGCAGAACTGGGTCCACGGCTACTTCCAGGAAATCCCCGCATACGGCGGACACGCCTTCTTCCGCCCGTACAACTACAAGGACATCCTGTCGCAGTCGCAGGTCTCCGCTGGCTGGGGCCATTCGCCGGTGCTGCCCTATTCGCAGCAGTTCTGGCACAAGTACCACGACCAGGCGACGATGCTGAAGCTTTCCCGCCGCGAGGGGGGCCTGCCGCAAGCGCCCGGTGCGCCGCGCTCAGTCGTCGTGATGCCCGCGAAGAACTCGCTGCTGCGTCATCCCGGCGCCCGGACGGCCTCGCCGCCGGCGATCCTGATTCCCGCCGCGCCCCATCAGACGATCACGAACGAGATCGATGCGACGGAAACGATCTCCGGCCCGGAACTGCCGCCGGCGGAATAGCTCGTAGAGTAGGCGGCTCGCCTGCTCGGATGTCTGCTGAAAGCGCACAGGCGAGCCGCCTGTGCTACGGGGTCATTCCTCCACGTCCGACAGGAGCGACAGGCTGACGACCTGGTCGCGGCTGACGAGGACGCGGCGGCGGTTGGCGCGGATGCCGAGGCGGCGCAGCGCCACGACGTACTCGTCGCGGTTCGTCTTGCTGTCGCGCAGATCGTGGACGTCGGCGTCAGCGAGAAACAGATAGCGATGGTCGCCGCCGATCAACGTGCCGGCGAACACGAACTGGCTGACGGCGTCGAGGACGACGACCTGATTCAGGAACTCGGCGGGGACGATGTCGCTCATGGATATTCCTCTTCTCCGAGCGGGGGGCTTACGCGGCTTACGCCCACCGCTCGGAAATCCAAATCATCCTCCCGCGGCGACGCGCTTTTCCAGGTCGGTCACGTCGATCAGCGGGCAGGTGACGTCTTTGATCATCTCGTCCATTGACGCGGGGTCTTTGAACGCCGAGCCGGTAATGGGGCAGACGACGTAGGCGTTCGGATCGATCTCGCCGTTGCGGGCGGCGTGCACGGCGCCGGCGACGGCGGTGGAGCCGGCGGGCTCCGCGAAGATGCCTTCTTCCAGCGAGAGCCGCTTCTGCACTTCCCAGATAAGCTGGTCCGAGACGACGTGCCCGGTGCCGCCGTTCCGTTTGCAGGCGGCAATCACCTGGTCGCCATCGACGATCGTCGGCACTTGCAGCCCGCTGATCTTCGACGTGCAGGTGATTTCATGGCAATGATCGCGGCCGGCCCGCAGATCGCTGGCCATCGTGTCGTTCCCTGCGGGCTGAACGCACTCGACGCGCGGCAGTTTCTTGATCTTGCCCGCGGCGAGCGCCTGCTCGAACCCGACGGCCGTGGCGTAAACGAGGCCGCCGCCCCCCGCCATGCAGAAGACGTGGTCCCACGGGGCTTCGCCCTGCTCGGCGAGTTCGTGGCCCAGCGAATAGACGCCCGTCATGCCGGCGGGCGAATAGATGAACGCGCTGATCTGCATCTGGGCGTCGGGTTGCGAGCCGAGGATTTTGAGCTGGTTGACGACGCGTTGCGAGACGTCGCTGCTGATGCCGAATTGCTTCACGCGGTACAGCTTCGCGCCGTAAGCCAGCATCTGCTTGAGTTTGCCCTGCGGCGCCCCTTCGACGATGTAGATTTCGCAGTCGATCCCCGCGGCGGCGCTGTACGCGGCGAGCGCGGCTCCGGTGTTGCCGCTGGAAGTCGCAATGCACCGCTTCTTGCCGTGAGCCAGCATGTCGGCGATGGCCGTCACCGCGAAGCGGTCTTTGTACGAACCGCTGGGGTTCGTCGTCTCCAGCTTGAAAAAGAGGTTCTTCAGCCCGACCGACGGCCCGATCCTTCGCGACCGCAACACGGGCGTCTGCGCTTCGCCCAGCGTGATCTGGCATTCCTTCGGGACGGGGGTCAGCCACTCGGCGTATTTCCAGATGCTCATCGGTGAGATTTTTCCATGCGAAAAAGTAGGGTTTGCCGAGGCTTTGCGAGGCGAACCAGATTGATGACTGATGAATGGTTCGCCTCGC
>CAZDGB010000167.1:0-16443 GCA_964504645.1 uncultured Planctomycetaceae bacterium | reverse complement strand
GATCGTCTGCTTGACGGCCATTCAGGCCATCGGCACGAACGCGAACGCCAAGTTCAACGCCGCCGCCAATGCCCTGAAGTAACTTTTGCCTTCGGGCGCGCCGCGGCGCTGGTCGCTTTCGACGCACTCCCGATGGTTCAAGGCGCTCCTGGCACGTCGCGAACAGGGCCGTCCGACTGGTGGAAATTCCCGCCGGTTGGACGGCCTCGACGCGCATCCGCAGAGTGATCGATTGAGGCAAGGACTTTTCGCATGTTTCCGTTTTGGCTGGATTTGTCGAGCGGACTGGTGGAGCCGTTGGCCGTGGTCGCCGTCGCCGTGCTGACCTGGGTCTGTCAACAGCTCACTCCGTAATCAGGGCTGGCATTCTTGCGAGCGGGGGGCGTGAGCCC
Source organism: uncultured Planctomycetaceae bacterium (assembly GCA_964504645.1). GTDB lineage: Bacteria > Planctomycetota > Planctomycetia > Planctomycetales > Planctomycetaceae > CAZDGB01. The sequence goes on along the minus strand of CAZDGB010000167.1, from coordinate 16,051 downwards.
CCTGAATGCGGCGTCGATGGGCATCGAACGCACATTCAGGGATCTGGCGCGCCCCGCTCTTTTTTGTGGCATTTCAGGTTCGAACACGAACCGTGTTTCCAAAAAAATTTTCGCCGACACGATCGGCAAATGCGAACTACAGTTTCGAAAAGATCTCCGTCGTTCCGCGGCAATCGGGTTTTCTGCGGAACGCGGGCTGCGAACCCCTCAGCGTCGAAAGGTTTTCTCCCATGGACTGGCAAGCATTCCTCGTCGAACATCACGTCAAGTTCGTCAGCCTGCTCCTCGTGTGGGCGGCGTACATCGACGGCAAGCAGCTCAAGGTTCCCAACTGGCTGACCTATCCCATGTTCTTCGCCGGACTCCTCTACGGAGGCGTCACGGGCGGCTGGCACGGATTCGGCGAAAGCCTGATCGGCGCCGCGGTGGGCCTCGCCTGCCTGTTGCCGCTGTATGCGGTCGGCGGGATGGGCGCCGGCGATGTGAAACTGATGGCGGGCATGGGCGCCTTCGTCGGGGCGACGGTGACGTTCTATGCGTTCGTCGTCACCGTGGTCGTCGGTGCAGTGATGGCGCTGGCGATGGCCTTGTGGGCCGGTCAGTTCCACCATCATCTCGGCCAGTTCTTCACGATCTGGTTCGAATGGACGACGATCCGCAATCCGCGGCAGCTCGCCGCCATCGCTGCCGAACGCAAGCCGACGATGCGGCTCTTGCCCTACGGCATCCCGATCTGCATCGGCTCGATCATGTACTTTGTTTACGCAGGGCTGGTGTAAATGTTTAGCGACGCTTCGCAGCAGCGTGGTGCGTCGATCGAGAACTTGAACAAAAGGCTCCGGTCGACGGAAGTTTCACGGAATCGAATCGACCGGCTCAATTGATATTTCCGGCATAAACTGAAGGGTTTGACTTTCGCTGGACGATGAAGAGCGTGAGACGGCGGACCGGCCTGGCCCAGCCTCTCGTGTCCTCTCCCATCGTTCACGAACGATCTTCGAGAATCACGAGACCTGTGCTCCGGTGGAGTCCCTGTCATGAAGATGAAGTCGTTGATGTTGTTGGCGGTTGCCGTCGGTTGCGGCCTGGTGGCCATGCTCGGCGTGCAGCAGGTGTTGTCGAACGACCGCGGAGACGGGATCGAAAAAGTTCGCGTGCTGGTCGCGCGGGTGGACATCGAGCCCGGCGTTCCGCTGACGAAGGACAACGTCGACTTTCGGCTAATGCCGAAGGAAGGCGTGCCCGAAACGGCGGTGAGCAAACCGGAGGAATACGACGACCGGGCGTTGACGACGCGGGTCTACATGAACCAGGTCGTCTGCCTGCCGCAGTTGGGAGAGAAGGGAGTCTTTGGCGCGACGATCAACATTCCCGAAGGCATGCGGGTGGTCACCATTCCGGTGAATGCGACCACGACGCACAGCGGCATGCTCAAGCCGGGCGACCGGGTCGACGTGCTGGCGACGTTCCAACTGTCGCGTCCGGGGCTGGGGACCATCACCAAGACGAAGACGATTCTGGAATACATCGAAATTTTCGCCACCGACAGCGTCCGTTCCGGCGCGGAAGACCCCGCCCGGCAGGCCTCGGCGAAGGACGGCGTGAAGAATGTGTCGCTGCTGGTCAACGTCAAACAAGGGACCGTGTTGAAACTGGCGGAAAGCAAGGGGACGATTCACCTGATGCTGCGCAGCAAGACCGACATGTTGCGGTCCGAGACGTCCGACCTCGACGAGAACAACCTGGAAAGCCTGGAAGCCCTCTTCGACGGCCATAACAAATCCGAAAAGGATAAACCGAAATCTGAGCCGGCCGACAAGCCGGACTTTGGCGAATATCTCGCTCAGCCGGTGGCGGAAACGCCGGAACCGGCGGCCAAGCCGACCTGGAAAGTGACGATCTACAACGGCGAAGACAAGGTGGTGGAAGAAGTCGATCTGCCGGAACCGCCGGCCGCTCCTGCGGCGTCGACCGGAACCGGCGGACATTGGACCCAGGGCGTCGGCCGGTTCTTCGGCGTGACGACCGGGAAGTGAAATTTGGTTGAGAGTTGACGGTTGAGAATCGAGGGTCGCACAAGACCCTCGACGCGATGCGGGCCGGTAAACAGAGTTGGTTGAGAGTTGAAAGTTGAGGGTTGAGAGTCAGAAAAGGCCTTCGTCGATCGAAGCGTTTTTTGACTCTCAACTCTCAACGAGCAACCATCAACCCACCCGACGGCGGCGGCCAGGGGGGCTGCCCCGAGTTCGATGGATCGAAGTCGAGGTGCAAGGATGCTACGCTTTACCGCCCTTTGCCGCGGACTGATCGTGTCGTGCGGCCTGTGCGCGGCTCTGCCGTGCCACGCTCAATCGGATGAGATGGTGCCCTCCCTGTCCGGCGAGGTTGTTTCCATCCTCTCTGCCAAAACTAATCTTGAGATCCCCGAGCGTTTTGCCAAGGTGATCTCGTTCCCCAAGAAAGTGCTGCGGGTCGACGGGTTCGATCCCACCGTCGTCTCCGTGACGGCCCTCACCCCGCAGCAATTGCGAATCTCCGCCGTCTCTCAGGGCGTGACCACCGTCGTCATCACCGACGAGGACGGCCAGACGTTCACCGCGGAAGTCTTCGTCACCGGCGACGCCCGGCTGTTTCAGGCAATTCTCAACCGCACCTATCCCAACACGTCGGTCTCGGTGATGAAGGTCCGCGACAGCGTGCTGCTCCGCGGTTGGGTCACCGAACCGCAGGACATCAGCAACATCGTCGCGCTCGCGGAACTTTACTACCCGACGGTTCTCGACCAGATGCAGGTCGCCGGGCCGCAGCAGATTCAGCTCCGCGTGAAAGTGATGGAAGTCCAACGCACGCTGACGCGCCGCATGGGCATCAACTTCACCTACTTCAACAAGAACGCCGCGATCATCAGCACGCCGGGACCGATCGCCGCCCTCAGCGCGCTGACGACGCCGCTCGGCGGCGCGCCGGCGGGCGCTCTCGGCGCCAGCGGCTTCGCCAACACGTCGATGGCCGTCGGCTTCTCCGACGCGAACAACACGTTCCTCGGCCTGATCGACGCCCTCAAGCAGGAAGGCCTGCTGAAACTGCACGCCGAAACCACCTTGACCACCCGCAACGGCGAAGCGGCCAAGCTGGAGAACGGCGGCGAATTCCCGATTCCCGTGCCGCAAAGCCTCGGCACCGTCACCATTCAGTTTCGCGAATATGGCGTGATCATGACGTCGCTGCCCATCGTGATCAGCCCCACGCGGCTCAAGCAACAGGTCACCATCGAAGTCAGCGAACGCGACTTGACCACCGCCGTGACGCTCAACGGCACGACGGTCCCCGGCCTCAATAAGCGTAAAGTGCAGACTCAGGCCGAAATGAACTTCGGCGACACGATGGTGATCGGCGGATTGATCTTCACCCGCACCACCGCGGACACGAACAAGATTCCCTTCCTGGGCGAGATTCCCGGAATTGGCGCCGCGTTCCGCCGGGACAAATTCACCGAAGCCGAAACCGAACTAGTGGTCATGATCACGCCCGAAATCGGCGTGCCGCTGTCGCCGGACCAAGTTCCGCCTGGCGGTCCGGGGCTGTTCACCGATGCGCCCACCGATCGTGAATTGTACGGCCAAGGCGTGATCGAAGTGCCGAAATACGGCGAACGCTGCCCGGACGGCAATTGCGAACCGGGCATGTTGCCGGGGCCTGGCGTCAGTCCGGAGATGGCGCCGCCGGCGGGCTACGATCCGAACTACCTGCCGTCGCCCGGGGCGCCCGCCCCGGGGGCGACCGACCCGACATTGATCACGCCGCCGGGAATGCCCGCGCCGCTGCCGGCTCCGCCCACAGCAGACCCGTCGGTTTCGCGTCGCGGTTCGTCGCGAACCCAGTGGCCCTCGACCAGCAGCGTGCAGCAAGTCAGCCAGGCGAAACCCAAAACTTCGGGCACATCGTCCGGCATCAGCCAGGCGGGCTACAACGGGACGGGCAAGTCTTCGAGCGTGAATGCCGCGAGTTTTCAGGAACAACAGCGCCAATTGCAGCAACAACGCCGCAAGGCCCTGAACGCGGATATCAAAACGGCACAGTAGGCTGAAGGCTTGAGACTTGAGGCCCGAGGCCTGAGTCAAGAGCCGGAAAGAACACACTTCTGACGAAGGAGAAGTTCCAAGCCTCGCGCCTCAAGCCTCAGGTCTCTCATGAAAAACGTCACACGACTCGCTCTCGTCGATCCGAACGATAACAGCCGCAGCGCGCTGAAGACGCTGCTGCTGGGGATCGACATGGTTTGGCTCGAAGCCGAATGCTCCCGGTACGAGTTCTTCATCGACGTGGCGATGCAAAGCCAGCCCGATCTGGCGCTCGTCGCCATCGATTCCAATCCGCAAAAGGGATTGGATCTCGTGGCCCGCGTGCAGCAGGATTTGCCCACCTGTTGCGTGATGGTCCTGAGCACGTCGCAGGAAGGCAGCCTGATTCTGCAGGCCATCCGCAACGGGGCCAAGGAGTTCCTCGGCCTGCCGTTGAAACTCGACGATTTCCTGGCGGCGCTCGGCCGGCTGCGGCAAGCCGGCGGCAGCAAGTCGTCGGATGGCGGCCCCGTCCGCTCTAGCCAGGTCATCTCGGTCACGGGCGTCTCCGGCGGCATCGGCTGCACGTCGCTCGCGATCAACCTCGGCTGCTGCCTCGCCGCGAATCCTCAGTGCAGTGTCGCGCTGATGGACCTCGACCTCGCCCTCGGCGACGCCGACGTCTGGCTCGACATCATTCCCGACTACACCATCCAGGACGTCGCCGACAACATCAGCCGGCTCGATTACGCCTTGCTGAAGCGTTCGCTGACCAAACACGATTGCGGGCTGTTTCTCTTGCCGCGGCCCGTCGAAATGGACGACCATCCGCCGATGTCGCCCGACGAACTCCGCCGCGTGATCGCGCTGCTGAAGGCGACGTTCACGCATCTGGTGATCGATCTCAGCAAGAGCTTCACGCCGCTGGATCTGGCGGCGATGGAAGTCTCTGACACTGTATTGCTCATCACGCAGCTTGATCTGCCGTCGCTGCGGAACGCCGTCCGGCTGAACCAGTTCCTGCAACACCGCGAAGGCGTCACCGAGAAGATCAAAGTCGTCGTCAACCGGCTCGGCCTCGACGAGAACCAGATCAGCCTCAACAAGGCGCTGGAGACGCTCGGGCGGGAAATCACCGCGCAGATTCCCAACGACTACGCGACGATGGTCGAAGCCCGCAACAACGGCATCCCGTTGTTGACGCAGGCTCCGCGCGCCAAGCTGACGAAAAGCCTGCAACAGCTCGCGCAGACGCTCGACCAACAGGCGTTCGCGGAAACCCGCAGCGAAGACGCCAAGAAGCCGCAGAAAAAGGGCCTCTTCAGCTTTTTAAGCGCCGGCAGCCGCTAATCGATTGCATGCGGGGACGCAGCCCTGCGGCTTCGATCACGCGTCGAGATCCAACTGTGTGCCGCGCTCTTTCGCCAAGTCGGGCGCATGCGCCTGAGGCGTTGTGCCGGGGCCTGCTTCGGCAGATTTCGCGGGGTGCTGAAATCTCCACGGCATGCGGCCGTCGGCGTCGCGATCGTCGGTGCCGTCCGATTCCCCGACGTCGCTGACCGTCTTTTCATACTGGTCGGCGCGATCGAGCTGAAACTTCTGAATCTGGCCGTCGTGATGCGTGCGGTCGACTTCGGCCGACTTCTGCTGCGCGCCGACGCCCGCCACGGAGCTAGCCAGCGGCGGAATTCCCAGCGGCCCGGTTCCAATGCTGCTCATGGTCGAACTCCCAGGGGACTAAGCCCGCCCGCGCACCAAAACTGTGCCAGCGCTGTCCTAATTGGTCAATGGCAAATTGAGCAGCGAACCCCAAGTCTTTCTTCTCGCTCCGTTCCTCCCTAAACTTCCGGTATGACCAATGACATGCGGAACAAAATCGCCGCGGAGGCGGCGCGGTTGATGTTGCGCGGCAAACAGGCCGATTTTCTCTCGGCCCGCCGGCAGGCGGCGCGGTGGTTTGTCCGCCGCAAGCTCGATGCCGACGAATTGCCGACCGTCGCCGAGATCCAGCGCGAGATGTACGCCCTGTCGTGCCGGGAAAGACTCGTCGAGCAGACGGAAAGCCTCATCGAACCGGCGGAACTGGACGACGACGACCGCTACGCGGCATTCCGGCTGCTGCTGGAACCGTTGGCCCGATTCCGCCTCGATCCCCTGCTCCATCCGGAAGGAGACGCTCTCTATCACAGTCTGCAGGTTTTCGAGCGCGGCCGCGAGGCGCGGCCTTACGATGAGGAGTTTTTGCTCGCCTGCCTGCTGCACGACGTCGGACTCGGGCTCGATCCGCAGCATGCGGTCCCGTCGGCGCTCGGCGCGCTGCAGGGTTTCATCACCGAACGAACGCAGTTCCTGATCGAACACCGGCCCGTCGCGACGATCTACTTAAAGACCGGCGACTGCCCGCGCGCCGTGCGGAAATCCGAGAACTTCGATGACCTGCTGCTCCTGGCTCGCTGCAATCGCGACGGCTGCGTCGCCGGCGCGCCGGTCTGCGATCTCGATGAAGCGCTGGACTACATTGCCGGTCTCGACTCCGCGTGGGATTGACGTGAGGCACGTTGAAAACGTGCCGCCACGTTACGCGTCATGTCCCGAGAGGTCCTCGCCTTTGCCGACGGCGACGATCCCCTCGTCGGTCACCGTGAAGCCGCGGCGGCGATCGAGGTCGAGGTCGAAACCGATCTTCATCCCCTCTGGGACATGGACGCGCTTGTCGATAATGGCGCGGCGAACCTTCGCGTGGCGGCCGATGATCACGCCGTCGAACAGGATCGAATCCTCCACCGTCGCGTAGCTGTTGACGCGGACGTTGTGGCTCAGAATCGAACGCTGCACGGTGCCGCCGGAAATGATGCTGCCGGCGCAGATCATGCTGTCGACCGCATGGCCGATGCGCGGCGGCGACGCCTGCGACTGGGCGAAGACGAACTTCGGCGGCGGCTCCTGCGGCTGATACGTCCGAATGTTCCACGACTTGTCGTAGAGGTTCAATTCGGGATCGACGGTGATCAGATCCATGTTCGCTTCATAGAACGCGTCGAGCGTGCCGACGTCGCGCCAATAGAGCGTGTGCCCTGTGTTCTTGTCTCGGAACGGATAGGCGCGGACCAGCTTATGCCCGATGAGCGACGGAATGATGTTCTTGCCGAAATCGTGGGCGCTGTGCGTGTCGGTCGCGTCGCGGAACAGCAGTTCGAACAGGAGATGCGTCTCGAAGATGTAGACGCCCATCGACGCCAGGCAGCGATGTGGATCGTCGGGCATCGGCTGCGGCTGCTTCGGCTTCTCCAAAAACTCGACTACGCGGTTCGACGCGTCGATGTTCATGATGCCGAACTGGTCCCCTTCGGCGAGCGGCACCGGAATGCAGGGAATCGTCACCGCGGCGCCGGATTCGATGTGGTCGCGGATGAGAGCGTCGTAATCCATCTTGTAGATGTGGTCGCCGCTCAAAATCAGCGTGTACTTCGTGTGGCACTTCTCGATGGTGTAAATGTTCTGGTAGACGGCGTCGGCGGTCCCCTTATACCAGTTCTCGTCGATTCGCTGCTGCGGGGGCAACACGTCGATGTATTCGTCGAGCTCGCGGCAGAGAAACCGCCAGCCGAGATTGATGTGCCGGTCGAGGCTCGCCGCTTTGTACTGCGTGAGGACCAGAATCTTGCGCAGGCCGCTGTTGATGCAGTTCGACAGCGTGAAGTCGATGATGCGGTACGCCCCGCCGAAGGGAACAGCGGGCTTGGCCCGGTCGCGCGTCAGCGGTTCGAGCCGCGTGCCCTTCCCGCCTGCCAGAATCAACGCCAGTACGTCTCTCATCCCCGGCCCTTCTCCGGCGAACCTCCCCGCCGCTGGAACGACGCTTCGTGCGCACGTTTCCGAGCAAGGGAATCGAATCTTCGACTTCGCCAGTCTGCGCAATGCCGCCGCAAACCTCAACCGAAGCGGCGCACTGAAACCCGGTTCGTCCTCTAACCGGGTTTCGCTTTTTGTTCCGAAGCGCAAAGCGAGTCCCGGTTAGCAGAGCCGAACCGGGATTCTGTAGACGCCAGATGCGTCACTCGTCGACGGCGTCGATCGCTTCGTCGCGGGATTCGTAGATGGCCCACAGCGTGTCGAGGGCCGTGATCTTCAGGAGTTCGCGGGCCATCTTGCTTGCGCCGCACAGCACCAGCTCGCCGCCGCGGCTTTTCACGGCGGTGTGGCACCGCAACAAGAGCGCCAGAAACACCGACCCGAAGTAGTTCACTTCGCTGAGATCGAAGACGACCATCGGCGACTGATGCTTTTTCAGCGGCGCCATCACGATGTCCGCCGCCTGCTCAATCAGCTCCCAGCTCATCGATTCGACGTTGCTGGCCGGCGTGATAATCACGGCGTTGCCGTGCCACTCCAGGCGAAAATCGTCCTCCGACGAATGCTGCGTATCAGTCATGAGTCTTCCATCCATGTAATTCAGTCAGGGACGCGTCGGGTTAGTGTTGCCGGCTCTCCCACCACCGCGCCCACTCTGTGATCTTATCGCTGATCGACGAGTCGGCGGCAAGTCCGGGGCGGTCGTCCGGCGGCACGAGTTGCTCCAGCGACTTCAAGAGCGCCTGCTGCACGCCCGCATCGGTCTCCGTCCAACTCCGCCGCACCAGGTGCTCCACGAACCGCGCCTGCCCCGTTTGTCCCATGGCGACCACGCCGAGCTCCCGTTGCCGCGGATGTGAATCGTAGGATTGCCGAATGATCTCTTGCGCCGCCTGCGCATCGCCCAGCGTGCTCATAGCCAGCACGGCGTCCCAGCGCAGCTGCACGTCGGCGTCGGTCAGCAGTTTCCGCAAGCCGGCCGCGCCGGGATCATCGCGATAGCCGTCGAGCGCCGCCGGATTGCCGCAGCGGCCCAACAGGCGAATGGCGCGGACACGAATCGGACGTTCGGCATCCTGCAAGCGTGGCAAGAGCCACGCCGTGTATTCCGGTTGCGGATGCCGCTCGAAGTAATCGCAGCCGAGATGCCGGATATCGGGCCAGGAAGAATTCAATGCGATGAGCGCCACCTGCGCCGCTTCAGGCAACGCGTCCGGAAGAATGGCCGCCAGCGTTTCCTGCCAGACCTGGCGATCCTGTTCCAGCGCCATCCGTTTTCCCAGACGCCGCAACAACACGACGGAGAGCGACTGGCCTTCGGCAAACGCACGCAACTCTTTCGCGCCGCGCCGCCGCTGTGCCGGCTCGGTCGATTCCAGCGCGAGGAGCGCCGCATAGCCGCGATGAATCTTCGGCAAGACGTCGTGATAGACGATTTCCGTCTGCGGTCCGGTCGCCCGGTCGAGTTCCTGTTCGAGGATGTCGACGGCGGATGGATCGAGCGACAGCAAATCGTCCCGCGTGACCGTTTTTCCCTCGGCTGTGGCCGGTCCGTGCAGGAATTGGCGAACCAGTCGCTGCGCGTCGTCTGGCGGTGCAATAGGTGATTCGGAGGGGCGAACCGGTTCGCCGCCGCGGAACGCCGTGAAGACTTCCGTCGACACATTATGCTCGCGCGCCAGCGTACGAACCGCGGATTCGCGTTCTTCGGGAGTGCCGCTCAAGGGAAACGCCGGCTCGATTCCCCAGGCGTTCCGCAAATGAGAGAGCGCGGTCATTTGCGTCGGCAGCGAGCCGACCCGTAACGCCTGCAACAGCAGCGATACGCGGCCATGATTCTCCCAGTTGTCGCCGGCGCAGGCGGCGAGCGCGGCGAGCTGCACCTCAGAGCTTTTATCGCTGAGCAAGTCCGACAGCAGCACTGCTCCGGCTCGCGTCGGTTGCCGGCCGAGTTTCCGCGCCACGGCGATGCGGACGCGCGGTGAGTTGTCGCGGGCGTAACGCTGGAATTCCTCGCCGCCGTGCCGCGCCAGGCAAACGACCGCGGCCGTACGTTCCGAATCCGTGCCTTTGGCCATCACGGCGAGCACTTCGTCGCGGGCGACCGCGGAATCCAGGTGTCCCAGGCTCGCGACGGCGACCTCGCGCACACTGAGTTCGATGTCCATCCGCTGCGCTTTGAGCATCGCCAGCGCCTCGGGATGATTGGCTAGCGCGGCCCAGCGTCCGAAGAGTTTTCGCAGCGCTGCGTCCTTGGCAAAGCGCGAATGCCACAAACCGTCGGGCCACGCCTCGGCGGCGAACGTCGAACGCGGCTCTCGATGCCAGGCGTAAATCACACAGGCTTCCATTGCGGCGCGATGCAGCGGCGCCGCCTGCTGCGCTGACTCCGGGCTTTGCATGATCTCGTTGAGGCCCGGAATGTCGCGCGGCGCGATGCGGCGGGCGATACCGCGAAATAATTCGCCGCGAACCTCTTCCGCTAACTGTTGATCATTTAGCCTGTGTCCCGCGTCGGCGAAGAGAGTTTCCGCATCACCCGGCAGACGCGACAATCGCTCGCACCACGTCTCTGCCGCCGCGGCGCGCAGCGCCGGCGTGATCGATGGGTCGGTTGCGGGTTCTATCAGTTTGTCATGCAGCGCCGCCGTTTGGCTCGACTCGGTATCGAGCCGTGCGAGCAGAATGGCCGCCGTCCAGCCACTCGAATCGGTTTGCCGGCTGACCGTTTCCAACTCTGCCCGCTGTTCGGCACTGGCGTCCGGCGTCCAGATCCAAGCGTACCGCTGGCGCAACTCCGCGAAGTCGGAGGGAAGTTCGGGCAATGGAGTCGGATTCACCCCGTTTTTCGCCGGCGGACTCGGGACGGCGAACGTCCAGCGCCACGCCTCTTTCGCGGACGATTCATCGCGCGTCGTCGTGATCTGCAAGAGGGACCAACCGGGATCGATCTCCCATCGGCCCGTCGCCAGCAAACGCGACAAGTCGCTGGGAGCGGATGCGACCGGTGCGGCTTCCGCCGGCGTTTCCGATTCCGTGAGCGTGAGCAACTGGCAACCGCTGCCCAGCAAGGCGCAGACGATCCCCGCGGCGAATGTCATTCGCCCAAACACGAACCTGGCCGTGCCTGGCCACTGCGCGTCCATGCGGGAGTCGGAATAATGGAGGGAAATCGATCAAATCATCGCGGAGAGGAGCCTCGCCGCGCGGCGGGGAAGATTATCGAAAGTGGGCGGTTTTGAGAAGAGAAAGTCGCGCACTCCACTCCCAAAGCCGCGGATGGCATCCGCGGTCTTTTCGCCCGAGGCGTCGCACAGCCGACCGCGGTTGCCAACCGCGGCTTTACTTTGCGATACGGCCCAAATCGGCGAACCAAGCTTCCAGGCAGAGCGGCACCGAGGCGTATTGATCGATGTGTTCCGCCGTTTGGAGCGTCCGGTCGAGCATCGCGCCGATGAGTTCCGTCGCCGCGGCCGGTTCGAGGTGCAGCCGCTGGATCAGCGAGGCCGCCTGCTCGATCTGCGGAGCGTCGGCCATCGCAACGGCCTGCGAGCCTTCGCACAATCGCCATAACGCCGACCGCAACAATTCTGCGGCAAACCGGACGAGCCACAGCGCAGCTTGGCGCTGCTCCGCCGTTTCGCCGGCGACTTTGTCGAGCCCTTCCTGCATCTGCCGCGCGGCTTGAATGCCGAGTTCCTGCGGCCGCGACAATCGTTCGTAAAGCATCGTCCGCAGTTGCCGCAGTTCGGGGTCGATAAGCCGTTTCGCCTGCGCGAGGCTGCCTTCGGACAACGCCGCGACGATTTGCGCCTCGCTCTCCGATTCGACGAGTTCCTGTTCCAGGAGCAGCGCCGCCACATCGCTCGCCGGCAGCGGCGCGAAGCGGATCATCTGGCACCGTGAGCGGATCGTCGGCAATAACGCGTCCGGATTCGCGGCGATCAGAAAGAGGATGGAACCGTCCGGCGGCTCCTCCAGAGTTTTCAACAGCGCGTTCGCCGCGGCGTCGTTCATCAGGTCGGCGTCGTCGATCACGGCAATCTTCCGCGATCCCGGCAGCGGACGCAGCGACAATTCGTGGCACAGCCCTTCCTGTCCGCGGCGTTCGCGCGGGCCGACGAACAATTCGATCGGCAGCTCGCGCTTTCCTTCCGGGCAGCCGAGGGAAATGAAATCGGGATGGCTCCCCGCCTGGAACGGCTTGCACCCCGCGCAGGCGCCGCAGGCTTCGAGGTCCTCCGGCAGATGTTCGAGGCAGAGCAGGCATTCGGCGAGACATTGCACGAACAGCCGCTTGCCGATCCCTTCCGGCCCGACAAGCAAGTACGCCGACGCCAGCCGCTTCCGGCGGAGCATGCGGCGAAACATTTCCCGCGGCTCGCGATGGCCGCGCAGTCGATCCCAGATGGAACTCATGCCGCGATTGTGGCCGATTCCCGCGGTGATTGCGAACCTGCCAGCGTCATTCGCTGGCGGGCGACCAGTCGCGATTGGCGTCTTTGTTGGCGACGGGGATCGGTTGCGGATCGCCTTGGGCGCGGAGGCGGCCTTCGTGCAGAAAGCGCCGCGTCATGTCGACGACGGCGTTATCGCCAATGAGGAACGTGTGAATCGTCGGCACCGTGGCGAAGTCGGCCGCGCCGGGCAGACGAGTGCTTTCCACGGTGACGGTGCCGTCGTCGTCGCCGGGAATCAGTCGATTCCAACCGGTGAGCGTGCCGCGAGCGCCGGCGATGACGGCGAACTCGAATTCCGGCGTCGGCAGCGTCGGGATTAAACCGTCCGTGGATAGTTGTCCCCCCGCCGGTCCCAAGACGCCGCGATAAAGCCAGTTCCGTTTGAGCAAGTCGGCCATCTCGGCGCCGCGATTGGGCGTGCCGATCATGACCATCCGGCGAATGCGGGGATCGGAATGCTCGGCCAGATAGGCGCGGACGACTAGCCCCCCCATGCTGTGGGTGACGAAATCGATCTCGTCGATCCCGTCGAGGTTGGAGATAACTTGGTGCAAATACTCGGCCGACTGCGGAATGCTCGTTTGCGTGCTGGGATAGTCCAGCGCGATCGGCAGGACGTCTTGCTCCGCGAGTTGTCCGCCGAACCACTTCAGCGAATAGGATGACCGGAAGATGCCGTGCAACAGCAGAACGGCGCGGCCTTTCATCGGCGGCAATCGTTTGGCTTTGCGAATCTCATCCAACTGATCGCGGCACTCGGCGAACGTGCCGGTCGCATGCCGGCGGTCTTGTCCATCCAGCAATCGGTAATGCCCGGTGAAGACGTTCTGCTGAATGTGCCAATCGTGGAAGTAGAGGACGTCGCCCCAGAATTGCCGGCCGCCAAACGTCTGGTTGAGCACGAACATCTTCTGATTCAGATCGAGAGACGTGATCGGGCTGAACAGTCCGACTTCCGGTTCCTGCGCCTGGGCCGCGCCGAGGAGGACGGTCCAGGCGAGCAAACCGAGTTGAATTCCTTTCACTGTCATAACTCGCTCACGCCAGAAAATCACTGACGCCTCGACCTCGCCTATTTCTTCTCTTCCAGCAGCGATTCCAGCAAGCGGTCCAATTCGGGGCCGCGGGCGGTCAACGAGACGACTTTGCCTTCCTGATTTACCAGAATGGCCAACGGGATCGCCGAGACGCCGTAGCGCACGGCGATGGGGTTCTCCCAGCCGCGCTGCTCCACTTTGGATTCGAACAGCGTGACCCAGGGAATTTTCTGATCCTGCAGAAACTCTTCCAGCTTCTCGGGCTCTTCGTCGAGGCTGATGCCGACGACTTCGAAGCCTTGCTTGTGATACTTCTTGTAGGCCTTCTTGATATTCGGCAATTCCTGCCGGCAAGGGCCGCACCATGTGGCCCAGAAATCGACCAGGACGACCTTGCCGCGGTATGATGCCCAATCGAACTTCTCGCCGGCGAGTGTCGTGCCGGTCAGTTCCAGTTCGTTGCCGGGCAGTTTCAACCGCCGGACTTGGCCTTCGAGCCGGCGGGCCTGCTCGACGAGGTTCTCGATGCCCGAGGCATGCATCAGCTTGGCGAGCTGTTCGTAATATTCGAGCACTCGTTCGTGATCGCCCGATTCTCCGAGCGCCTCGCCGAGCATCTGGGCCTGCCGCATCACCCGCGGGGCATAATTGCGTTCCTTGACTTCCGCGACCACGTCTTCGATCAGTTGATCGCGGTCTTTGGGTTTCAGGCCGAAGACGCAAATGATTTTCACGACCTGCAGATTGTTCGCAGCGAACCGGGAGACGACTTTTCGGTCGTCTTTCGCCATTTCCTGGATGGCGGCGATCGCTTGCAGTGCTCTCTTCGGCGCCGGCGCGCTCAGCACGGCGAGGTTCACGTAGCTTTGGACTTTGAGCTGTGCGGCTTTTTCGGCCTCTTCATCCGACAGTTTCTCTCGCGACAGGATAATGTCGGCCACGGCGACGCCGGTCAGCATCATCCGCTGCTGGTGATCCCGTTCTTCCTCCGGCGAGGCGAAATCGGGCTCGTCGCTTTGCAGTTCTTCCAGGAACTCGAAGAGCTTCTCCGGTTCGGAGTCCGGGATCGGGAGCGGCTTGAGCTCGGTTTCCGCGTCGGCAGCAGGTTCAGCCGCGAGCGACGCCCACTGCACGGTGGCGACTGAACCGGCGCCGAGCGCTGCGATCAGCGCCATTTGCTTCCACGAGACAACTCGACGCATGCTCGGCTCCTCATCCAAATAGTGTATCTTTTGCAGCATAGTCGGCTGCGGCAACCCCTGACGAGTGGGAGCCCGTCAAATTGCCGCGCAGCTCGAACGCTTGCCTGCACGCGGTTGTGCTCTTCGGAGCAAGTGCCCTGCACTCAAGGCGTTACGCGGGTTTGTAGCAGCATTTCGTCGGTCTTGCTACAGTGATTTCTGGTTTGAACTCCGTTGGTCATAAGGTTTTCTTGCGGAAATGAAATCGTCGACGCTGCGCATAGGCATCGTGGGAGCCGGGGAGAATACCCGCTTGAGGCACATTCCGGGACTGCGCGCGATTCCCGGCGTGGAGATTTGCGGCGTCGTGAATCGAACCCGCGCCTCGACGGAGGCCGCGGCCCGAAGCCTCGGTATTCCTTCAACCTACGACCGGTGGGAGCAACTGGTCGAGGATCCCAACCTCGACGCCGTGGTGATCGGCACTTGGCCCAACTTGCACTGTGATGTGACGTGCGCAGCCCTCGCCGCGGGAAAGCATGTCCTCTGCGAAGCCCGCATGGCGCGGAATCTGGGCGAAGCGCGTCAGATGCTGGCCGCCAGCCAAGCCCATCCCGATCGCATCGCCATGATTGTCCCCAGTCCCTGCGGACTGGTCTGCGACGAGGAAATCCGTCACCTCATTGAGGAACGGTATCTGGGCGATCTGC
This sequence comes from uncultured Planctomycetaceae bacterium, assembly GCA_964504645.1. Lineage (GTDB taxonomy): Bacteria > Planctomycetota > Planctomycetia > Planctomycetales > Planctomycetaceae > CAZDGB01. The sequence goes on along the minus strand of CAZDGB010000167.1, from coordinate 750 downwards.
GCGAATACGTCGTCCTCGGCGGCACAAACCAGTTTGCGGATTTCTCGAAGCCGCTCCATTGGCGGCAGGATGCCTCAATCAGCGGTGTGAATACGCTTGCCTTGGGCATCCTGCATGAAACGTGGCTGCGGTGGTATCCACAGCCGGCGCGGCTTTTGGCCCAGACGCAGTTGTTTGAGCCGGAACGGCCCTCGCCGCAGGGGCCCGGCAACGTCGCCGTCACCGTCCCGGATTCGGTCCAAGTGTTGACGCAGTTGGCGTCCGGCGCGCGGGGCGTGTACCACTTCAGCGGCGTCCAGCAGTTCGGCTCGGGCTTGCAGATGCATCTTTACGGCAGCTCCGGGACGATCAAGATCACGTATCTGGACGACGACGATCGCCTCCAGGTCGGGCGTTTGGGAGACCGACAGCTTCGGGACCTGCAGATTCCGCCAGAGCGGCGCGGCGGCTGGCGCGTGGAAGACGAGTTCGTCGCGGCCATTCGCGGCGAGGAGAAGGTCCGCCGGACTGACTTTGCGACCGGCGTCCGCTACATGGAGTTCACCGAAGCAGTGCACCAGAGTGCGGAAGAACTCCGCCCGGTGGAACTGCCGCTGACGTAGCCAAGCGAGCGTCGAGGCTTCAGCCCGACACGTCCTCGAAATCCCGGTTCGTCTTCTAACCGGGATTCGCTTTTCGATGTTCGATCAAGCTTCGAAAGCGAAACCCGGTTCTCAGAGCAGAACTTTTTCCATTCACGTCGCAAGCTGT
>CAZDGB010000166.1:4066-16457 GCA_964504645.1 uncultured Planctomycetaceae bacterium | reverse complement strand
GCTCGTCGTGCGCCGGCACCGCCATGATTGCCCCCGTGCCGTAGCTGATAAGGACGTAATCGGCGATCCAGATCGGCACGCGTTCGCCGTTGACGGGGTTGATCGCGTAGCCGCCAGTGAAGACGCCGGTTTTGTCCTTCGCGAGATCTGTCCGGTCGAGATCGCTCTTGAGCGACGCCTGTGTGCGATAGGCCTCGACGGCGGCCTTCTGCTCCGGCGTCGTGATTTGGTCGACAAGCGGATGCTCCGGCGCGAGGACCATGTACGTCACGCCGAAGAGGGTATCCGGCCGCGTGGTGTAAACGCGGAGGATGTGGTCTTCGGGAGTTTTTGGGAAGCCGGATTGTGTACGGTGCGCTTTCCAGTCTGCAAAGCGCGAAGAGTCTTTCTGACCGTCAACCAAAAAATCAACCTCCGCCCCTTCGCTGCGGCCGATCCAGTTGCGTTGCAGCGTTTTAATCGACTCCGACCAGTTGAGTGGCTCGAGTTCGTGGATCAACCGGTCGGCGTACGCCGTGATGCGGAGCATCCACTGGCGGAGCGGAATGCGTTGCACCGGATGGCCGCCGCGCTCGCTTTTGCCGTCGATGACTTCTTCATTCGCGAGCACCGTCCCGAGCGCCGGGCACCAGTTGACCGGGGCCTCGTGCTGATAAGCGAGGCGGTTTTGATCTTGATACCGGCGAACCGCGGCATCCCCGTGCGACTGGACATCGGCGGGGATCGGCAACTCGGCGATCGGCCGGCCTTTGCCGAGGCGCTCGACGCCGTCGGGGCCGGTCCACTTGTGTTCGGGATCGTAGCACGTGTCGAAGAGCTGCAAAAAAATCCACTGCGTCCAGCGGTAGTAATCGGGATCGGTGGTGGCGAACTCGCGGGTCCAGTCGTAGCTGAAGCCGAGCATCTTGAGCTGCCGGCGGAATGTGCCGATGTTTTTTTCGGTCGTGATCCGCGGATGCGTGCCGGTCTTGATGGCGTGCTCTTCCGCCGGCAACCCGAAGGCGTCCCAGCCCATGGGATGCAAGACGTGCTTGCCGCGCATCCGGCTGTAGCGGCAGACGATGTCGGTCGCCGTGTAGCCTTCCGGGTGACCGACGTGCAAGCCGTCGCCCGACGGATATGGGAACATGTCCAGTACGTAGAGTTTCCCGGCGGCTTTCGCCGGCGGCTCATTCGGCGTCGCGAACGTTTCGTGCGAATCCCAATAAGCTTGCCACTTGGCTTCAATGCGTTTGGCGTCGTAACGAGGCATGGAGAATGGTTGAGGGTTAAGAGTTGAGGATTGAGAGTCAGAAAAAACGCTTGCGCTTTGCGGGTCAACGACCCAGACAACTTCCCCCGCCCGCCGGTTCGGCCAGTGGCGTGAAAGTCCTCGCCAGTGTAAAACGATCCTCAGGGTTTGCCTAGAACTGCGAGATTCTCCGCGGGAACCACACCATGAACTACATCGACGCCCATTCCCACATCTGGACGCCCGACACCACCGCCTACCCGCTTGCCGGCGGGTATCGGCGGGCGCAGATGGAGCCGCCGAGTTTCACCGTCGAGGAATTGCAGGCCGAGATGAAGCCCGTCGGCGTCGACCGGGTCGTGCTCATCCAGATGTCGTTCTACGGCCACGACAACACCTACATGACCGACACGATGGCGAAGTTTCCCGGACAGTTCTCGGGCGTCGCCGTCATCGAGCAGGACGTCGGCAATCCGCAGCCGGAAATGCTAAGGCTCAAGAAGCTGGGCGTGCGCGGATTCCGCATCTATCCGAAGGATTTCCCGTTCGATCGCTGGCTGTCGTCCGGCACGATGCACGCCATGTGGACCGTCGGCCGCGACGAGAAACTCAACATGTGCTGCCTGATGGACCCGAACGGCCTGCCGGCCCTCGACCGCATGTGCCAGACGTATCCCGAAACGCCCGTCGTCATCGATCACATGTGCCGCATCGGCGCCAGCGGGAAAATCGAGCCCGCCGAGGTCAAAGCCCTGTGCGACATGGCCAAGCACAAGCTGGTGACGGTCAAGGTCTCGGCGTTTTACGCGTTCGGCGAGAAAAAGGCACCGTACAAAGACCTCGGCCCGATGATCAAGCAACTCCTCGACGCCTACGGCCCGGAACGCCTGATGTGGGCCTCCGACAACCCCTACCAGGTGACCGGCGGACACAACTACAAGGATTCGATCGAGCTGATCAAATCGGGTCTCGATTTCCTCTCGCCGAGCGACAAGGAATGGCTGCTGACGAAAACCGCCGAACGAGTCTTCTTTAGCTGACAATCAGACCGGCTTTTTGTAGTTACGAGCGATGGATCAACCCGAAACGCCGAACTTCGAGCAATCACTGGCCGAGTTGCAGCAGATCGTGTCGCAACTCGAAGGGGGAGCGCTCAGCCTTGAGCGATCGCTGGTCGAATTCGAACGCGGTGTCGGGCTCTTGCGGACCTGCTACCGCGTGCTGGAGGACGCCGAACAGAAGATCGAACTCTTGATCGGCTTCGACGCCGAGGGTCAGCCTCTCACGGAGCCGTTCGACGCCTCGGCGACATACGACGCCGGCGAACAGAAAGCCGGCCGCCGCCGCGCCGCAAAACCGGCGGCGGTCAAGCCGCCAGCAGATCCGCCCGACGAAGCGGACGGCGCGACGCTGTTCTGAGCTGAGTAGTTACCTTCGCCCCTCGGCGGGCATCCAAGGTCTGGGAGATTTTTCCTGATCTGAAAAGCAGCTGCCATGTCGCATCCCGCGCGAGTCCTTATTACCGCAATGCTGTTGCTGGCGACGTACGGCACAATTCAGGCCGACGACGCCGGCGAACTCGAACCGTTCTGGACGCTGCTGCACGAGCCGGCCGTGGTGGAAGAGCTGAAATTGACCTCGGCACAAGGCCGGCAATTCCAGACGATGGTCGATGACCTGGATGTGCGCTTCTTTCCGTTGCGGAACAAATCGCGCGAGGACGCCGAGGCCGGATCGCTCCAACTCGTCCGCGAGGCGAAAGAGAAGCTGGACGCGCTCTTGAGTCAGCAACAGTTGCAACGGCTCGCCGAATTGCAACGGCGGCGCGTCGGGATTTTCTCCGTCCTCCAGCCCGATGTGGCGGAGAAACTCGGTTATTCATCACAACAGCGACAGCGGTTGGAAACCGTGCTTCAAGAGACGCAGCAGAAACTGTCCGATCTGGAAAAACAGGTCCAGTCCGGCACCGCGAAGGACTCCGTCGAGAAAAAGTACCAGCAGACGCAACTCGCCGGCCAGAAGAAGGCGTTGCAGATTCTGAAGCCCGAACAGCAGGCCGCCTGGCAGAAATTGCTAGGACCGTCGTTCGATACAGCGCGGCTGGGCCGGGCCAAATACAAAGTCCCGGAACTCGTCGACACCGACGGCTGGATCAATTCCGACGGAGAACAGCTCGCACGGCTGCGCGGCAAAGTGGTCGTTGTCCACTTTTACGCCTGCGGCTGCATCAATTGCATCCGCAACTATCCGCACTACCGCGACTGGCACGAACGCTTTGCGGGGGACGACTTCGCGCTGATCGGCATCCACTCGCCAGAGACCGCCGCCGAACGCGACCTGTCGCACGTCCGGAAAAAAGCCGCCGAGGAAAAGCTGGCGTTTCCGATCCTGCTCGACGGGCAAAGCCGCAACTGGGACAACTTCGGCAATTCGATGTGGCCGTCGGTGTACGTCCTCGACAAAGAGGGCTACCTGCGTCACTTCTGGCCGGGCGAACTCAACTGGCAAGGCAACGAGGGGGAGAAATTCCTCCGCGAACGGATCGCCGCGTTGCTGAAGGAATAGTTTCGCCACTCACGCAGTGAGTGCTCACTGCGTGAGCGGCTGAACTTACTTCGCCGGCGTGCGGAACGTGGCGTCGGGGCCGGTCGTCGTGCCGGTCTCGTTCACGCCGACGAGGCGGAAGTGGTACGTCGTATCGGGCTTCAGGCCTGTGAGCGTCGCCGAGGCCAGTCGCGGCGTGATCTGCAGGCCGCCGTATTGCTCCGCGGTTTTCGAGCCGTAGTTCGTATCGGGGCCATACTCGAAGTAGAACTGTGTCCGCTTCCCCATCGGCGTCAACCGGCCGGTGAGCGTCGCCTTGTCCGCACCGAGGCGGATCGCTTTCCCCGTGGCGGCGTGCGGCTTCGCATCGGCAGGGACGGCGAATGTTGCGTCCGGCCCGGCGATTTTTCCGGCGGAGTTCTCTGCGACGACCCGGTAGTGATACGTCTCGCCGGCCTTCAGGTTTTTCAAATCGAGATTGACGTGGTACCAGTCGTCGTCGGTGGAGTGGACGCCGCCGTCGCCGAAGATTTCAATCTCACCGAGGCCCCAATGCTCGCCGTGGCCCGACGTGATGCTCACCTTCACCGCCGTCGTCTTGCGGTCCAGATTCCGTTCCAACAGGAACGCGAAGTTCTGCTCCTTCGGCTCGTTCTTGGGCACGGTTTTCGTCACGAGGGGCGACCACGTCTGGCCGTCTTCCGACGTGGCGACTGCGACCTCAATCGCCGGCCACTCGGCGTGTTGATGGATCTGTACCGTGCGGATCGTCGACGGTTTCGCGAGTTGATAGACGAATTCCTGCGGCGACTTCGGATTTTTGACGCTGCGCCACGAACGGTCTTTGCCGTGCCGCCAGCCGTCGGTGAGTTTCGCCGGATCATCGAGCCCGTCCTTCGGGGCGGAGACGAGCTTGCCGCCGTTGCCGGGATGGATCAGCGAGTAATTGCGATAGGCGATGGAGAACTCGTCGATGTCGATCGAACCGGTCGGCTGTTGCTGTGGATTGACGAATGCAAGCAAGTGAAAGAAGTCGCAACTCACGCGGGCCATCGAGTTGTTGATGGAATCGTATTCGTAGTTGGGGCGGTTCTGCGCGAGGTTGTTGCCGCCGTAGGTCCAGGCGTGGGAATCGTTCGTCAGGCGATAGCTGACTTCTTGCCATTTGCCGGCGGCGAGGGCGTCGTTCAGGCTGAAGCCGGTGTAGGCCCAATTGGCGCGCCGCCAGTTCGGCGTGAGTTGCTCCTGGATGTCGTTGTCGCTCTGCGTCCACCAGACGCACTCCGCGCCGTTGGGGACGAAGTCGTTGCCGCGGACGGAGATCGTCACTCTGGCGTCGCGGAGATCGGGATCGCCGCCGCCCCACCAGCCCTGCAAGCCAGTGTCGCTCGGATGCGTGCCGGGATAAAAATACGACGTGAGATGCAGCGTTCCGATGCCGTCCACGTGGTTGGGGTCGTCGCCGCTCGGCTCGCTGAACCGCATGAAACCGTCCGATGCGCCGCCGGCCTTCTGATGGACGATATCCTTGCCCGTCATGCCCCCGCTCCAGCCCCCCGGTCCGTGGTCCCACGATTCGTGATAAAACGCCGCCAGCTTCGGCGGCAACGGCTGCGGCGTGGTCTTTTGGCCGTAGCCCGTCGTGGGTCCGTATTCGAACCAGTAGGTCGTCGGCAACCCGTGCGGCTGCACGCGACCATTGGCCGTGAACGCCGCATTCCCAAGCGGCGACGCGGGACTCGTTTCGACGTCGGCCTTCGGCGTGTCGGCGGCTAGAAGCACGGAAAGCAGCGACAACCAGTAGTGCGGCATGATGGGGTTTCCGATTCGTGAAGGAAAATTTTTGCCACGGAGAACACGGATTTTCACGGAGAAAATCCGTGTCTCTTTTTTATCCGTGACGATCCGTGTTCATCCGTGGCCAAACCTACTCTTTCCGCGGTTTCAGTTTCCACTCCTCATCGAAGAAATCCGCCGCGACGATTTTGCCGGGCCAGCGGCTGTTCGGCGGCGTGCGCAAGTCGACCACAGCCCAGTCGGGCAGCTTGGCCGTCTGGCGGGCGTTGTTCAAGTAGTCGTATTCGCGATAGGTGAACCCGCTATTAAGAACGATATACTTGTTGTCGTTCTTAGGGTTGGGAAAGATCGCAATCAACGCATGGTTCTCCGCGTCGAACTTGTCGTCTCCCACGGCAATATTCTTGGCGTCCCAACCAATCGGCATCTCGTCGGCGATCTTCGCGATCCACTGGTTCGACGCGCGGTCGCCCCACAAAACGAGGTTCGCGGACTTCACATCGTCCTCGGTGACTTCGGTGTCAAGCTTCACCAGCGCGTCGCCGCGGAACTGGCGCCGCCACTGCGTGATGGCACGTTCCATCTCGGCGTCGACCCACTTCTGCAGGGCGGGGTGCTTTGACTTGCCGCTCGGCTTGACGATGAGAAACGAATTCATGAACGCGTGGTCGATCGGGCCGGAAAACAGGGGTGACTTACGCAAGGGCTGTTCTTTCGCAGCGGGGATTTCAGCAGACCAATGCCCCTCCTTCAGACGAAATCGCGGCCGGGAAGCGTCCACTTCGTCGCCATCGATTTTCAGCTTCGGCTGGCCGTCCCTCCAGGTCTGAGGCAAGCGCAGCGCCAGCTGGGTGATGTTCTTCGTCGTGACCTGAATTTCGTTTTCCTTGAGTTCCGCAACAATGCGGGCTTCCTCCCACTGCGTCTTCAAACCTTCCAACAGCACCCAGCCGCCGGAGGGATAGACCAGTGAATAGGTGACGAATTCCAACCGGCCGGGCGTTTCGAACGGGTTGGGCTCCTCGGCCCATTTCAGGAGGTTCGCTTCGATCTCCTTCGCCGCGTCGGGATGGATGCTGTGGCCGGTCTTCGGACCGATGAGATGCAGCAGCTTCAGCCCTTCTTTTTCGTAGGCGGTCTCCATGATGTCGGCGGCTTGCTTCTGGATGTCGTTCTCGCCGCTGTACGCCACGACCGGCAGGTTTTTCAGATTGGCGACGTAGCCGGGGCAGTCGTACCACCGCCACAACTTTGCTTCCCACCACGGCGGGTCGAGCGTTTCCTTCTGGAAGAACTTGAGGAACTCGGGCGTCTCGGAGAAGCCGGCGCCGGGCGTCGCCGCGTACCAGAACGACGGAAAATGCACGGCGAACTGCCAGCACGCCGCGCCCCCCATCGAAAACCCGCGGGCCGCGATCTTCCGCTGGTCGATGCGATAATTCCGCATCACCGCGGCGAGGGCTTCGAACGTGTCGATCTCGCCGGCAAACTTGTTCGCGTTGCAATACCGCCCGTAGGGATGCAGGACAATGGTATCGTTCGGCGTGATCGGCCCGGCGCTCGCCAGGCGTTGCGAGATGAAATTGACTTCGCTCAACGTTTCGCCGCGGCCGTGCCACCAGACATCAACCCGATGCCGCTGCGAGGCGCCTTGCTCCGTGGAGTACGATTCGGGAACGATCAGCCCGTACGGTTGCGGCGTGTGATCGATGCGGGACATGTAGCCGCGGACGACGAGCCCCTTCTGATTGTGCCACGGGGCGCGTCCGGGAAACGTACTCGCCTTGAGTTGCTCGGCCCGCTCGATGCCGGTCTGCAACAACTGCTTGGCCACGCCGATCTCTTTGGGATCGAAGAATTCCTGATCTTCCAGCGCGACGCGCACCGCGCGGTGAAAGATCGCAACGTCGGCGTAATTGTCCCAGAAGAGCAACTGCGCCGTCTCCGGAATGCGGCCTTCCGCCTCCCACGAACCGAAGCGTCCCTTCGGCCGGATTTCATCGAGCAATTTGCCGAGTTTCGCCAGCCCCGCTTCGAGCTCTTTCCGATCGGCGTCGGGGACTTCAACGCCCACCTTCGGCACTGGCCGCACGGTGTCCGGGTTGTTGTCGGCTGGACCGTCGGCGAACGTCGTCGCGGACGAAATCGCCAGGCCGAGCACGAGAAGACTGCGGACGACGCCGTGAGAGTGCATGCTGTTTCTCCGAGATGTTTGCGGCTTCGATTGGGAAAGCCTTGGCGTCCCGCGTGGCGGCCGGTCTGGCGTTCCTAAGCCACAACTCTTTGCAGTGTGGCCGCAAATTTCAAGCCCCGACACGGAGGCTGGGACTGCGGACGCGGCTGTTCTTTAGAAAAGCGCATCCCCTCCTCAAAACAATCGCAACTGTCCCGATTTCGGCAGCGGCGGGCGGAAGTGGTCCAGCGACAGCCCGCGCCGCGGCTCATTGAGTCCGAGTTTTTGCTTGAAGATGCGGAACGTCTGCTCGATCTGCTCGGCGATCGGGCCGGTGCCGCGCCCGCGCACGCCGAACTCCGACTGGTAGAGCTTCCCGTCGCGCGTCGACTGGATCAGTTTCAGGATGCGGCTCTTCTTCGTCGGCTGCGTTCGTTCGAGCCAGTCCAGAAACACCGGTTTCACGGTCCACGGCAACCGCAACAAAACGTACCCTGCCGACGTAGCGCCGTGGTCTTTCGCGGCTTCGAGCAGCTTCGGCAGTTCGCTATCGTTGAGTCCGGGAATGATCGGCGCAGTCATCACGGTGACGGGCACGCCCGCGTCGCTCAAGGCTTTCATCGCCCGCAGCCGCGCCAGCGGACGGCTGGTGCGCGGCTCCAGCGTCGCCGTGAATTCCGGGTCGAGGCTCGTCAGGCTGACGGCGACCGCACAGAGTTGCCGCGCCGCCATTTCCGTCAAAATACCGAGATCGCGGACGACGAGTGCGTTCTTCGTCACGATGCAGACCGGCTGGCCGAATTCCTGCGCCACTTGCAGGCAGCGCCGCGTCAGTTCCAGCCGGCGTTCGGCGGGCTGATAACAATCGGTGACCCCGGAGAACATGATTGGCCCCGGCTCGTAACCGTCGCGGGCCAGCCATTCGTGGAATAATTCCGGGGCGCGCTCCTTCACGACGATTTTCGATTCGAAGTCGATTCCCGCGTTGAAGCCGAGATACTCGTGCGTCGGCCGGGCGTAGCAGTACGCACAGCCGTGCTCGCACCCGCGGTACGGATTCAGGCTGTAGCGGAAGCCGAGGTCCGGGCTGTCGTTCTCCGAGACGATCGACTGCGATTTGTCGGCGAGAAACTCCGTCGGCACGCTCCGCAGTTCCTCGAGAAACTCCTCGTCACCCTCAAAGTGCGCGTAATCCGGGACGTGCACGGTCGATTCGAATCGGTTCTGCGGCTGCGCCGTGCCGCCGCGACCGTGGGGAAACTGGTGCCTCTGCATGGCTAAATAGCATCCGATTTAGCGTTGTTGCACCGGCGACATAGCAATTGGACGTTGTTTTCGCCGTTTGAACCACCCTTCGCAATCGGAACAATATGATCAAACTCCAAGTATTGATCGGCGCTACACTCGGCACATCTACCGCCATACTTCTGCCAAACTCTTTGGCGAACATCACGAGGAATATGGCGATTCACGCGATCATCGCGTTTGGCAACGATCGTCTGGTTAGCCTTTCCGATAGCTACCAACCAAATGGCGCAGGCCAAGCGATTACCGTCTCCAAAGTCATAAAAACCTGCGCCCTTTCCAGAACACTGAAGGTCAAAGCCGTTGCGATAGTGCGAGAACCCTAAAACTCTGGTATGCAAGATTTGAAAGGATGATTCAGGAGAAACGAAAACCATGCGGTCGTCGGTAATGATCACCGAGCCGCAAGTGAGTTGGGTCGATGTGGATTTACTTCTCCGGCGGACGGATGAAAAATCGGATGGGCCGCAATAGTGAACCAATTCTCCTGCTCTCAATGCCACACCATTTGGTGGGTTGATGCTCGGCAATTGACCAGCCACAATTGCGGAAAAGAGCTTTGTTTCCGTGATTTGCCCGCGGACATAGCTTGAAAAGTCTCGATCCCATATCAGATTGTTCAGCATCCATTCGAGCCAATGCTCCTCGCCTTTGCTTATCTCGCCGTCGCTTTGAAAGTCCGCCAAGCTGTGTTCGATGATCTGTTTTGCTGGAGCTTGAATCGCCGTTCGAAATTCTGGCTCCGTCATTCCGATCATCGTCATCGTGGTCTTAATGGAGTTCCACTCTTCGGAATCCAACTTTCCATCCTTCCAGCACTCGACAAATAGATTTCTGATAAATCCTTCGCCCTGTTGCTGAAAGCGGGACTGAATCAGCAGTTGCGGAGTTGAATCACACGCAGCAGCCACGCGTTGAAGCAAAGCCTGCTCGCGGTCATCAATTTGTCCGTCGTTCAAAGATTCACAAAAGATCTTGTCGAATTCATCGAGCGCACGATCAACCATGAGTCGATTTGCCTCGGAGTCACTCAATCCAATCTTTTGCCCTATCCATTTCAGACTCCGAGATTCCGTCTCAGACAATTCGCCATCTGACCACGCTCTTTCGACGCACTTTTTGAATAGCCGCTCGATGACCTCCTGGCGTTCATCTTCTGGAATGTGAAGGCGATCTGCGATGAGATGGAAGTCAAAGTTCTTCCGCTCTTCTGAAAGCGCCCTGTGAACATACTTGGTGAACTCTCCAAGTCGATTTTCACGCTCCGGGTCCGTAAATTTTGTCCACCCCTTCTTGAGCAGACTGAAAACGTTTGGTTTTTTCACGAAACCCTCCACTTGATTGATGAGCCCGCGAACAACACCTGCACAATAGTGCACTTCTGTTTCACGGTCAATGCTCGCACGCAGTTCTTTCCGGATTGAAACCCGCGGCAGAAACGTCCAGGTCGAAGCGCCATTCTTTCGCGCGCCGAGCGTTTTCCTCAACTCTGCGAATCCTCAGCCGCTAGAGTTTCCCATCGGTGGGCCACCGAGTTTCGTCGATTGAGGACATTCGTATCATGACTCGTATTTCGGCTGCATGGGTGCTGACAGCCAGCGTCTTGTTGGGGATTGCCGGGTGCACGGCGGTTCCGCAGCAGCCTCACGATCCATTCGTGCCCTCGGAGCCGCCGCAACACAGCGGGCGGCCGGTTTATCCCCCGCCGCACGTTCATCCGAATTTGGGGCCCAGCCGCCGCGGACCGATGACGCCCGGCCCGGCGATGCAGCCGCAATTCCAACAACCACCGCAGTTCCAGCAGCCGCCTCAATTCCAGCAATCCGCGCCGCAAAGCGTGACGCCGCCGCCGAGCAGCGGGCCGCGGATGTACGCCAAGCCGCCATCCGATCCCGATCTCGGTTCACCGCAGCGCGCGCTGCCGCAACAACAGGAACTCGACAAGTTCCCGTCGCGAGCGAACCCGGGTTCGCCGTTGCCTCCGCGGCACCCGGCGCGCCAGCCGGCGCCGACCGAAACGCCCACCGAATCCGAGGGGCCAAGCCTGGTTCCGCCGGAGGAAGCCCCGCACTCCGATCTGCCGTCGCCGCGCTCTGAATCGGCCGTGCCGACACCGATTCCGGAGAAGACGTTCGCCGACGATTCGCCGATCGAGCTGCTCGTCGAGGCGCCCACTCAGCGGCCGATCGGCAGCGGCGTGACGTTCGATCTGACGATCAAGAACACCAGCGATCAGGCGGTGCGGAACGTGAGCGTGACGTGCAAATTCGACGACGCGCTGACGTTCCCCGGCTCGGAGAAGAAAAGCGTCACGCACAAGATTCCCAAGATCGAACCGGGCGACCTGAAGCAAAGCTCGCTGACGCTCGTCAGCGAGGACGCCGGCGAATACCAATGCGTCTTCACGGTGCAGATCGGCAGCAAAGTCGTGCTGGAGAAAACGGTCGCCGTGCAGTTCGTGTCGCGGCAGCTCGATTGGCGATTGCACGGCCCCGCAATCCGCACCGTCGGCAGCCGGGCGGAGTTCAACATCCCGCTCGTCAATGTCTCGACTGCTGACTTGAACCGGGTCGTGGTGCGGGTCGAACTCGATTCCGCGCTGACGGTCCGAGAGATGACCGAAGGGGGCAAGCTCGATGACCGCAGCGTGACGTGGTCCATCGACAAACTGTCGGCCCAGGAAGGGTTGCTGCTGCAACTGGAAGTCGAATGCCGCGAACCGACGACGCAGGCGTGCCTCACGGCGACCGTCAGCGGCGAGGATTTGCCCGCCGACGACACCGAAGCCAACCTGACCGTGAAGCCTTTGGCCGGCGTGCTGGACGTCCGCGTGCAGGACGTGAACGATCCGATCGAGACCGGCGAAGACGCCGAGCTTCTGGTGACGGTCGTCAACCAGGGATTGCAGCCCGCGACCGACGTAGCGCTCAAATGCGTGTGGCCGGGAGGATTCGATTTCCGCAAAGCGACGGCCCGCAGCCGCGGCCGCTCGTTGCCGGTGCAAGCGTTGGTCGAGAACGGCTACATGACGCTGACGCCGATTCCCCGGCTCGATCCCGATCAGCGCTTGGAATTCCGCATCGTTCTGACGGCTCGCAACGCGGGGGAACATCAACTCACCGTGGAAGTGACCGACGCCGACCACCCGACGCCGGTGGAAGTCGTGGAACCGATCATGGTGCACAAATGAAATTCAGAAAGCCTCGCGCAGAGACGCCGGGGCGCGGAGGAGGTGCCAATTCAAAATGCCAACTGCGACATTTCAAGTTCCGAAGAAAGAAGAAAGCCCAGGAAGCCGGAACTCAGAAACTCAAGAAGGGGAAAGAGGTTGAAGGGTGCAG
>CAZDGB010000166.1:0-4056 GCA_964504645.1 uncultured Planctomycetaceae bacterium | reverse complement strand
GCCCCCTCGGGGTTCGCGCGGGGACTCGCTACGCGCACGCGACCGGCGGGAGTCACAGCGCCGCGACGGAGCGAATCGGCGCTTCGCGCGGTTTCTGGTCGGGTTCGAGCCGCAGCGGGACGATCACGGAGAACAGGCTACCCTTGCCGAACTCGCTGTGCAGGCGGACTTCGCCGGACAACAGCTTCGTCAATTCGCGGATGATCGACAGGCCAAGCCCGGTTCCTTCGTACTCGCGGGTCAGCGGGTTCTGCTGGCCGGGGAGCGTTTTTCCTTGCCGGAACTTCTCGAAGATCTTTTCCTGCTCCTCCAGCGGGATGCCGACGCCGGTGTCTTCGACTTCCAGCAAGAGTTGATCGTCGCCGTCCAGTTTCGCCCGCACGCGGACGCGGCCTCCCTCCGGCGTGAACTTGATGGCGTTCGACAAGAGGTTGTTCAAAATCTGCTGCAGCTTGCCGGTGTCCTGCTGCAACAGCGGCAACTGCGGATCGACCTCGAATTGCAGGTCGATGTTCTTCTTTTCCGCCAGCGGCAGCATCGAACCGACGAGCCGCTCGACGAGATCGGCGATCGAGAACTCGACGAGGTGCAGCTCCATCTTGCCGCTCTCGATTTTCGCCAGATCGAGCACGTCGTTGATCAAATTCAACAGATGCTTGCCCGACGACTGGATGTGCCCGACATAACGGCGCTGCTTCTCGTTCAAGTTCGGCGAGTTCAAGAGCACGTCGCTGAAACCAAGAATCGAGTTGAGCGGCGTCCGCAACTCGTGACTCATCGTCGCCAGGAACTCGTTCTTGATGTTGTTCATCTCGTACAGCCGCAGGTTCACCTGGGCCAGTTCGTCGACCTTGTTTTCGTACCCTTTGTTGAGGTGCTGCAATTCGGACTGCACGGTCATCAGGTGGCGGAGCATGCGGTTGAAGGCATGGCTCAGTTCCTCGAAATCGTCGCCGGTGCGGATGTCGGCCCGCTGATCGAGGCTGCCGCGCGCGACCAATTCGCTGACGTCTTTCAGGTGCAGCACCGGTTTGACGATGACGTAGCGGACGATGGTCGACGCCGCCAGCATGGCCAGTGACGCCGTGATGATCGCCGTCGAGAGGAGCAGCGCGTTGTTCCAGGCGAGGTCGCGGTTGGTGCGGGCCAGCGGGAAGGAGATTTTGACGATGCCGATGAGGTCTCCTTCCGCGAGCTCCGGGTTATGGCTCCGTTCGCGATGGCACCCCAGGCACGATTCCTTTGCCCGCACTTCGCTGTAGTAGTAGTACTGCTGCTCCTTGTCGACGTCCTCGAACTCCGGCCTGTTGCGGTCGAGGATCGCCTCGCGGGCGCGATGGCCCATGTTGTCCGAAGGCCGGCTGGAGGGATCGGGATCGTCGAGCTTCGACGCCTTCATCAATTCCCAACTGTAGTCCTTCAAGTCCTCGGGCTTGAGTTCCAGCACCATCCGTTCCACGAGTTTCGGATCCAGCGGCGGATTGCTCTTCCGCTCCAGGCCGAGTTCCCATTTCCAGTGATGTTCGAGAATCACCGGCGATACCAGGAGTCGCGCCGCGACTTTGTTCTGGCGAAAGACCAGTTGTTTCGTCTGGCTGTAATAGAAATAGAAGCTCCCCGTGATCAGCAGCAACAGGCCGCTGCCGAACAGAAAGCGGCACTTCCGCTCCAGGCTCGTCTCGCCCAACAGGCGTTTGATCGTCCGGTAGGACATGGGAGCGGCGTGCGAATCTCACGGAACGAGTGGACAGAACGAATCGCGAACACGCGATCACAACCTCTCCGCAACGATAGCCGCCTCCGCGGGGAGCGTAAAGAGCGATTGACGCTGGGGTAGTGGGGTCGCTGCGTGTTGGTGATTGAGTCTCACTGCGATTTTTATTTGACATGTAGACACATTGTGCCTACGATGCCAACATGAAGAAAAAGACTGCCCCAAAGGTAAATCGCACCGACATCAAGCACATGCTTCGCATTCGGCTGACGGAGGCCGAGCGAAAGATGCTTGATCAGTTCGCCGCTACCACTGGGGCTGGAACTTCCACTTGGGCACGCATGGCGTTGCTCGCCATAGCTTCAAGCGGGAAGTAGCGGAGACCGGGGGAGTTGAACCCTGGCGCACGATGTGCGCACCCTCCGGCAGGGTATAAAGCTGCTGCGCCGTCCGAGATGCGGGCCGACATCCTTCAATTGAAGGAGGTTTTAGGACGTTTGAGGGGAGTTGCGCCGCTTCATGTTGCCCGGACACGCTGTCTTGACGCATGGTTCGCTCCGCCTCGCGATTGACGTAATTTCGGCCGCTTTCTAGAATCCGCCCCCTCTCTTGACATCGGTGTGTCATAGCCGGAGGATAAATAAGAAATTGGCATTCTCGGCAGATGAGCAATGAGTCTGGAATTCCCTGAATTCGGCGACGAGCTGTTGCAACGCTTCAGCGTATGCGCACGCTTCAATGTCGATTCTGGCTCTCGCTTAGATGGGCTTCCGGAGCGCACCCTATCGAAGACAGCGCATGGCGGGTTGGGGAACTCGTTTTCGGCGTGGCTCGCAGTTGATGTGGACGCGACCAACAGCTATGCCCATGCGCATTTTGATTTTGAACGAGTGAGTGGTCCCGAAAAGGCTACGACCGAGAATTTTGTTCTGAAATCGAATGATGAGATCGGGGCATTGATTGCCCCATTTTTTGGACAAGCGGCAACTATCGAACTTAGCGGTGAATATCTCGTCCCTTTCGATGCGCTACCAGAACACGGAATTATTGCCACGCTTCGAGGAGTTGGCACGGAATCTTGCGGATCGTCGATGCTTCTCGATGGCGCATCAATGGCAATCGACGGAGATTTGTTCTATAAGCTGAAATGGAATTTTGACTACGAATCGGATTCGGTCTGTGCCTCACTCTTCGCGACGTCAGAATCGGCGATCAGCGACAAATATCTTGTTGAGCTTGCCGACCTTATGCGTAGCGGGCTGAATTGTTTTGTATTTGAAGACCCGGATTCCGGAACTGGAATTGACCATGATAGATCAAGTGGCGAAGAAGGCGTGCGGAGAGCGGCTCCATAATCCGTTTCGCAAAGAAACGGTGTGCGGCAGTGGCGTGTTCCGTCAGCGTGAGAATAAGCGTAACAAAACAGGAGTGACTCCAGGTGGTCAAAAGCTGAGCGAGAATCTCAAAATCGCTAAGCTCCAACAGCAGGTCGGCCAACTCACGAAAATCGTGGCTGAACTGGCGGCCTTAATTGATCCGGAAGAACGTGCCGCAGCTATACGTGTGCGCGCGATTTCTCCCACGAACGCTCAACTGAGGCTTTGGGCAGCATCGTGCGAACCGCCCGCTGAGTCTGCAACGCTCGAAGACTGACATGCAGATGGGCAGTTGTCGTGCCTATTACCGATCAGGGTCAAATTGTCTGGATGGACGTTAAGTGCAGCGATGGAAAATATCGCCACCATCCGGTGATCATTCTGACGCCCACGGAAGAAATTGTATCGGCTGTTGAATGGGTAGGTGTTGTTTGTTCGCATTCCGGCGCTGATATAAAGCCGCGACCAGTACACTACATCGAAATTCCATATCATCCATCCAGGGTTTGTCCGTCCAAGCTCCCTAAGCCGACGGTTGCGATCTGCAACTGGCTGACTCCCATCGAGCGGACATCTCCTCCGCTTTATGAAGAAGACGGAGGGTATGTGCCCGACGGGGTTTTTGAACTGGTCATAGCGGAAGTCAATAAGCAGTTTGGTGATAAGTCGCCCGTAGCAGTAAAAGCCAAACAGTCGGAACATCCACCGAAGCCATCCAATTGACTCCCTCCGCTCCGTGCGGGAGGATGGGTGGCATGGAACTCAGCGAAATCCGACGCGCTTCCGACGCCATGAGAACGGCGATTGAGGTCGGCGACTGGCGGACGGCGGTTCGCAACTGCCGCATTCTCGTTCGCTGGCACGACAGCATGCCGGGAGCGTCTCCCTGCATGCGGCAGGTGCTGAATGTGCTTGGACTGCCTCCCTGGAAATGATCCAGGAGTTATGAGAGTGTCCTGACCGAAA
>CAZDGB010000165.1:11315-16492 GCA_964504645.1 uncultured Planctomycetaceae bacterium | reverse complement strand
TTCGCGCATGTTCCAGTTCTGGGCCATGCGGACGAGCGTGGGATAGACGGAGCCTTCACCGTGCGGATGGTAGTTGCCGCTTGTGTCGCCGCAGATCTTCGCGCACTTCACCCGGCCGGAGTTCGGCCCGAGATTGAGGTCGTTCATGGCGACGAGAATGCGGCGCTGGGACGGCTTCAGGCCGTCGCGCACGTCGGGGAGCGCGCGGCTGATGATGACGCTCATGGCGTAGGTCACGTAGCTGGTGCGCATCTCGTCTTGAATAGCGACCGGCAGAATCCGATCGTCGCCATTCGAGGCCGCAGGTTCCGTCTCACCGGTCGACAACAGAGCGCTCCTTAACGGAAAGTCGAGAGTCTAAAGCCGCGAATTCACGGCCGGGATGGTCGCGTCGCAACCCGTTGTTAATTCAGGGCTTGCGGCGCGATATGGCCAGAAGGTTTGCGGTCTGGATTTTACCAAAAATCGCGTGAATTCACAACGTAGTAGAGCGTCGAATTCGCACGTAGGCCGGCGGCTCGCCGGAGTCTTTGGACACCCCTCATCACGAAGCCGCCGAGCGCGCCTGCTCTACGATGCGTTCGGTCGCTACAACGCCACGGTTCGCCTTTGCTACACTGCACGGGTGCCTTGCTTCATTTGAAAGGAAGCCGCCATGTCACGGTCCTCCGTTCTTCGATCGGCCAGCGTCTGGTGCCTGACGGGATTTCTGCTCTCGGCAGGACTGTGGGTGTGGGCCGATGACGAACCGAAGACCGCCGTGCCTGCGAAGAACAAACTTGTTCCGCTGAACAAGCAGGAGACGGTGCTGCTAGACCCCGCGGGAAAGCGGTTGATTCTGAAGGGCGAAATCGTGCTGCGGGAAGGGCTGCTGGAATTGCTCGCCTGTCTCAAACAGACGAAGGAGCACGAGGCGATTCTCTCCGTGCCGACGAAGGCGCAGACCGTGCATGCGGGACTGCTGGCGCTCGGCGCCGAACCGGGCGAACCGGTGAAGTTTTCGCCGGAGTTTCAGCCGCCGACGGGCCAGAAGATCGACATCTTCGTGACGTGGCTGGACGAGAACGGCAAGCGGCAGCGCGTGCCGGCCAAGTCGTGGGTCCGCAACGCCACGCGGCGGTACTTCATCGAAAAGCTGGACAAGTTTCCCGCCGGCGTCGAGCTGTCGAAGGACAAGAATCTGAAATACGACGAGAAACGGGGCGAGATGCTGTGGTACGGCTCGATGACCGACGAGGAGCGCGACCTGTTCCTGTCGTTTTCAAAGGATAAGGCGTATCGCAAAGTCGTCGAGAGCCTTTACGATCAATCGCAGATGCGGGAGATGAACGCCGACTGGGTCTTTCCCGGCAGCAACTTTTACACGGACGAAAAGACGGGCGACAAGTACTACCAAGCGGAAGCCGGCGACTTGATCTGCGTGGCGAACTTCGCATCGTCGGTGATCGACGTCGATGCCGAAAGCAGCGCCACGAACGACGGGCTGATGTTCGAAGCCTACACCGAACGCATCCCGCCCGTCGGCACGGAAGTCGAGATCGAACTCATCCCGATCTTCAAGAAACCCGCCGACCGGCAGAAATCGCCGGAAAAGTAGTGCCCTCGCTCCGCAAAACCGCGGTTTTCTTGATCGACATCACCCGGAAGACCGCGGATGCCAACCGCGGCTTTGGATCGCGGCAAAGTCTGACGCCCAGGGCAAGTTTTCGGCTCGGTCAGCTCGCGCGAGACGTGCGGGCTGAATCGGCGGGGTGGCATTCGCTGGGGCGCTCCGTTCGTGGATGACGATCTTTCGGTAGGAGTTGCCGAAAGTCGCGCCGCACCGCCTTCGCGTCCTCTGGAACCGAAGCGAAGGGGCGATCGTGTCGGCGGCTGACCAGTTCGCCGGCGATTCGCTGACGCGCCTCACGGGATGGACCTCGCGCGGGCGTGCGGGCGGACGATTCACCACCCATCACTGCACACGAGGTCCGCATGCGGCGCTTGTTCCGAATCTGGTCGTCTCTCGACGCGCAACGCAAATCCAACCTGATCGCCGGGGGAATTCTTCTCGCGGCGATCGGCTTTTTGCGGCTGGAAGCCGCGCCGATTCCTTCCGGCAGTCAGACGATCCATCGCTCGGCGAACAAGCAGTTGGCGCTGAAGCTCGAATTGCCCCCGACCGCGCCTGTGGCCGCCGCGATTTCCACGAGCGCGGAATCGGTCGCCGATGAATCGGCCGCGGCGCTCACACCCGCCGAGCTCGCCCGGAAAACGCTGGAACAGAAATTGGCGCGCATCACGGCCGGCGTGGATTTCCTCAAGAAAACACCCGACTACACCGCCGAGTTCATGAAGCAGGAATTCGTCGGCGGTGAACTGACCGACGAGCAAGAGATTTCGCTCAAAGTCCGCCATGCGCCGTTCAGCGTCTACCTGAAATGGAACACCGGCGACACAGGCCGCGAAGTCCTCTACGTCGACGGCGAGAACGACGGCGAAATGCTTGTCCGCGCCGGACGCGGGTTGAAAGCGAAGCTCGGCACGCTGTCGCTCGCCCCGGACGGCACGCTCGCCATGAGCGAGGCCCGCTACCCGATCACGAAAGCTGGCTTGCTCGAACTGGCCCTGATCATTCAGGACGCCCACCAGTTCGATCTGAAGACGTCCAACTTCAGCCGTTGCGAATTGCTGGCGGACCAGGAGTTCGACGGCCGCAAGTGCTGGTGCTACTACATCGAATACGCCGACGCCCAAGGTTCGCCGCAATATCGCAAGTCGATCACGCTGCTCGACCAGGAGTGGTCGGTGCCGGTCTACATCAAGAACTACACTTGGCCGACGCCCGACTTGGCGAACGCGACGCCGGAGGAAATGGACGAAGCGACGCTGATCGAATACTACACGTACACCGACGTGCGATTCCGGCAACAACTCGCGAACAGCGACTTCGACCGCGAGAACGAAGAGTACCGGCTGCATTAGAGGCGAGCGGCGTGGCGTCAGCCCGCCCTGGTCCGGAATCCCGGTTCGGGCTTTGACTAACCACCGGGATTCGCTTTTCAGGCATCGAACATCAGATACCAGAAGACTGCCGCTTCTGATTTCTGCGGCGACAGTCCCGCATAAAATCTGCGATCGAAGCCGGACAACTCGAAGCCGCAGCGCTCGTAGAATTGGCACGCGGCAACATTATTCGTCTGAGTTTCCGCAGAGATTCCGCGCACGCCAAGCTGCAGGGCCCATTCGCAGGCTCGCAACATCAGTCGGCGGCCAATTTCGCAACATCGATGTTCGACATCGACCACAAGGTCTTCAATCGCTGCGAAGCCATTCCAAGTCCGAGCCAATCGGATCAAACCGGCAACTCGGTCCTCAACTGCGGCGACGAAGGCAATTCTGTCCGGCTGATCGAGATACGTAGCGTAGTTGACACTCCCGGACGGGTATCGCTTCGAATAGAGGGGCACCGGCACGACGCGATAGCCCAATGCTCCGCCGTTCAATGAGACGATAAGCTCGGAGTCGACCTGAAAACCACCGTCGATGCGATCCAGTTCGCCGACGTCGTGAAAGCTCAGCACTCGGATCACGACCGACACGCGATGGCTTTCGTGCTTGGACGAAGTTCGGGTTAGAACTCACCGGCGGCGAGCCGCCGCTACTTGAATCCCGGTTCGGGCTTTGACTAACCGGGATTCGCTTTTTTTTCGCCGTTCACGACAGGAAAGCGAAACCCGGTTAGAAGACGAACCGGGTTTCCAGCTACTTCAGCAGCAGGTGATCCAGCGCCTCCTGCGGCGGCAAAATGTAGCTCACGTAAAACGGTCCGAACTCGGCGTACTTCGCAGAGGCCCGGTCGAAGCGCATCGTGTAGACGATGTCCTTCAAAAACTGCGGCGTGCGGGCCCACAGCGTGACGCCCCATTCCCAGTCGTCAAAGCCCGTGCTCGCCGTGATGAGCTGGCTGACTTTGCCCGCGAACTTGATGCCGCTCGTCGCATGCTCGGCCATGAGCGCGCTGCGTTCGCTGAACGGTTCGGTGTACCAGTTCGCGAGCGGATGCCGGGCCTTGTTCATCGGGTAGAAACAGGTTGCCGGCCAGTTGGGGAAGTCCGGCTCCAACCGCTGCTTGTTCATCATCGGCAACCGCTGGGCGTAGGCGTTGACCTTCGCCACGAACGCCGGGTCCTCTGCGGAGGTGCCTTCCAACTGCAAGCGGGCGGAATACTGTTCCACGGTCGGGACGTATTCGGAGATTTCGGTGATCGAGACGAACGAATACGTCGGCACGAAGACCGAGCCGAGCGCGCTGGCCCGGAGTTGCTGCTTGATGCCGTCGATCTTCAGCGGATCGGAGTCCATGATCATCAGCGCCAGATCGGCTTTGTGGCCGGAGACGACCGACGTCTGCAAGCGGAGCGGCGCCCCGTCGCGAGACGGATCGAGAATCGCCGCCACCTCTTCGCGGCCCGATTCCCGTTGATTGGGCGAGAGCGCTCCCCAGGCGGCGGGATTGATTTTGTAATAGAGATGCAGACAGTGCCAGCCCTCCGTCAGGCGAACGGAGGGTTCCGGCAGATCAGCGGGCGGCATATGCGGTCGAGACACGGGAACTCCGGGGATGGGGGATAGCGGACATCGGATAGCGGATGGGGAATACGAAGACCGCGGATGCCATCCGCGGCTTTTCCCTTCTGCTATTCACGATCCGATGTCCGCGATTCAAGAATATTCTGCGTCATACGTCGGCTTGTCCGGTGGCGGGTAGCCGGTCCAGACGAGGGGTTTGGCGGCTTTGTCGAGGCTGCCTCCTTCGAGGATGCGGAGAATGCCCTGCACGGTTTCGTTCTTCGGCAACTCGCGTTTCAAACGGTCGGCTACGTCGTTCGGAATGTTGTTATAGCCTTTCCCGAAATCGCCCTCGACGAAAGCCCGCTTCTGGTCGAACACGGCGTAAAAGATCGTCCGCGGATGGGTCTTCGCACCGTCCCGCGCTTTCACGGCTTCGCTCCCCTTGGCGCGATTCCCGTTGACGCGGTACGAGTCCTTCCGCTCGAAGATGACAGCGATGACGTTCCAGTCTTTGCTGCTGAACGCATCGAACAGCCCCATGGCAGTTCCTCCCGATCTCGCAAATTGGCTCTGTGGGCGTTGTAACGCGCCGCCGGAGATTTCGCCACGTTCGCCCGCCTGTC
>CAZDGB010000165.1:0-11215 GCA_964504645.1 uncultured Planctomycetaceae bacterium | reverse complement strand
TACAATTGGGCGACGACGTTTCTCGATCACCATCACGGATGAACAACTGACATGAGCGATGAGCTTTCTCCTTCTCTGCCGCCGGTCGCTGAACCTGCTCCCTCCGGGCCGACGGCGCCGTTTCGTCCTTCGCCGCGGATGTGGAGGATTTCGGGTCTGTTGTTCGGTTTGACGTGCCTCTCCACGTTTTACATCGGAGCGAGGTTCTACAACGGCGTGGTCCCCGCGGAATACTTCTGGCAGACGGTGTTCGCGGATGGCCCGCAAGCGCACTATTTCCTGCGCAGCATGCTCCGGAGCGGACTGCTCTACGCCGGGCCGCTGATGGCGACGCTGCTGTTCCACGAATTCGGCCACTACCTGCAGGCGCGGCGTTATCACGTGCCGGCCATTCCGCCGATGTTCATTCCGATGCCGTTCTTTCCCTTCGGGACGATGGGGGCGGTCATCGTGCAATCGCCGCGGCATGCCGACCGTAAGGCGATGTTCGACATCGCCATCAGCGGTCCGTTGGCGGGGCTGCTCGTGGCGTTGCCGGTCGCCTGGCTGGGAATTCTGCAGTCGCGAGTTGAGACGGTTGTTGGTCCGTGGTCCGACATCGTCTTCAACGAACCGCTGCTGATGCGGTGGATGGTCGAGGCCGTGCACGGCCCGCTGGCCGCCAATCAGACCGTGATCATCAACCCGCTGCTGATGGCGGGCTGGGTTGGCATCTTCATCACGGCGTTGAACCTTACGCCCATCGGCCAACTCGACGGCGGACACATTCTGTATTGCCTCATCGGCAAGCGGGCGCACGTCGTCGCGGTGCTGTTCGTGTGGCTGGTCGCCGGCTACATGATCGTGACGCAATACTGGGCCTTCAGCGTGATGCTGCTCCTGATCACGATGATGGGCATCCGCCACCCGCCGACGACGAACGACCGGGTTCCGCTCGGCTGGGGCCGCGTCGTTCTTGGCTGGCTGACGCTGGCGTTCCTTTTGATCGGCATCAACCCGCGGCCGATCGACGTGTTCGAGCCGGCGGCGGAAGAAGAGAAGGCCGTCTCCGACGCTGCCGTCGTGGACGAATTCCTCCTTGACCCGCTGCGCGACGCGGGCTGATAATGAATTCCGCGGGTCGCCACAGTTCTCTGGCGGGAGTTCGTCATGTCACGGTCGACGGTCGGTTGCTGCGCGCTGCTGGTCTCGGCGGCGTTCGTCTCGTTCGGCGAGGCCCAAACATCAGAGCCGCGCGGCCGCACGTTCTCGCAAGGTGGCGGCTGGACTTACGCCCCGCGCGAACACCGCATCAACGTTCCCGGCTACCCGACGTGGGTCTACGGCGGTTATCCGACGACGTATGGCTCGATTGTTTATCCGGGCTATTACTGGCCGTATCCGCTGCGTCCGAGCGAGATGCCCGGCTCGCCGATGATGGCCCCGGCCGACGCGTTGCCGGTGCAGCGCGATCCGTGGAACGCCCCCGCCGTGCCGAAGACCGACCCGGCCCATCGTCCCGTCGTGACGTCGAGCGCCGCGGCGCGGGCGAAGGCGCTGAACTTCCTCGCGGAAGGGGACCAGTACGTTCGGCAACAGAAGTGGCAGACGGCGTACTCGGCGTATCGGCAAGCCGTGCAACTCGCCGACGATTTGCCGGAAGCCCATCTGCGCTACGGCATCGTCTTCGCGATTTTGGGCCGCTATGACCGCGCAGCGATGGAATTCCGCCGGGCCGTGCACGTCGATCCGTCGCTGCCGGAGTCGGCGTTTTCGCTGGAAATGCTGCTGGGCCCGGACAGCAAATTGTGGCGGACGTCGATTCTGTCGCGGGTGGCGGAATGGGTGGAAGAAGATGTCGCCGATCCGGAGCGGTTGTTCGTGCTGGGAGTGCTGTTGCATTTCAACCGGGACCCGCGGGCGCAGGACTTGTTCTCCGCCGCGGCCCGCTTGACGAGGAATGCCGACCACGTGATGGCGTTTCTGGCGCGCGGGCCGATGAAGGCGAAAGACGCGCCGCCGGAACCGGGATTGGATGTGGACGAGAAGCCGGTTCCCGAGGCGCCGTTGCCGGAAGAACCCCAGGCCGCGCCGAAACCGGTGGAACCGCCGGCGTCCAAAGCTGCGCCGCCGAAACCGATGCCGAAAAACAACAACGGCCCGGTGCTGTTGCCGCCGTCGCCGGAGTGATTGCGGCTGAAACCATGTGGATGGCGGCCGTCGTTGTTGTCTTGCTCGCGGGCTATCTGGCCATCGAGTTTCGTTTCTTCCCTCCGCCGTGGGCGTCCGTCATTCTCACGATTCGCCAGGGAACCGTGCGGCTGAAGAAAGGCCGCTTGCCGCAGCAGTTGCAAGAGCGCGTGTCGGAGATTCTTGCCGAGGAGCAGATCCCGCACGGCTTCGTCGCGATCACCAATCGGCAGCGAATTTTGTTCTCACGCCGAATTCCCGCCGCGACGCAGCAGCGCATGCGGAACGTGCTGGTGAATCGGTGGGTGGATTGAGTCTCTGATCGTCGGAACCATTTATGAAATTGACGTCCCTGCAGTACCGCAGCTTGAAGAACAACTGGAAATTCCATACCGAAGGTTGGTCCGCGGGAATGATCCTCGGGTTGATGGGTTGGCGGTGGCTTGTTCTCGCTATCCTGGGGCTCGTCGCCGGATTCGTGGGTTGGACGGTGCATCCTGTGGTCTCCGGCCTGGCGGCGGGGATTTGCTTCGGCGCAATTCTGCGCGACATCGGCACCTTGCGGATGAACGGCCGGATGTGGCCGATCACCGATGAAATCATCGATTGGCCCCGCGTCGAGGAGCTTCTGCAACTTCACGAACGCCGGGATCAAAATGGCGGATGATTTCCATTTCACTTCCGCTTCAGCAGCTTCCCCGCTTCCTTCTGAAACGCCTGCTGTAATTCCTCCGGCGGCGTGCCGACGAGTTCCTTGAACACCCGCAATCGCTCCTCGGCGGAGACGCTCATCAGCGGTTCGAGGCTCGCGTAGTGTTTCAGCAGCTTGCGGTATTCGGCGCGGTGCCGCGTGTAGAGCCACCAGTGCAAGGCCCACGCCTGGGCGTAGGCTTCGCCGGCGAGAATGTCGCCCTGGAACGCCGCGTCTTCGCGGACAATGTCGGTCCAGTTGGTCTTCTTCGCGTTCAGCGCAATCGCGGCGTACTTGCGGTTCAACGCCTTCGGCCCGCTTTTCAGTTTTTCGCCGTCGCCTTCGAAGCCGGTCGCGAGTCCCTCATTGAACCACGCCGGGACCGGCGCCAGCCGCGTCAGCACGCCGCGGTTGTGCGCCTGCTGATGGATGGCCTCGTGCAGCGGCGTCACGAACGTCCGGCATTCCCGTAACCGCAACGCGAGCCGGTTCGTCAACAGATCGTAGAACGAGGCGATCTTCTCCGCCGACAGCCCGACGCCTTCCGTCTGCGCCGCGACATAGCGGTTGAATTCCTGATCGTCCTCGAAGATGAGCACAACCAGCGGGAAACGCGGCTCGTGCACATCCAGTTCCGCGTCCTGGGCGAAGTTGAGAAAGCCGGCCTGCATTCCCTGCAGGAACTTCATCGCCCGCTTGAGCTGGTTCTCCCAGCGTTTCGCCCCCTTCTTGTCGCCGGCCAGGGGTTGCGCGGAGACCAAACCCAGCACGAACGGTGCTTCGATCAGGCTGATGTACCGCGCCGCGTCGAACTCCTTCCGCAGCCGCGCGTCGACTTCCTCCGGCGTGAGCGGGGCGGGGTCGTCTTTCGGAACGCGTTCCACGATGCGATCCGCGGGGACGACTTCCCAGCGGCCGTCCCGCCGCTCGATGGCGACGGCGTCTTTCCCCTCGGCGACCCAACGGGCCTCGATGGCGACGTGCTGCCCGGCATCATCCCGCACCGTGATCTCGTCGGCAGGCAACGAGCGATGCGTGCAGGCCGCGAGCACCAGCCACAGAACGAAGCCACGCATGTTGGCGGGAACACGATTCACAACCAGCAACGTACAGGCGGAAGGGCGAAGACGGAAGGGCTTCTGGCTTCCACCTTCCGACTTCAAGCCAATTCCGTCGCTGGCGGCTCGGGCGCGCTTACTTCCAGCGGAACGACAGGCCGAACAGCGCGAGGCCGGCGATGACGAGGACGATGCCGATCAGCAGCGTCTGCCGGCCGGGCGTCCAGTCGCCGGCCAGCAGCGGGATCGCCGCGGCGGAAACCGGAGCCGTCTCCACGTCCAGCAGTTCCCCGGCGTCCCATTCCGACGTGGCATCGTCCCGGTAACGGACGGCCGGGCCGTCGATCGTCGGGGCCAGCGTCGGCCGGGAAACCGGCGGCGGATTCAATGTGCGCGGTTCATCGGCATTCCACGAGAGGTCGCCACCGGTCACGTGGCGGAAATCGGTTTCGATCATGCCCGGCGTGTCGGACGCGCGGACGATCGGCGCTTCCGTGGACTGCCAGACGCCGATCGTCGTCTCGGTGCGTTGAATGGATCGCGGCGCAAAAGCCCGCTCGGCGGTTTCCGCCTGCACGGGCCGGCGCGTCGCGCGGGCCGGCGACGCGGTGTGATCGATATCGAGTTGCCAACGCTCGCCGGCCTGGTCCGCCGTAGCGATCGCGGGCTTGATTTCGGCGTCTTCCTTCGGCGCCTCGGCGCGCGGCGGGTGGCGGCGGGCGGGAGTCGAATTCAACGTCGCGCGGCCTGGCTGGCGTTCCTCGCGAGCGATTTGGGACGTCTGTTGGACGGACGTTTGCGGCGAAGCGTCGTCGATCAATTCCCGCGTATCGGCTTCGGGGTTGAACCAGCGGCTCTGGCGGACGAGATAGCCTTCCGGCGCACGAGCCGCTTTCCGCCGCGTGAACTTCTGCGGCAACGAATCCGACGCGAGCACAATTTCCCGGGCTTCCCGTGCCGTGGGAACACTCGGCGTTTCGACAGCCGGCTTCGCAGCAATCGTCGTCAGCGGATCGCCGGCCAACGGTTTCGATGCGGCGACTTGGGGTTTCGGCGCGCGGACTTGCGGCTTTGCTGCGACGGCTTGCAATTTCGACGCGACAGCTTTTGGCTTCGTCGCACTCGCCCGTGGCTTCGCGGCGGCAATCTGCGGCTGCGAAGCCGCCGTGGGACCGTGCGATTTCTTGCGGCGCGACGCGGCGGGCGTCGGGGGAATCGGCAACTGCGACTCGGCGGCCGTGCGGTCGAGCAGCGGCGTAAGATCGATCGGACCTTTCGGGTCTTCCGGATTCACGGCGCTGGCCGGCTCGTCGTTTTTCGCGGCGCGGTAGCGCTCCACCTGCGATTCCAATGCGGCCGGCGCGCAGTCGGCATCGTTGGCGAGCATCGACTGGCACGTCAGCGACACTTTGTGGGCCCGCTCCGCCAGGTTGAGCGCCGTCTCGTAGTCGCCCCGATTCGCGGCGGTCTGGGCTTCGATCGACAACCGCCGAATGTAGCCCGCGAACCCCTGGTCGTTGGTCGGCGCTGCGGCCGCTGTTGGCTTGCGCAGGAACTTCTTGCCGAACCATTGGGCCGCGGCGGGCGAGCCGAGCGCCAGCCAGCAACCTGCGCCGCACGCGAGCGTCAGCAACGGAAACCGAATGAGCGAGAACCAGGTCCGAGTCGGGGTAGCACGCGACATAGCGCCTCCTGGGGCGAATCGGCAAAAGTTGCCGTAGCGAACGGATGAGGTCGAGTCACCATCGAATCGGTTCGCGCGATTGTGCCGCTTCAAGCGGAAGCACGCGGGATAGCGGTCCTGCCGCCTTTGACCGCGGCCCGTTCGACACAACCGTCAGGCGCGGCAAACTCGCGCCCCATTTGAGCCGGTAGCGCCGGCCTTGCTTTCACAA
This sequence comes from uncultured Planctomycetaceae bacterium, assembly GCA_964504645.1. GTDB lineage: Bacteria > Planctomycetota > Planctomycetia > Planctomycetales > Planctomycetaceae > CAZDGB01. Next base: position 5,402 of record CAZDGB010000165.1, on the reverse strand, counting down.
TCGAAAGACACCGCTTCCCGGCTCGGAGGGATCATTGCTTCGCGACCCACGGCGTGCCGAGCGGCTGGGCGGCTTTCTGTTCGCCGTAGCCGCCCCCTTTGGCGCCGAGGGGATTTTCGCCGAAGAACCGCGGATCGGTCGCGGGTTCGCTCGCCGGCTGATAGCGGACGTCCACCGACAGTCGCACGCGGTTCACATGCGAACTGTTATCGAGCGAGCCGTGCATCGTGAAGCCGCCGAAGAGAATCATGTCGCAGGGCTGAAAGTGCGCTGTCAACAACCGCGTGTTCCGCGACCGGACGAAGTCGAGCGTATCGGCCATGGCGGATTGATACGCGTAATCCTGGGCCTTGGCGAACGCCTCGGGATCGCCGGCGAGCGACGCCGAGCGCATCGGCGCGATGAGATCGTCGAAGCGATTCGAGTGCTCCACCACGACGAGGGGCCCGTCGCTGACGGGAATCTCGCCGAGCGGCACCCAGCAAGTGATGATGCCGGTTGCGCCGCCGGCGAAGAACGGAAAATCGTAGTGCAGGTTCGTCGCGTTGCCGACCGGCGCGGGACGCAGGAACAGATAGTTGTGCGCTCGGGCCGGCGACTCGAAGATCAGCGCGGCGAGTTCGGCGAGCCGCGGGCCGTGCGTCACGTTTCTCAGCGACGGATGCTCGCTGACGGTCTTCCAGAAGCCGCCGAGATCGCCCGCCATTTCCTGGCGGCGGCTGGTTCCCGTGGCGATGCCGTGGTCGACCGGCTCCGCGATTTCGCCGACGCCCGCCAGCAGCGAGAAGATCGCCCGCCGCGCTGCGAGGATGTCGTTTCGCGGCAGCACGTTGCGCAGGAAGACGTAGCCGTGCTCGGCGAAGCTGTTCCGCAAGGCGGCGGGATCGGAGAGCCGATCGGTCATTTCGACGAGCGGGCCGAGCAGCTCGGCGGGGACGGGTTGTTGTTGGGAGGTGGCTTGAGACATCGCAGGGCTCCGTCGCTGACGCTTCCGGCTCGGAAAGGATCATTCCATCATGAGCATGATGGTGTTCGCCGCGCCGCCGTCGATGGGAATCGTGCCGCCGGTGACATACGCCGCCGCGTCGCTCGCCAGAAATGCGATCACGCCCGCAACGTCGTCCGCTTCGCCCCAGCGGCGCAGCGGGACGCGCTCCAGCACTTTCTCCGCGCGGACCGGGTCGTTCTGCAACGCGTTCGTCATCGGCGTGCGAATCCAGCCGGGAGCGACGGCGTTCACGCGAATGCCGTGCTTGCCCCACTCGGCGGCGAGGTCGCGCGTCAGCGAGACGATGCCTCCCTTCGTCATGCCGTAGATCGACCCGCCGCGGCCCAATCCCAAGACGCCGCCGCCCAGCGCCGAAACGTTGATGATCGACCCGCGGCCTTGCGGCACCATCACCTTGCCGACCGCCGCCACGACCTGATAGCACCCGACGAGATTGACGGCGAACACGTCGTTCAAGTCTTCGGGCTTATAGTCGGTCGGCGAGCCGCGGCGGTGGATGCCGGCGTTGTTCACCAGGATGTCGATCTGCCCGAACTGCGCGACGACCTGGTCGATGCAATCATCGACCTGCTGTCGGTCGCGAACGTCACAGACGAGACCGAGCGTCGGGCGATTCGTCACCCAGTTGATGTGGGCCGCGATTTTCTGCACGGCGTCGGCCTGCAAGTCGAGCAGGGCGATGCGGGCCCCTTGATCGGCGAGCGTGCGGGCGATCGCAGAGCCAAGTCCCTGCGCGCCGCCCGTGATGACCGCGACGCGGCCGGAAAGATCGAACGTGCCGGGCATGGTCGTCCTCCTTCGCGGCCACCATGCCACAATTCGCCCGCGTTGTCAAAGCGGCGCAGCGCCCGAGCCGGAAGCGTGAGCGACGGTCTTGCCGCCGCGTGAAGGAAGGAAAGCACCGTCGCTTCCGCTTCCGGCTCGGACGTCTACGCCAGCGCCGGTTTTGTCGCGGACCAAACCAGCGTGCCGACGCCCGCTAGAAAAGCGGCGAGGGCGATCAGCGACAGCGGGGCCGGCAACAGGCACCAGCCGGCGAGGCCGACGAGGAGCGCGGCCCACGCCAGCACGCGGAGCACCGCCGGACGCGCATCCGGGCGGCGGAGCGCCGCGGCGAGCAGCAAGGCGCACGTCACCCAGATCGCCGTCCACACGACGCCGAGTCCGAACCGCAGCGCGGCTTTCGGGCGGAGCGACAACGCCAGCTTTGCGTCGCCGCCGGTTTTGGTGAAGACGAGCTTCTGCCCGGTGACGGGGAGCTCAATCGGCAACGACAACCCGCCGGCCTGCGTCCACCCGGCGAGTTGCGACGTGCCATCGACGGCACCGCCCGCGTCGCCGACTAATTTCCCGCCTCCCAAGGCGCCGCCGGCTAACAAGCCGCCACCCATGCCTCCCATGCCGCCGGCGCCCATTGGTGGCATAGCGTGACCGAAAATGTTGCCATCTCGCCGCGCAAATTCATCCATTTCTTCATCAGGCATCAATCCGAGAATCACATGCCCCGGGAGCGCTTGTAGATCTTCAACCGCGAGAACTTCGTCCTGGGATTGCCCGGGCAGTCCCCTGGTGGTTTCAAAATACTGGCTTCCCTCAGAAAAGCGTTGCGTCGGTTTGATCGCGGCCTTTCCCTTCTTCCCCGAAACCCGCGCATTGAGGTCCCCCAGGTTCGCTTCATTCGTCGCCTGATACGCCCCGCGGGTTTTGAAGTCGGATTGCTGCTGCGCCTGCGGCTTGGCTTCCTTGCTTTCGCCGTCCTTCGGCACGGCTTGTTCCTGCACTTCGAACTGGAACGAGTCGTCGACGCCTTCGGCCCTGCTGCGGACACCAATGGTGTTGGAATGGAACACCACTCCGTTGCCTTCAATGGCAAAGTTCAGCACTTCCGATTGATCGTTGAAGTTCAGCATCGACTTCGAGTTGTCGACGACGATCGCCTTCGACGGCTGTTCTTTCGCCTGCTGTTCCTGCTGCACGCGGTTGTAGCGTTCGACGACCTTCCGCTGCTGCTCTTCGATCTCCGCCTTCTGTTGCGGAGTGAGGGTCGCGTCGGAGACCGACTGGTTATAGTTATGCATCACGATGCCGAGTTGTTTCTGATTATTTCGCGCTGCGACGCCGCGCTGGCGGGAACTGGAAGCGATCTCCCAGACGTCGAGCAACTCATTCAATTCCTGAATGGTCGACGTCGCATAAGCGGCTTTCCCGGCCCCTTCGGTGGTCGCCGTCAGATTATGTTTGCCGGCGTCCATCAACGGACTCGCGTCGAGATCATCGGCGACGTACACTGTCCACCGCGTCCGCGCGACCGGAATGCCGAACGACTCGTCCTCCGTCTGGCCGATCACTTCCGGCGACGGAATGGCGATCTCCGCGCTCTGCCAGCTTTTCTTGGCCGGCAACGCCTGCGGCAGTTTCCCGGCGACGATGATCTTCACCGGGAACGACAGGTCGGCTTCGTTCGTCTTCGGCAACGCGACGAGATGGGCCGGCTTCCCCGCGATTGTGGCGGCGACGCTCCGCGCCGGCTGGTTCTGCATCATCACCGACAACAGGACTGCGTGCTCTGGCAGCCGCAGCGCGAGGAACTGCCGGCGGCGGTTCTTGATCGTGTATTCGGCCTGCGTGCGGTACGTCCCGTCGCGGGCGATGACGGTCGTCAGGTCGGCGAAGTTGACCGACGCGGGAATCGATTCCGTCTGGGCGAACCGCTGCATCGTCCAGGCGGGAGCCGCGCCGAGTTGCTTCAATCGCACGAGTTCCGTCCCCTGGTCGATCTGCTGCTGCGGCACGACGATCGGCAAGTCGTCGCGCTGCACGGTCTCGACGAGGTTGGCGTCGGCGAGCGAGAGCTGACTTTGCGAGCCGTTGATGAGCAGCACGTATTGCCGCTGGTTGTCGATGACCGCCGGCTGGCCGTTCGCGGGCTGTTCGCAGAGGATCGCCGGGACCGCGACCCGGTCCGACGCCGGCGGCAGCGCCGCGAGCGCCGTCGCGAAATACTTCCCCGTCACCGGCGTGCGGAACCAGATCGTCCAGCGGACGCGGTCGTTGCCGGCGTCGGCTTCGGTGACTTCGCGCAACTCCGGGCCTTGGAAATCGAGCCGGCCCGAGAGCGATTTCGGCGTCGTCAGCGACAGCGAATCGACCGCCGCCCCGTCGATTTGCCATTGCAGCGCCAAGGCGTGGACCACGGTGAATTCGGTGACGGTCGTCGTCACCAGCGTGTCGGCGCGTAGCTTCGCCTCGCCGCGGGCCAGTTGCAGCGTGACCGGCTTCGTCGTCGTGCCGGACGACTGGAACGCGAACTGAATCGGCTTGGCGGCGCGGAGCCGCTGCAGTGCCGGGCCGGCGGCGCTGGCGTCGACGCTCAACCAGCCATCGGACGACTGCACCGACGCGAGATACGTTTCATCGGTCCAGACGGCGAGAGTCGATTCCATCCGCGTCACGTCGAGCGGCTGCGGCAACAGGATCTCGGCGGCCGGCGCGTGCGGATCGCGCGGACGGCTGCCGGTGATCACGGCTTCCACCGTGCCGATCCGCGATTCGGCGAGTTGCACCGTCAGCAGGACGGCATCGTCGCGGGCCTCGGCGTACCAATCGGCGAGCGCCGTCGCACGGACTTCGAGCGGCAGGAAATCCTTCGGCAGCGTGAAACTCAAAGCCGAGCGCGGCGCGCCGGTGAGTTGATAGTGGAACCGCGATGTCGATTGAATTTTGCGGCGCAGCACCGTCGCGCCGTGCTGGGCGATGAGCTGCCCCTGCGGCGCTTGCCGGCCGACCTGAAACGCCGCGGAGAACGGCCGTTTCGCGAAGCGGTACGCGGCGCGCGGCGGCGCTTGGCTCGTCGTCACCGGCATGGCGGGAGTGAACGTCGCCACGTCGATCTGCGTCAGTCCCGTCACCTGGCCGATGGAGACCTGGAACTGGTCGCCGGCGTAGATCGCCACGGTGCCGACTTCGTTGGTGACTTCGAGCGGCGCGAGCGTGGGCAGCGCGAACTCCGCGGGCTGGTCGCCGATTTTCTGATCGAGGAACAGGTTCACGAAGAGCTGCGTCTGGTCGTTGACGGGGCGGCGGAACAGGACGCGGAGCGTGCGGCCGTCGGGGGTTTCCTGCAGTTCCCAGCCGCCGATGTCGTTGCCGGTCACCGTCTGCAATTTGAGATTCGCCGGAAACGCGAAGCGGACGTCCTGAATCGCACCTTGTCGGACGCGGTAGTGGAAGCCGGCGGAGACCGCGACCCCCGCGTCGCCGATCGTCGCGCCGGTGGCGCTGTCGACGTGGACGACGGCCGCGCCGCCTCCTTTGGCTTGCGGCGGCTGCCACGCGACGGTGGTGTCCGCGGCCTGATCGACGGGGAGTTCGATCGTTGCTGCGTCGTCCTTCG
>CAZDGB010000164.1:6235-16541 GCA_964504645.1 uncultured Planctomycetaceae bacterium | reverse complement strand
AGCAGCAGGTTCCGCGTCTGGAACAGCCAACCGCCGCGGCTGCCGCCGAGCGGAATGTAAAGGTAATCGCGGAGAAAACCGCTCAACGTCAGATGCCAGCGCCGCCAGAAATCGACGACGTCGACCGCCTTATACGGCGAATTGAAATTGAGCGGCAACCGGATGCCAAACATCCGCCCCAGACCGATGGCCATGTCCGAATAGCCGGAGAAGTCGAAATACAATTGCAGCGTGTACGCCAGCAGGCCGATCCACGCGGCGAGCGGCGGCAGCGATCCGCCCGCTTCGCTGACGGCGAAGACAGGATTCGCGAACAGCGCGAACTGATCGGCCAGCACGACTTTCTTGAAGAGCCCGCCGGCTAGAAGCGTCATGCCCAGCGAGAAATCGAGCTCGTGAAAGCGGAGCATGCGGCCCCGTTGAAACTGCGGCACGATCTCGCGATGGCTGACGATCGGCCCCGCGACAAGCTGCGGAAAGAACGTGACGAACAGGACGTAATCCTGGAATCGATGCTCGCGGATCTCGCCGCGGTACAGGTCGACGAGATACCCGATCTGCTGAAACGTATAGAACGAGATTCCGAGCGGCAACAGGCACGCCGCCGTCGGCCACGCAGTTCCGAGTGCGCCGTTCACGATCGACGCGGCGAACCCGGCGTATTTGAAGTAGCCGAGGAACAGCAGATTCACCGTCACGCCAAAGGTCAGCCACAGTTTTCTGTGGGTGGACGACGCCGCGACGAACAATCGTTGTGCGAGAAAATAGTTCGCCAGAATCGAACCGACGAACAGCGCGCCGAAGTACAGGCTTTGCCAGGTGTAGAACACGACACTCGCCGCCGCGAGCCACCACAGAACCCCCGACCGCCACGAGTTCGCCGCCAGCCACCGCGCGACAAACCACACGATCGGCAGGAACGCGAAGAGAAAGATGTATGAATTGAAGAGCATGTGGCTTTCTGTCGCCGACTTAGGTTTTATGATGCGTGCTGAAAAGACAGCAACCGCAGATTTCGCAGATGGATACTGATCGACGCAGATTCAAGCAGGACAGAACTGGCTGAAAGAGGCGATTTCTTGCAGATATTCATCCTCTGTTTTATCTGTGAGAATCTCTGTCCATCTGCGAAATCTGCGGTCCCTGCCTTTAGCGCCTCTCTGCGACCGACTCCGAGGCCAGTTGCTGTTCGTGCGGTTGACCGTAATTCCGGCAGGCGGCTTTCCAGGCCGTCAGATGCGAATCGAGGTTGTCCGCCGTCAGTTCGACGCCGAAGTCGGGATGTTCTTCCAGTGGTCCGTCCAAGCGGCGGATCAGGAGATCGCCGAGCGTTTTCGTGAAGTGCACGGCGTCTTCGTGATAGACGAGCGTCTTCGCTTCGCTCCCCGACGGAGGCGGCTCCGCGGCGAGTCCCGTGAAGCCGCTGAAGTCCCAGACGCGAATCGGCCGTTCGCCGTCCGCGAGTTCGTTGGCGTCCTCGGCCAGTTTCACCAGGCAGCGTTTGCCGGCGTCCACCCGCTCGCCGCAGCCTTCGGATGCGAGCAATTGCCAATACAGGGCGTGCGATGGCGGAATGACGACGTCGACGCGGATGCCGCGCTGCGCACATTCGCTCCACTGACGCCGCAGCACGCTTTCCATTTCGGGGGCCTCCACGGACCATTGCTGGCCGGCGAGATAGGACCGCTGCTGCTCGCTGTACTCGTAAAACTTCTGCCGCGTGCGCGGCTCGACCGCTCCCCGCACGGCGTAGCCACGGATGATCTCCGGCCGTTGCGGCCGCAGCGCGTCCTGCACGAGCAGCGCAGACTGGCACGTCGTGTGGCTGCCCCACAGCGAATTGAGCATCCCCTGACGTTCGTCATATTTCGGATTCAACCGGGAGAACTGGTAATCGAAATTCTGCTGCGGACGCCGGTCGAGGACGACGAACTCCGGTTGCAGCAGCCAGATCACGGCTTTCGGCGGATGAGTGGTTTTGCTCAGCAGAACATCGAGCAGTTGCGACGATTCGTGAATCGACGCGGCAATCATCGCCAGGTTGTACGCGACGCCGTGCTGTTCGAGCGACGGTTGTCGGGGATCGAGCCCCCACAGCGCCCGCGAGTCGCCGAGGAGGGCGACGTCGATCGGTTCCTGCCGCGCCATCTCGGCCTTGGCGATCCGGCTGCAATGCTGACTTTCCGCCGGCCACCGCGCGGACGACCACGGGCCGCGATAGATCCAATAGGGATCGATCAGCACGTTGAACGCCGTGATCGCGCCGAGCAGCGCCACGAGCGACACGGCGGTCCGCCGGCGATACGTCGCCATCCGCGATTTTCCGCGCACGAGCGGATTCATCAGCCGATTGGCGGTTTCCCCTTGGCCCATAGTGGCGGGAATTTATCCGCAGCCGCAAAAACAGGTCAAGGCGAGCGTCGCGGCGTCAGCCCGACGTGTGAGTTGAGAGCGACGCCAGCACCCCGGTTCGGGCTTTGACTAACCGGGTTTCGCTTTCGCAACTTGATGGATCAAAGCGAATCCCGACGGGTGGCCGGGTCTGGAGGCTTTGTGGGGTCGTGGTCCAGTTTGGATGGGGTGGCACGTCTCTGAGGCTTTGCGAAGGGCGTGGTCTTTTGCCAATTCGCCACGCCCTTCGAAGACTCAGGGATGTGCCACCCAAACTGGACCAACGACCCTTTGCGGAAGGCCCGGTAAAACGGACCGGCGCGCTCCTCCGTTGCTCCGGGCCATCGCAAATCCTCTGACCCGGCCACGCGACGATGTCCCCAAGCGTATCCCGGTTAGCCAAAGCCCGAACCGGGATTCTGGTCTGGACACACTCGCCGGAATGATGGACATTTCCGCACCGGCAAATCCTGCCGGAGTGCGACCGGGTTCGCGGGGGGAGTCGCCATGCCGTTTCTCGGTATCGTTTTCCGGTTGGCCGCGCTCGCCAGTTCCGTCACGCTGTTCGCGGGATTCGTGGCGTTCCGTGCCGGGGCGCTGAACGGCGTCATCGCGCCGTACGTCGCCGCCGCGGAAGTTCCAGCGGTCCCTTCGAAGGAGCCGCCAGAGTGGACGTTGAACACGTCAGACGCGGCGATTCCGTTCTGCCCTGACGAAACGGACACATCGCCGGACTCGCAATACGTTGCGGTGGACGAAAACGGCGTGGTCATCGGTAACGCAATTCCCATTAACTCACTTCATCCGTCGCACGCCACCAACCTCTCGGCAATGGCTGGTTCGAAATCCATCGTCATCGCGCCACAGCCAGCGGCAGTCGTTTCGGACACCGTGGTCTCCAGTTCCAAGGGGACCATTGTTTGGTCGCCGGACTCCAGGTCTAAGACGCCGAAGGTGATGCCGAGTTCCAAAGGTGGAGAGGTTTCGCTGATTCCCGTTCGTATGATGTCGCACAATACGGCCGCAGCAAAAAGAAAGACCATACACCTCCGGCCGCTGTTCCCGCGATTCGTCGCACCGGAGGAAGAGTTTCTGGCGATGAATGAAATCGCCCCGGATCATTCAGCCGGATCGGCCGCGCCGTTTTCATCAGCAGAGGAACTGATGACTGATGCCGAACCGCTTGAGCCGGCATCTGATCCTTTGGTAGAGGAGATGCCTCGCTCGCCGAGGAGGGTCTTGCGTGACGCATGTGGAGATGTGATTGGTTATGCAGAGGACTATTTCGTCAGAAACGATTCCCCCAACGCCGCCAAGTTCGCGGCGATGGCGGGTTCGAAATCCATCACGATGGATTGGTCGCAGCAGACCGCCGCGGCTCAGCAGCCGACGGTTCAACTGGGTTTGATAGGGTCGAACATGTCTAGTTCAAAGAGTGGCATAGTCATTCCCTATGACATGCTGATTCCCGTACCGGCAATCACACAGAACACGCCGGTTCCGCAGAAGAAATCACCCGCGACACAACCTACGGGTGGCCAGAAGAAGACTGTCATGGCCGGATCGAAGAGCTTCATCCCCATCGGAATCACCAGAGCGGACATCCAGCCGCTCTATCAGAAGGCATCGACGTTTTCTCTCCCAGCAGATGCGAAAATTGGCGCGATCGCAGGCTCAAAATCTGCCGTGCTCGAATGGGAGCTTCCCATGATCGATGAAGAAGGAAACCCGAGATTCTTTACTCGCCATTCTGTTGAAATGTTTTCCGGCAGTGCAACAGCCGGGCGTGTGTTGGAGATCTTCAAATGAACGTCGCCACGCTGGTCCTCTCCGTCGCCGCGAGCCTGCTGTTCCTCACGCTCCTCTTTCGTCCGCTGGAGCTCGCGTTTCCCGCGAAGGCGGGGCAGCGCTACTTCCGACCCGATTGGTTCACCGATCTCTGCTTCTTCACAGGGCAGTACGTCGTCTGGAACGGCCTGGTGCTGTATGGGCTGTCTTGGTTTCAACTCGGCTTGAACGGGTTCATCTCGGACGGTTTTCGTGCCGCGGTCGCCGTGCAGCCGTGGTGGCTGCAAGTCGCCGAGGTCATCGTCCTCAGCGATTTCTGCGTTTACTGGGGGCATCGGCTGCAACACAGCAATCGGTTCTTGTGGCGGTTTCACTCCGTGCATCACAGTGCCGAGCACATGGACTGGCTGGCCGCGCACCGCGAGCATCCGCTCGACACGATCTACACGATGGGCCTCATCAACCTGCCGCCGTTCCTGCTCGGGTTTCCGCTGGAGACGATCGCCGGGTTCATCGCGTTTCGCGGGCTGTGGGCGATCTACATTCACTCCAACGTGCGGCTGCCGACCGGGCCGCTGCGGTGGCTGCTCGGCGCGCCGGAGCTGCATCACTGGCATCACGACAAAGACCGCGACGCGGGGAACTACGCCAACATCTCGCCGCTGATGGACATCCTCTTCGGTACGTACCGCTGCCCCGATCACGAGCCGGAAAGCTTCGGCCTCGCGAACAACCCGCCGCAGAACTATCTGGCACACATGGTCCGACCGTTATGGATGCGTCGCACGGAACGGAGCGGGTCGACGCCACAGATCAATGAAGACGCGTCTGGAATTCTCAGACATGTTGTTCATGAAACTCCGCCGCTTCGGGCTTCATAAACATTCCCAGCCATCCTCATTTGTGCAAAGTGGTGAAAATCGGCGTCGCGGCGTGTTTATCAAGGCGCGCATCGACGCCGAGCGACATCGGAGCGACACGCTGCGCGCATCAGGGCGCGCGCAGGCGACACGATTTGAATTCCAAACAGCCTGCGAGCGCGCTCTTGGGTCAATTCGTAAACGTCCGATTTCGTAACGATTATCCCGAAATCGTAACGAAACCGAGCGCGCACTTATCCAAGGACTTCCCGACGCAAACGACATTCATCTTGCCTTGTTCCGCCCCTTGGACATACAACCCGCGTAGCGGCGATACGGGGCGGAGTCTGCCGTTCCCTCTCGCGCTGGATTTCCGATTCTCCAGGGAGGGAGACAGCATCATGCGGGCGAATCAGGGGTGGCTGTGGGCGATCATTCTGTGCGGCGGCTGGATGTTCCTGGCCGGATGCAACAATTCCCCGGCAACGCCGGCGACGGATCAAGCCGGTGCGGAGTCCGGCGACGGACCGCTGACGGCGTCGATCAAGGGCCGCGCCGACGACGACGATGAGGACGACGAAGACCTCGACGACGGTCCCGATCCTGCCGAGCCGGAAGAAGGCTCCGCGGAATGGCACATCCGGGAAGTCGTTAAGCTGCGGTTGATGCCCTATCCGCCGATGCCGAAATCCAAGAATCCCCAAGACGAAGAAAAGCTGAGCGACGAGGAAAAAGCGGTGAAAGAGCTGGAATACCAGGCCGCACAACGTCGCCAGCGGAATCTGCAAGTCATCGAGCTCGCCAAGCAGGCCATCGCGCTGACGCACAACAAGGCGGACAAAGAACTCGTCTTCAACGTCGCGGTGAACCATCTGCTCGATTCGCGCTTGCAGTTGGCTTTGGCCGGCGACGAACAGGATGACGTGGACGCCCTCTACGAAGTCGCCGAAGAACTGCAACAACGCAAGCCGAATAGCGACGCCGCGTCAGCCGCGGCGATGACGATCGTGAATTTCGCCCACGCGAATGCGATGCGCTACGCCCAATCCGAGCCGAAGTGGATTCAGGAATTCGCCAAGCAGGCCCAGTTGTTCGCCACTCGGGTCTCCGACGCACAGGCTGCCCTTTCGTCCGATGCCGAGAACCCCACCGACAAGCAGCGGGCCGTGCAGATTCAGCAGGATGTGTCGCGCGCCGCCCAGATTCTGCTGGCGGCCGGCCAGAGCTGTGAAGCCGCCGGATTCGCCGACGATGCCAAAGCCTGCTATCTGCAACTGAAAGCGAAGTTCCCGGAGACGGTGCCCGGGCAGCAAGTCGTGGGAGTCGTTCGCCGGCTGAATCTGAAGGGCCAGCCGCTGCAATTGGCCGGTCCGACTCTCGACGGCAACTTCTTGTCGATTGAGGACTTCAAAGGCAAGACGGTGCTGGTCGTCTTCTGGTCGTCGCAAGCGAAGCCCTTCCTCGATCACCTGCCGGCCCTGACGAATCTGCTCAAACGTGCTCAAAAGCAGGTGGCGGTGGTCGGCATCAACCTGGATACCGACGAATCACAAATCGACGCATTCCTGGAAGCCCAGAACTTGAGTTGGCCCCAGATCTTCTTCTCGGAGCCGGATAAACGGGGCTGGAACTCGCCCTTGGCGGCCTACTACGGCATCAGCACTCTCCCGACGATGTGGATCATCGATCCATCGGGGGTCGCCGCGGAAATTGATGTCACGGCGGAGAACGTTGAAGCGAAGTTAGTGTCAGTTGTTCGAAAAAGCCAAAAGGCAGCAGCGAACCCTGCGGACGGCAAAATCCGGCAGACCGGCGGTCAATAATCACACAATTCAGCCGCAGGCCGATGACGTAAGTGTCATCGGCCTTTTTTGTTGCGCTGAATACCACCGCCGACAGAGGTAAACACCTGATCCTCTTAAATTTTTTTTAGAAAATGTCTCAAAACGTTGAGAATGCAACGAACAATGGCTAGCATTTCACCAGCACGTGTGTGTTAATACAGTAGATTTCGCGATTTGGTGCTGCGGCTCTACTGTAGGCGATTTATCCTCCAGCCTGAAGCAGAGAGGCAGCCATGATTATGTCCAACAAGCCGACGTTAACTCGAAGACAGCGAGAGATTTACGACTTTTTGCGAGACAAGATCGTCAATCGTGGCTACGGCCCGACGGTCCGGGAGATCGGCGTGCAGTTCGGCATCCGTTCCCCAAACGGCGTGATGTGCCATCTGAAAGCTTTGGAGAAGAAAGGTTTGATCACCCGCGAGTCGCACATGTCGCGGGCCATCCAGCTGAATAACCCGCCGCAGCCGAAGACCAGTATGCCGCTGGCGGGGATGATCGCCGCCGGCCAACCGTTGTTGGCGCTGCAGCAGGAAGAACGGGTTGATTTCAGCGGGTTGTTCAATTCCCCCGATCATTTCTGCCTCCGCGTCAAAGGAGACTCGATGATCGAAGACCACATCGACGAAGGCGATTACGTCATCGTCCGCAAGCAGTCGGATTGCCGCGACGGCGACATCGTGGTGGCCCGCATCGACGGCGATGAAGCGACGCTGAAGCGCTACTATAAGGAAACGCACCGCATCCGCCTGGAGCCCGCCAATAAGGGAATGAAGCCGATCTTCTCCAATAAGGTGGCCCTGGAAGGAGTGGTGGTCGGCGTCATCCGGCAGTACTGAGACCGCACGGGCTTACGCCGCGCCTCTCACCAAGAAGATCTTCGACACGGCTCAGGAAGTCCCAGGCAGGGTTATGCCTGGGCTTCGTCGTTTTTGGCCACTTATAGCCGGAGCATCTTGGCCGCTGCGTCCAGGTTCTGCAGAGCTTGTTGTAGCTTGGCTCTCGCCTCTTGTGGCCGGCGCGTGCGTATGGCGGCTTTCAGTTCCGTGATCGCATTGATCAGCCGGGTATTCACTTCCAGGCCGGAATGCAATCCCCGGACGCCGCGTTCCAGCGAATTCATCCGCAGCCGAGTTTCATCGCAGAACTCTTTCCACGCCGGTACCGGCGGATTCGATTTCACTTCGTCTTCCACGTCGCTGTAGATCAGGCGAAGTTCATGATATGGCTCTTCGAATTTTCCGTGCGCTTCGATCAGGAAGATCCAGCCGACATAGTCCCGTCCGCAAACGAGCAGTACTGCCGCCGCCAGTCCTAAGCCCCCGGCGATCTTGCCGAAACGACGGTAGGCCGACGTGGACGGGGAAGAGTCGAACTGCGGCCGGTGCGTTGGCTGCGGGCGTGGAGCAGGCACGGTGAATCTCTGTGGCATAGCGTCCGTCGAACGTTCCTGCTGCGTTGGAGCAACTTGAACCGGTGTCTCCACAACTTCCGAACTCGAGTTGCTGGCCGGCGCGTCTTGCTTTCCCTTGTCTGGCGGCTGGAAAGGCATCAGCACCATCAGGCGGCCCAGGGAACCGGCTCGTCGCCAGGGGTTCTGATCACCCAGTCGAATGAGATCGTCCGGCTGGAGATCACCGCTGCGGGCCCGGTCCATTAATTGATTAAAGGTGTGCGGACCGGCGCCGATGGAATCCGAGCGGCAATACCAGTCGTCTCTCTGCCCTGCTCCGTCCGGCGCGGGCTGATCGGAGGCCAAAGTTGCAGAGACGCGTGGAAAGAGTTTACACATCCTCTCTTGCAGCCCCGAGGACACGTCGACTGAGCCCTCGACAAAGCGACTGAGCAGGTGATGGCACTCGGCCACCTCCGCCAATTTCTGTTCCGAGGCGAGGCACTGCTGCTCCACCGCGAGCACCAGATGGGGCGGCAGTGTGTTTTCCAGGTATTCGGCGAGGACGACCGGATCCAGGCCGGTCTCAAGACCCGTTTGCTCTGCCGCTTCGACACTTCCGTTTTCGAGCAGTCGCCCGATGCGTTGGGCCAGAGCGCCGGCGACCGGGCTTTCCTCGAGCTTCCTGCGGATTTCGTCCTGTTCCGCCGGTTCAAGCGTGCCGTCGAGGTACGCCAGCAACGTCCGCAAGGTGAGCCGCATGGAGGCAAATTTTGTCGAGGGGCGTGGACACCGGCTTGGCCCTGCGCCGCTGTCCGCAGTCGATCCGCTGGAAAAATTGCGCTCCGTCGTTCAGATCGTCCTGTTATGTTAACTCCCCTTCCCGCCCCAACACCAAGTCCTTTTTGGGGAAAATCTCACGCGGGAAAGCCGGAAGGCGGAAATGGCAGAACCTTCAGGGACGCGGCCTGGAATTGTCGGTATCATCGAGTCTCTCCCAACTGGAAACGAGGCTGCCGGCGTACCCGCTGCGTAAGCCGACGTCAGCAGGTCGAGGTTTCGTCATGTCTCCCACCGTGACATGTCCCAATCCCGAATGCGGGAAGTCGTATCAGGTTTCGTCGGAATACCTCGGCCGTCGCGGGCGATGCAAATCGTGCGGGACGGAATTTGTCTTTGCCGCGACGAATTCGCAGATCGGCAACACGGGGACGGGCTCGCAGCAGGGATCGACACGCATCGCACGGACGCAGATTCCGGCGCGTCTCGGCCGATTCCAGATTCTCGAGCGCGTCGGCATGGGAGGCTTCGGGGCGGTGTATCGCGCCCAGGACCCGCAGTTGCAGCGGACCGTCGCGCTCAAGTTATTGCAATCTACCGGCGACGAGCAGCGCGACCAGCATCGCATCCACCGGTTTCTTGTGGAAGGCCGTGCCGGAGCGAGGTTGCAGCATCCGAACATCGTCCCGGTTTTCGACGCCGGGAAGGACGAAGAGACGGGCGAATATTATCTGGCTGCGGCCTTCATCAGCGGGGAACCGTTATCGGCGCGGATTGAGGGGAAACCGCTGGAACTGCGTCAGGCGGCAACCATCGTGTCGCAAATAGCGCAAGCGCTCGACTATGCGCACCGGCAGGGAATTCTCCATCGCGACGTGAAACCCGACAACGTGATGCTCGACGCGCGCGGCGTGCCGCACCTGATGGATTTCGGACTGGCGCGGATGGAGGAATCGGAATCGCACCTCACTCGCGACGGCGCGGTGATGGGGACCCCGTCCTACATGTCGCCCGAGCAATGCGTGGGGAAGCAGGAAGCGCTCGGGCCCGCGGCCGATCAATACAGCCTGGGATGTCTGTTTTATGAACTGTTGACGGGCGACAAGCTGTTCAGCGGCCCGGTGTCGGTGCAGATTCATCATCAGATCAATACGGAGCCGCCGCCGCCGAGCACAAAAAACGCGGCGATCCCAAAAGACCTGGACACGATCTGTCTCAAGTGCCTCGAAAAGGACCCGCTCCGCCGCTAC
>CAZDGB010000164.1:0-6225 GCA_964504645.1 uncultured Planctomycetaceae bacterium | reverse complement strand
CAAGACGCTTGTTAAAGAGCCCGACCGGCGTTATGCGAGTTGTGCAGCGTTCGCGAATGACCTGAACCGCTGGCTCGCCGATGAGCCGATCCAGGCGCGGCAACTCTCGACTTGGGAACGCTGGAATCGCTGGCGGAGGCGGAACCCGGCGATCGCCGGCTTGTCGCTGGGCCTCGCCGCGACGTTGCTGGCCGGCCTGATTGGCGTGACTACGCAATGGGTCCGCGCCGAACGTCATGCCCATCTCGCCGCACAAGCCGCCCAAGAACAGGAACGGGCGAAAGAGGCAGCTGAGGCGGCGCGCCGGCATGCGGAACAAGCGGCGGAGGAAGAACGAAAAGCGAAGTTCGCCGCGGACGCAGAACGCCAGGCGACGCAGAAACACCTCGCCGAAAGTTACGTCCAGCGCGGACGATTCCTCTGCCTGCAGGATGAAGTGGCCCACGGCCTCCTCTGGATGGCCCGCGGCTTGCGGACGATGCCCCCCGGAGAACCGGCCTCCGAACAATTGATCGCGTTGCGCATCGGCGCGTGGGAGCCGAGAATTCCCCGGCGTCAGGTCGTCGTCCGGCACGAAAAACAGGTCGCCGCGGTCTGCTTCGAATCGAAAGGAACGTGGTTCGCCACAGCCAGTCGAGATCGTACGGCTCGCCGCTGGCTTACCGAAACCGGACAACCGCTCGGCCCGCCGCTGCAACATGATGCCGAAGTTGCGGCGGTCGCTGTCAGCGACGACGGACAGCGAATCCTCACAGGCAGCGCGGATGGCACGGCGCGACTTTGGTCGTCTCGCGACGGGACGCCGGTGGGCGAGCCTCTACGGCATCCCGGCGCCGTCACCGGAGCCGTCTTTGCCGATGGCGGAACCATCGCGACGTGCGCCCGAACCAATGAGGGCTGGCTTCACTTCTGGAATGCCGACACGGGAGAGCCGCGCCGCGAGCCGATCAAACTAAAATCTCACCTCACATCGATGGCCGTAACGCGCGATCGCCGCACAATCGTCGTCGCCAGCGGCGGCGAGATTCTCACATTTGACGCGACAGGCCAGGAGTTTGGTTCGCGGATCGTCAATCACGGCATCGAACAATTGCGCGGATTGAC
This sequence comes from uncultured Planctomycetaceae bacterium, assembly GCA_964504645.1. Taxonomy (GTDB): domain Bacteria; phylum Planctomycetota; class Planctomycetia; order Planctomycetales; family Planctomycetaceae; genus CAZDGB01. The sequence goes on along the minus strand of CAZDGB010000164.1, from coordinate 5,121 downwards.
GACCACTCCCGATGGGGCGGCGATCCTGGCCACCGGTTTGCGGGATGCTTCCCGCAAGGGAATTTTTCGATCGTGGGAACTCTTCGAGAGCCGCAAGGAGATTCGATCCCTCACGGGGGGCCCCTGGTCGGCCGTCAATTGCGCGGCGTACAGTACCGACGGCAACTGGCTGATCACCGGATTGCTCAACGGGACGGCGGAACGCATATCGTCCAAGGACTTCGAACGTGTCGGTTACCGCTGGCACTCCAACGGACCCATCCGGTGCGTCGACCACCATCCTCTCCTGGACGTTGCCGTCACGGGAGGAGATGACGGTTCGGCGATCCTCTGGTCGCTGCCCCCACCGGAATCGCAGCGACTGCTCATGCGTCATCCGGGCGGTGTTTACGCGGTGACGATCAGTTCCGACGGGCAAAAGATTCTGTCAGGCTGTACTGACCGCACGGCCCGAATTTGGGATGCCGCCACGGGAGCCTCTATCAGCCAATCGGTGGCGCACCAGTCGCCTGTGATCTACGTCGCGTTGCGTCCGGACGGCCAGACGGCGGCCAGCGGCAATGGATCGAGCGCGCTGCTCTGGAATACGGCCGATGGAACGACCATCGGCCAACCCTACCCGCATCCCCGCATGGTGCTGGGAGTCGATTTCAGTCGTGACGGCAATACTCTCTTAACCGGCTGCGACGACGGCATCGCGCGGCTGTGGGACACGACGACAGGACAGGTTCGTGCCCAAACGGAATCGCACCCAGCGCGGGTCTGGCCGGTCGCATTCAGTCGTGACGGGAAACTCTTTGCCACGGGATGCGGGATAGATTCCGGCCAGATGTTTGGCGAACTACGGGTGTGGGACGCCAAGACATGTCAACTCGTCGCCGGTCCCATGGCGTGTCCGGCCTTGGTTACGTCGGTCTGTTTCGCCCGCGACGACACGTGGGTGGCGACAGCCAGTGCCGATGTGGCTCACGTCTGGGACATCCAAACGGGTAAAGTCGTGCGCGGACCATTCCTGCATCCCGGCGGCGCCTTCGTCGCAGTATTCGATCCTGCGGAACGATTTCTCGTAACGAGCGCCGGCGACGGCCGCGTCCGATTCTGGGATCTGGAGTCGCAGCAGCAATTCGGTCCGGACCTGGTTCACGGCGACATGGCCATTGGGTTGTCATTCACCAAGGATGGCAGGCGTCTCGTCACCGGCAGCCTCGACGGCACGGTGCGCGTGTGGGACGTTCCTCAACCCGCCGCCGGCACGCCGGACGAAATCGAACGCCGGATCCAGCGTGCCACTGGTCTCCGGCTCACCGGGCGCGGCGACCTGGAACGGATGGAAGCTTCTGCATGGCAGCAGCTCGGCTCCGCGGATGCGCGCGACACATCCCCCTAGTTCGGAAGCCGACCGAACGGTTCGATGGCTGCGTGGAAGGAACGGACATCGGGAAAGCGCGAGTTCGGATCGTGGACTAGAGCGCGATGAATAGCGGCGGCCAGGTCCTCGGGGACATCCGGCCGCCGGTCGCGGATGGGGATCGGCTGCTGATCGAGAATCATCAGCAGGCGTTTGCCAGGATCGTCGGGAAAATCATGCACGAATTTGCCGGTCAGCAGGAAATACAAAGTTGCTGCCGCGGCGTATTGATCGGTTGCCGGCTGGGCGCGGCGAAAATCGGTGATCTGCTCCGGCGACATGTAGCTGATCGTCCCGCTGATCTCGCCGGTCATCGTCAGGCCGCTCAGTCCGGAGGCTTGATACGCGCGCGCTAATCCGAAATCGGCGAGCTTCACGAAGTCGTCCTTCGACTCGATGATCAAAAGGTTCGACGGCTTGATGTCGCGATGGACGAATCCTTCGGCATGGGCATACCGCAACGCCGTCAGCAACTGCAGGATGATTTTCACCCCCCGCGCGATCGGCAGTTGTCCGCCCGTTTTCCGAACCAAGACGTCGGCCCCCTGCCCCGGCACGTACTCCATCGAAAAGTGAAGCAGCCCATCGCATTCGCCACTCTCGCGATACGCCACGATATGCGGATGAAGCAGCTTCTGCAGAATATCGGCTTCCCGGAGAAAGCGCTGCTGATCGCGCGAGTTCACGACGGTTCCCGGCAGAACAGTCTTGAGCGCGACGATCGACAGGTCCTTGTGCCGGATCGCCAAGTGGACCGTCCCCATGCCGCCGCGGCCCAGTTCGCGCACGAGGTGATAGCCGGCGATCGGTTGCGGCCGCGTGCGGATCTGTTCGAGGTAATCGGCCGGGAGATAGCCCCGCGGATCGGGAATCGGCTGTTTCAGGATCGAATCGCTGTCGCTCGGCAGAAGTTCGAAGCCATCGGACGGTGAGGAATCGACCGGCGATTCCTGGACCGGCGCCTCGTCGACATTCTCCGGCCGATACATCGCCGTGGCTTCGTATGCGTGGGCTTCGGTGGCGCTCAAGGCGTTCTCGGACCGAATGGCGACTTGAATCAACGTCTTGCCGGCGGAGATGACGTCGCCGTCCTTCAAATCCGCGGTCGTGACGCGCTGCCCGTTGACTTTCGTGCCGTTGCGGCTGCCCAGATCCATCAGCCGGCACAGCGGCGGATTGACTTCCAGCAGAAAGTGGATGCGGGAGAAATACCGGTCGTCGTGAGCCAGACGAAAATGCGCCTGCTGCCCGCGGCCGACGATAAAGCTGTCGTGCTCGCGGAACTGATATTCCTTTCCCAGGTGCGGCCCGCCGATGACTTTGAGTTGAACGCTCATCGCCGATTCTTGAGACGCCGCACACCGAAATGCACGACGGAAATGCAGGACAATCGAAAATTCGCCTGTTTTCCCGCAGAGTAGCAGGATTCTGGCGATTCTCAAGTCGCCCCCATCGAATGCCAATCGGCTCGTCGCGGTCCTGTTGTCATTTCTGGAGTTCGACTCCGAGCCCCCAATCTTCCAGTCCCAGCAAGACTCGCGCTGCCAGGACGAGTTGCTCCATGTCGGACAAAGCGGACCATTTTGCGCGCACGCCGATCAGCAGGTCGGGGTCGCTGGTGAGGATGTTGTCGACGCCGCGCATCATCAGCCGGACCATTTGCCGTTCGTCATTGACAGTCCAGACATGCACTTCCTGGCCGCGCCGCCGGGCCGACCGCAGCACGCTGTCGGTCAGCCAGTCGGCGCGAACGCTGAGCACCTCGCCTTCCAGCCGGGTGATGTCCCCTACGGCGGCGGCGATGATCGGGCCGGTCCGCACGGCGGGATTCGAACCCCGCAGCTCCCGCAGCGCCGGTTGATGGAACGACGTGACGATGCACTCGTGCTCGAACTGCGTTTCGCGCAGAATTTGACCGACGTGCCGGGCCAGTCCCCTGTCGTCGCCGTAGATCTTCAACTCGATGTTCAATCGGATGCGGCCGCGCGCCAGGTCGATGACGTCGGTGAGCGTGGGCGCCAGTTCCCCCGCGAAATCCGAGTTGAACCAGCGGCCGACGTCCAGTTCCTGGAGCTCCGCAGAGGTCATGTTTTCCAGCCGCCGCGGATCGCCGGCGACGCGCATCAGGTCGCGATCGTGCAGAAGCACGACGTGGTCATCCGCCGTGAGCTGCACATCGATCTCCGCGTAGTCCGCGCCGCTGCGGATCGCCGCCCGCAAGGCGCTGAGCGTGTTTTCCGGAGCGGCCCGCGCATGGCCCCGATGGGCCGTGACGCGAATCGCCGGTCGGGCTGACAGATTCTGCAGCAGCCCCGCCCAGACGACGACCGGCAAGCCGGCGAGCACGGCGAGTCCGAACAAGAATTTTCGCCGCACGCGAACCGGGGCTGCGGACTCCGCGGCGCGGACGAGTGTCAGGCCGAGCCGCCGACTTTGCGCCAGATAGAGTTGCCGGGTCAACAGCGCGTGGCCCAGCGCCGCCGCGGCCGACACTACGGTGAGCAGCACGCCGCGCACGATCAGCAGCAACATCAAGGACTGAGGATGTTCGGCCGCTCCGGCCGGCAAACGTGCGGCGATCCATTGGAAGCCGCCGTTCAAGAAGGCCCCGAACAACAAAATCACGAACTGCCAACCCAACAAGACGCCAGTAATTCGCCCGCGCTGGCCCGCCACACGTGCGCCGCTGGCCCGCAGCGCATCGCGAGGGGAAGTGTCTTCAAACAGGAGGATCGGCAGCGCTAACGACCACTGAATGGCCAGTGCGACGCCCGCAAGGGACGCGGCCAGCAGAACCGCTCCGCCGATCCCGACGGCCAGCCAGTAGGCTGGTGGCCGCTCCGCCAGATAGAAGTTGATGTCGTGCTGCGCGAGAAAAAAGAAGTAGGTCAGCCCCAGCACCGCGAGAAAGGGAACCAGCGTCAGGATGAGCAGCCCCAGTTTAATCAGGCCGAGTTGGACGACGCGGCCTGCGAGAGAAACGGAGACTCGCAGCCGGCCCCCAGAGTCCGGCCGCTGTTCCGGGTGATCGGACCAATGAGCCAGGATCATGATCCCGGATTGCTGAAACAGGAAGTTCGCTGCAGCGAAACCGGTGAACAGCCCGGCATAGAGCACTCCGAACGGCGTCTGTAGAAAATCAAGAATGTCCCAGTCGGTCACCGCGACGTGCCCCGACCGCGACATCACCACCGCGAGTGCGACTGCGATCGCCGGCGCCAGCAGCCACGCTTCCAGCAGCTTGAACGCCGCCTCAAAGGCAACGAGCGAACTCCAACTGCGACACAAATCGCGCCAAGCGGCCAGAAGGATGACGAAGTAGCGACCGGCACGATCGACCTGACTGTTCACGGATCACGTTCCCAGAGAGAATGATAGTGCAACTCTACGAGTTGGCTCGTCTCGGCGCACCTGAACGCAGCGGTGAAAATGGAAAGCAGCCTGGCAGCGACGGCCGCGTCCGCTCCAATACAATCCCGTCCGCCGGAAAGCCTGGAGAGCGGAAATCGTTTTCTGCCGCCGTGGATCTTGCGCAACGGGCATATGCAGACTCTGGCGGGAATGTATATCTATGCTCACCGGGCCGGCCGCCACAACCCGGACGCCCACGTGTCGACGACCGGCGAAGTTCTGTTGAGCGACGGGGATCGATTAATCTATCACGACGAATGTCCCACGAGTTGGAAACCCGGGGGGCGAGTCGCGCTACTGCT
>CAZDGB010000163.1:11613-16553 GCA_964504645.1 uncultured Planctomycetaceae bacterium | reverse complement strand
TTGTCGAGCATCGCCAGCGAGACGCACAGGCTCGCGCCGGTCGCGCTTTCCAGCATGCCGCCGACCCAGCACGGGATGCCCGCCTTCCGGCACATCTCGTGGACTTTGACGGCGTTCGTCAGCCCGCCGATGCGACCCGGTTTGATGTTCACGTACCGGCAGCTTTTCAGCCGGAGTGCCAGCGCCGCGTGATCCGGGTGCGAAATCGTCTCGTCGAGGCAGACCGGCGTCTTGATCTGCCGCTGCAACTCGGCGTGATCGACGACGTCGTCGTGCCGCAGCGGCTGTTCGATCATCGCAAGGTTCAGCTCATCGACGGCTTGGAACAATTCCAAGTCGCTCAATCGGTAGCCGCTGTTGCAGTCGATGTGAAAGACGTGCTTGGGAAAATTCTTCCGCACCGCTTGGAGCATCGGCAAATCCCAGCCCGGGCGGAATTTCAGTTTGACGCGGGGAAACTTCTCATCCACCGCCGGGCCGATGGCCGCGAGCAAGTCGTCGATGGAATCCATCACGCCGAAATCGGCTCCGACCGGCACGATGTCCCGCGTCGCGCCGAGCAGGCGATGCAGCGGCTTGTTATGCAAACGGCTGTGCAGGTTCCACCACGCTGTGTCGAGCACGGCCTTGGCTAATGAATTCCCTTTGAACAGCGACAACCGTTGCTGCAAGTCGTCGCCGCTCGTCACGTCGTGGTGCAGCAGTTGCGGCGCAAGCCACTGCTTACAGACGGCGAAGACGCCGCCGGCCCATTCCGGGCTGTAACATGGCGCGGCGAGCGGCGAGCTTTCGCCCCACGCTTCGACCGAGCCGCTCGTCAGGCGACAGAGAACGGCGTCAATGTCGGCGTCTTCGCCGTAGGCAGTCCGCCAGGGATAAATCAGCGGCATGCGGACGTGGAACAGGTCGATGCGGTCGATGCGCATGGAAGGCTTTCCGTGGGTGGGCTGTGCCCACCAATTGAATCTCGATGACAATGAGGTGGTGGGCACAGCCCACCCTACTGCCCGAGCGTCTTCCAGAAATCGTCTTCGCCCGAGTCGGCCGGCTTGCCTCGGTTGGGCTTCTTGCCGGGCGCGGGGGGCGACTTGGCTTTCGCGGGGAGCGGCGGCGGTTTGACTTTCGGCTGGGCGGGCAAAGGCGATTGGACTTTTCCGGTGCGAATCGGCTCCGGACTGGCCGCCGGCGGTTTTCCGTTGGAACCGCGCAGCGCCTCGGCCTCGCGGCGGGAGACGAGCAGCGTCGCCGGACCGTCGCATTTCGGGCAGCGGCCGCGCGGATCGAGCGGCTCGTCGCAGCGGTCGCACAACGGGATGGGAGCGTCGGCGGCGTCCAATCCGGCCGGTTCGACTTCCTGCCGCTTCGGGACGAACGTCGGCGGCTTGATTGGCGCACGCTTCGCGACTCCCGATTTCGGCGCCGCGGCTTTGACGCGCACCTCGGCGTCCTCGCGGGACTCTTCGGGAATCGCGCTGATCGTCAGATTTTCCGGCCGCACGATCTCCGCGTGCGCCTGCTGTCCGGTCGCCACGACTTTCGCCTCGACGTGGACGCGCGCCTGGTCGTCATAACGGATCGTGACTTCGATCTCCGATTCCAGCGGCAAACCGGCGGGCAGCGGCTCCACGAGGCATGTGCCCAACTCGACGTACTGCGCATCAGCGGCGGTACCGCTTTCGATCACCCGCAGATGGACGCGACGCTGGTCGGCGACGACGGTGCCGAATACCTGCGTCACGGCCGCCGGCAATTCCGAGTTCGCCGGCAACAGGTAATGCGGCTCGCGCTCCTGCGATTCCATGTTCCGCACGAGAATGCCGAGGGCCCGGGCGTTCGCGCTGCGATGCCGGAACTGCTGCAACCGCGACGCCGCGGCAGGCTTCAAATTCGATTTCAATCCAACCGATTTCTCGATCAGCATGCCGGCATAGTACGCGGCGCCGTGGGCGATCGACTGGTCCGGCGAGAGCGACGTGTTCAGCGTGCGGCCGCTCAGCCGCTTGAGCATCTGACGGACCATCGGCATCCGCGACGCGCCGCCGGTCGTGAGCACCACGTCGATGTGCGCCCAGCCGAGGTTCTGGTCCTTGAGCAGTTGCAGCGTGAGTTGCTCCATCTGGTCGACGAGACCTTTGGACAACCGCTCGAACTGCGCCACTTCAACCTGATACGTTTTGCGTTTCCCACCGGCCTGACAAGTGAGCGCGGCTTTCGGGCGGACGGAGAGGCTGCGTTTCGCCTGCTCGACTTCCAGCGCGAGCGCCTGCAAACTTTCGCGGTCGGACTGCGGGTCGACGCCGAATTCTTTCTGGAACTGTTTGGAGATCGCCTTCTCCAAGACGCGATTCCAGTCGATGCCGCCGAGATTGAGGTCGCCGCCGCTGGCGATAACGTTGATTTGGTTCTTCTTGTATTGGACGACGGTTAAGTCGTAGGTGCCGCCGCCGAGATCGACGACGAGAATTCGCTGGTCGGTCGCGAGTTCGACGAACCACGCCCCTTCGGTGCCGAGCACGAAGCAGAGCGCCGCCGAGACCGGCTCGTTGATGATGTCGACGTGCGTCAATCCGGCCCGCTTGCCGGCTTCCGCTGTCGCCTGCCGCTGCACTTCGCTGAACTGGGCCGGCACGGTGATGACGGCCCGCTCGACTTTGCCGAGCCGGTCCCGCGCATCGTGCAGCAGCGACTTGAGAATGTGCGTTGAGATGTCGATCGGGCTGTGGCTTTTGCCGCGAATCACCCAGCGATGCGACGGATCGCCCATGTAGCGCTTGGCGTGCATCACCACGCGGTCGGGGTACAGGATCGAATGGCGGAGCGCTTCGGTGCCGACGATCACCTGGTCGCCATCAAACCACACGGCAGACGGCGTCGAGAGTTCGCCGTCGCGGTTGGGAATGGTGATCGGCTCGCCATGCTCGTTCAGGTAAGCGAGGCACGAGTAGGTGGTCCCGAGGTCGATGCCAACGGCGTGAATGGGGAGCATGGCGCAGGCGACTCGCGAGAGGAACGAACTTCCGAATGGCGCGAATTTCATGGTAGCATCGGCACATGGCGCTCGCCACCGCTTGCGCTTTGCGGGCCAACGACAAGGCACGACGTGTCCCATTCCGCCGCGATGCTCCTCGTTTTACTGACCGCCGTGACGATTGCGGCCGACCAGAAATCGCTCCCCCCTCTGATCGGAGCCCCCTACCGCACCGCGTTGCGCAACCCCTTCACGGCGAACTGGCAGAGCGTCGAACTGCGTGAAGTTTTACGAACGATCGCGGCCGAGCAACGTGTCGCCATCCTGCTCGACCGCCGCGTCGATCCCAATGCCGTGTGGCCTTGCGAGTTCGCCAACGAATCGCTGGCGGACAGGCTGCCGAAACTCGCGGAACAGTTCACCGGCGGCGTCAGTTTTCCGGAGAATATCGTTTATATTGGGCCTAGGGCAGCGGCCGGAAAGCTCAGAACGCTCATCGTACATCGGTCTGGGGAACTCGCGAACTTCGAGCCGCCGGCATCAATTTCGAAAGTGCGGCAGCATCTGTGGCTGAAGCCGCGGACCGTCTCGTGGCGCGACGCTGATTCGCCGCGCGAGATTCTCGAGCGCTGGCAGAACGAGTGGGACTTTCGCATCACCAACCCGGAGGCCATTGAACACGACCTCTGGGCCGCGGCCACATTGCCGCAAGTGACCGGCGTCGCCGCGCTGTCACTTGTGCTGATTCAATTCGATCTGACCTGGACCTGGCGCGAGGGAGCGAGCGAAATCGAGTTGATCCCGATTCCGGCAACGGTCGCCATCGAAAGGCAGCACAAGCCGCGCGGCAAAACCGCGGCGCGGCAGGTGGAGGAGTGGCGGGAAAAATATCCCGATGCCGAGTTCCGTTTGGCGGGCAGCGAGATTCTCGTCACGGCGACGGAGGAAGTGCACGCGGAACTCTCCGCGCCGCGCGTCCCTCAAAAGAAACCGCCGGCCGATTCCGCCGTCGTGCCGCTCAGCCGCCGGAAGTTCACACTCGAGATCAAGGACGTCTCGGCCCGCGACCTGATGGCAGAACTCGAAAAGTCGGGGCTCGTCTTCGAGTACGACGCCCAGGAACTGTCGGACGCCGGCGTCGATCTCGACCGGCTGATCCAGTTCAACGTCCGCAATCTCTCGGCCGCGGATTTCTTCCGCACCGTGTTCGATCCGCTCGGCGCGAAATGCGCCCTCGACGGCGTGACGGTGACGTTGTCGCCGAAGTGAGCCCAGGGATCGCTATCCCTGGGCTTCCTTCACACGATGATCGACGTTTTCGTTTTCGCCAGATCCTCCATGAACCGCAGCATCCGTGCGGCGGTGGCTTGCGGGTCGGCGTTCAGGCCGTCGAGGAGTTGCGCGTTCGCGAACAGTTGCCGGCCGCAGTCGCGGAGGAAATCGTCATTGTCGGAGTTGTTCGCCAGTTCGCACAGCCGCGCAATCAACCCGGCGTGCGGATTGACTTCGAACACCGGTTTGGCGAGGTCGTAACCCTTCGACTGCTGCTGGAGCACCTGCTGCAGCAGCCGGCTGTAGCCTCCCTGCGGATTGACGAGCGACGCCGGCGCGTCGCCGAGCTGCGACGATTCCTTCACATCCTGCACCAATTCGCCGAGGGCGCCGCGGAAGAGTTCCAGCACGCGGGGGAAATTCTTCGGAGCCGTTTTCGCTTCCGCGTCGGCCGGGTTCGTCGATTCGGGGAACTTGACATCCGCCGAGTCGATCGAGATCAAGTCCTTCTCTTTGTAACTCCGCAGTTGGGCCAGCGCGAACTCGTCGACGGGATCGACGAGCAGCAGCACTTCCAGGTTCCGCTGCCGGAATGGGGCCAGTCGCGGATGGTTCGCCACCGTCTCGCGATTGAGGCCGGTGAGATAGTAAATCTGCGTCTGGCCTTCCGCCGCCCGCTTCAGATAATCGTCGAGCGAAA
>CAZDGB010000163.1:0-11603 GCA_964504645.1 uncultured Planctomycetaceae bacterium | reverse complement strand
TCGTCGCCGTAGGTGCTCTGGAACCGCAAGAGCGACGCCACCTTTTCGCGGTTCTCGAAGTCCGACGCGACCCCTGTCCGCAGGATCGTGCCGAATTCGTCGTAGAACTTGCGGTAGTCGTCCGTTTTCTCCTCGGCGAGTGTCGCCAGGTGGTCAAGCACCTTCTTCGTGAGAACTTTCTTCAACTTCGGAATCACCTGGTGGTCTTGCAGCGTCTCGCGGGAGACGTTCAGCGGCAAGTCGGCCGAATCGACGAGGCCGTAGAGGAAATGCAGGTAGTCCGGCAGCAGGTCCTGGTTGTCGGACTGCACCAGAATCCGCTTCGCGCACAGATGCAGGCCATGCTCCATCCGGCCGAAGCCAAGCAATTCGAAGTTCGTCGCGGGGCAATACAGAATCGCCTGGAATTGCAGCGGGGAATCGGCCGCGAGGTGCAGATGCCACAGCGGCTTCTCGGTGCTGCGATGCGACAGCCATTGATAGAAGCCGTCGTATTGTTCCTCGGTGACCTGCGATTTCGGCTCGACCCAAATCGGCCGCTGCTCGTTGACCTGCTCGCCGTCGACCTTCACCGGGAACGGCACGAACGTCGAATACCGCCGCACGACGTCTTTCAACCGGTACGGTTCCAGGAACTCGTCGAATCCATCCTTGAGGTGCAGCCGAATCTGCGCGCCGCGCGGGACGTCGCCCTCCGCCGGCTCGACGGTGAAGCGGCCCGTGCCGTCCGATTCCCATCGCCAGCCGGTTTCCTCCCGATACGACCGCGTGACGACTTCGACCCGGTCGGCGAGCATGAACGACGAATAAAACCCGACGCCGAACTGCCCGATGAGCGACAGGTCGCCCTTGGTATTCTCCGCAAGTTTGGAGAGGAATTCCTTCGACCCGCTGTGGGCGATGGTGCCGAGGTTCTGCACGAGCTCATCGTGCGTGAGTCCGACGCCGTTGTCCTGAATCGTCAGGACGCGCTGTTCCTTGTCGGGAATTAGCGTGATTTCAAGCGGCGCGTCGTCGCGAGATTTTTCTTCGGTCAGTTGGATATGCCGCAGCTTGTTGAGGGCGTCGGAGGCGTTGGACACCAGTTCCCGCAGCGCAATCTCGCGATTTTGATAGAGCGAGTGCGACAGAATATGCAGCAGCTGCGCGATCTCGGCCTGGAACGTAAATTGTTGTTTTTCAGCGGTTTCGGTCATCAGGGTTCTCCGTCATGAGCACTGCGCCCAGGCGCAGTATCCCGTCAAAATGGCATTCGAGCGGCCTCAATGACAGCTATAGCAACGTCCGCGCCGATTCAGGCGGCATCGGGAAGAATCGATAGACCAAGCTGCGGTGCGCAACGACGAATCGCAGTATCGAATGTTGCCAACGCGGCTGATTCCCTGACGGCCAGTTCCACGTACGTCGCATCATATGCGGTCAATTGATGCTGCCGCGCAATCGCCAGAATGCGATCGCACGTCTGGTGCGGCGGCATGTCGTCCGTGCGGATCGGCAGGGAGCGGACGATCTCCAGGAACGCGGCGGACTGGTCCGTCGTGTTCCGCGCCCGGCGTTCGCCTATGACTAGTCCATTTTCCAGTTCCGTCCACCACAGGGCGGGAACGAGCAAGCCGTTCGTTTCAATCAAGGGCAACACATCGAGCGCTTGCGAAGTCTGCGATTCCTCGTAGAGCCACGCCAGCACGATCGAAACATCGGCAATCAGCATCATCGCCGGCCTTCTTCGATCAGGCTGCGAATCGTAACGCCTTCGGGCAACCTGGTCCGCGGAAATGTCCGCAGAGCTTGCACCGCCTGGCTGACATTGTTGCCCGCGGTTACCTCGTCTGGAGTAATGCGGGCGATAGGTTTGCCGTGCCGCGTCACGATCACGGTTTGTCCGTGTTCCACGGCGTCAAGGACTTCCGTGAGTTGCTTCTCGAGTTCGTAGCTGCCGATTGTGCGCATATGTTCTCCTGACTGGAATCTAGACCGAAACACTCGACCAATCAAGACCTTAACGCGCTTCTCAGCTCACAACGACAACCGGTGCGCCTTTACCACGTCCCAGTCGACGTCGATGCCCAAACCGGGCCGATCGCTCAGGGTGACGAGCGGGCCGTCGATTTTCAGCGGCTCTCTGGCGATGCGGACTTCGTGGTACTCCGGGCCGAGCATGTCGCCGGGGAATTCCTCGACGCAAATGTTTTGGCAGGCGACGACGAGATGTCCCATCGCGGCGGTGCCGAGGTCCCATTCGAGGTTCGACCCGATGCTGCATTTGACGCCGTGCTTCGCGGCGAACTCGACGATCTCCTTCGATTTGCGGATCCCGCCGTTCTTGCCGGGATAGACGCTGATCAAATCGCAGGCGTTGTTGCGGACGAGTTCCTTCGCATGGATCAGGTCGAAGCACATGTCGTCGGCCATCACCGGGGGCGTCGTTTCTTTCTTGACGCGGGCGATGGCCGCATAATCGCCGTCGGGCGTCGGCTGCTCGTCGAGCGCGATGTTGCAGTCTTTGAGCGCATTGACGCAGTGAATCGCCGTGTCGGCGTCCCAGCCGCAGTTGGCGTCGATCGTCAGCGCGAGCTTCGGGCCGATCGCCTCCCGCACGGTGCGGACCCGTTCGATGTCCTTCTCCGCCGGCCCGCCGACTTTGACCTTGATCGTCGTGAAGCCTTCGCTCACCAATTCCAGCGCCCGGGCCCGGGCGCGGTCCGGTTCGTACGCTCCCATCGAGAACCGGCAGCGGATCGTCAGCGGACGCACCGCGCCGCCCAGCAATTCGTACACCGGCTTGTTCGCCGCCTTGCCGGCGATGTCCCAGCACGCCATCTCGATGGCCGACTTCGCAAACCAGTTGTGATGCGTGCCGCGGTCCATGCGATAATCGAGACCGGCGATGTCGGTCGGATCGGCGCCGACTACCGCCGGGCCGAGAATGTGCTCGATCATCGCCAGGCAACCCCAGACCGTTTCGCCGGACCAGATCGGCATCACGGTCGCCTCGCCGACCCCTTCGATGCCAGCATCGGTCCCGACGCGGACGAGGACATATTTTGATTCCCGATGCCAGCCGAGCGACGTGACCATGTGCCGCGCCGGCTTGACGGGAATCTGCACGGGAATGGCTTCAACGTGGGTGATTTTCATGAGTGTCTCTTGAGCGACGCTTCGCAGAAGCGTTGTTGACATAAAAATTACGACGCTTCTGCGAAGCGTCGCTAACGTGGAGCACATTGTCCGTAAAACTCGATCATCGCGGCAGACAGCGTCTCGACAATCGCCGCGAAATACTGCTTTCCCAACTCCGCGTCGGCGCGGTCGGGGCTGTCGCTGTAGCCGTCGATCGCTTGCCACGAGCCGTGATGCTCGGCCCGGAACGTGCGCATCCAGGCGCGCGGGTCGGTGCTTGCGACGTTGTCCCGGTGCGGCAACTTTTTTTTGTCGATCAGCTCGCCGTGCAGATGCAGCATGAGCGACGTCTCGAAGAACCCCGCGTGCCCCGGCAGGCGGCCCGGTTTGTGGGCGTCGAGCGCGACCAGCGCGTCCCACGCCACTGTCCAGAACGACGCCGCGCCGATGCTGACCGGATGTTTCAGCCCCAGATCCCGCGCGGCAAGCTGCACCAGTTCATGATTGCCGCCGTGGCCGTTGACGATGAAGAATTTGCGATAACCCCCTTGAATCAGCGATTCCAGCAGATCGACCAGCACGCGGTAGTACGTTTCCGTGCCGAGCGACATCGTCCCGCCGAACGGAATGTGATGCTGCGACGACCCGAACGGCAACGTCGGCGCGACGAGCACGGGGATTTTCCCGGAGGCCTGTGTCGCCGCGGCGCGGGTCAACGCCTCGACCTGATAGTCATCCGTCCCAACCGGCAAATGTGGGCCGTGCTGCTCGAGCGCCCCGACGGGCCAAACGAGCAGCGTCTCGGCGGCGCGAGAGTTGGATTCGACGCGGGTGATTTCCTGGAGCAACGATCGTTGCGTCATTTTGTTTTTTCAAAGCCGCGGTTGGCAACCGCGGGTTTTCGTGTGTGGGCGACGCGGATAAGAAAACCGCGGATGCCATCCGCGGCTTTGAAGATTATCCCAGAAACCGCGTGATCACGTTCGACGTCACCCGCGAGACGCCGTCGTCGACCAACAGGCACGGAACCCAGGTGATCGAGCCGACCGAAAAGACCTCGCCGCCGGATTTCGTCTTATAGTGCACGATCTCCGCGCCGCCGTCTTCGATGTTCGTTCCCTTGGCAAGCAGCACGGTTCCCGGCGGCGAGCTTTTGCTCATCTTGTCGGTCTCGTGGCCCGACGCGCCGCCGTTGATCCGCTCCTGCAGGCTGTGTTCGCCGAAGATGTCGCCGTTCTTGAAGCCGGTCCCAGCGAAGATCCAGTGGTCGGATTTAATCACCTTGTACGGCGCGGCGGTCATGATGCCGGTCTCGGTGCAGACGACGCCGAGCAAATTCGCCTCGGACTCCAGCGTGCGGTGCATGCGGCTTTCGAGGTAGACGTCGGGATTGTTCGGATCGGGCATGCCGAGCGCTCCGCCCGACGTCGGCTGCAGGAACGTCTTGAACCGCATGCGGTCGCCGTCGAGGAAGTCGACTTCGCAGTTCAGCCCGTTGCCGCCGAGATACATCAGCTTGCCGCCGCGGTTGTAGACCCAGTCCTTCACCTTCTGATACATCTGCCGCGACCAATACTCCGGATGGATGCTGATGATCAGAATCTTGTAGGCGTCGAGGTTCAGCGTCCCGTCGTGCAACTGGCCTTCGGAGTAATAGTCGTAGGCGAAGCCTTCTCGCTCCATCCAGCCGAGCAAGCGCCATTCCGCCGGGGCCATGCCGCACGGCAAGCGGCCGGTGATCGGGTCGGTCACCTCTTCGTGTTCGCGGACGATGTTCCCCGGCTCGGGCCGCTCGAACGACAGCGGCAGATATTCGTCATCCTGGAAACCCCAGACGTTGAACGAGCCGGCGTGCGTGTAGCGAATCAAATCCTGCCGCGCGTTCACACACGGTTCGGGCGGCAGTTGATGGGCGTTGATGTAGTTGCTGCGGCCGCCGAAGTTGTTGTAGGCCAGCCAGGTGTTCGTCGAGGCCAGCACGGCGATGGGGGCCGTCGGCTTTTCCGGAGCGACGATCCACGGGAACGAAAAGAACTCGCCGGAGGTCTCCCCCTTCGCGTGGAGATAATACAGTCCCGATTTCTCCGGCCCGGTGACGAACTGCGTGTGATGCGCGCTGCCGTAGCCGATCTTGTTCCAGCCGACACCCGTCTGCGTGTAATCGCCGTCGGGGGTGATCTGCATCACGGCCCGCGGGCCATGCTCATCGAACCAGCCGAGCAGCTTGACGAACTCGCGCTTCCAACCGTAGCGCCACAGGCTGAGCCGGTACGGTTCGGTCGAGTGGACGCGGAATTCGGACCGTTCGCCCGTCTTCACGGCCCGCGGCCAGACGTAGCCGAGAATGCAGTCCGACAGCAGCCGGAACTGATACGGCGTCTTGCCGTCGGCCTTCATCGTCACGCTTTTCGAGCCGAAACCATCTTTCACCAGCGTGACGCGATATTCCCCCGGCGGGATGTCGGCGTTCACCGCCCCGCGCGGCGTCGAGCGGACGATCTCGACCGTTTTCCCATCCTGTTGAAACTCCAGCAACACATCCGCCAACGCGACGAATCGTTCGTCGCTGACATACCCGATAAACACGAAACGTTCTCCTTGGTTGTTCTCTCGTTGACGCGCAAGCGAAGAGCGTTATCGTCGCTTATTGCGCCTCAGGCGGAACATCATACAGATAGATTTTCCCGTCGTTCGTCAGCGCGATGAATTGCTTCCCCGTGGGCGAGTACGCCGCCGAGTACGCGATGGCCGGCAGCTTCATGCTGAAGATCGGAGCATCCTTCGCCGGGTCCCAGATGTGCAGATTCCCCGCGTAACCGACCGACAACAGCCGCGTCCCCGCCGGATTGAAATCGACGCGGTAGATGTCGTCCTTGTGCCCGGCGAGGGTCTTCGAGAGCTGCCCGCTGCTGAAGTCCCACAGGAAAATCTTTCGCTGCAACCCCGCCGCGGCGACCGACTGGCCGTTCGGACTGAGCGCCACAGTGTAGAGCGCGTCCTCGGCCCCGGCGTATTGCCGGACCTGCGTGCCGTCGTCCGATTTGTAGAGCCGCACCGATTTGTCGGCGCCGCACGTCAGCAGGAATTGCCCGTCCGCAGTGAAGAGGCACGTGTAGATCGCGCCGCCTTGTGCCGGCGTGGTGATCGTCGCCTGGTTGTTTTCGAGATTCCAGAACTTGACCGTCTTGTCGTTCGACGCCGAGGCGAGCAGCGGCTTCGCCGGATGCACGGCGACGGAGTAGACCTGCGAAGCGTGTCCGGCCAGCGTCGCCGTCGCCGCGCCGAGCGCCGTCGTCCACCCCTTCACGGTGCCATCCGCGCCGGCACTGAGGGCGATGCGATTGTCGGCGAGGAACGCCAAACTCGTCACGGCGGCGGGATGGCCGTCGGTCACCTGGATCGGGTCCTGCGACGGCGGTTGAGCCGGCGGCGGGTTCGGCAACTCTGGCGTGTAACCGCGAATCAGATTGTCGCTTCCCGCGGCGAGCAGCTTTTTCTGGTCCTTGCTGTAAGCGATCTGCACGACTTCCGACGGCGTCGTGATGACGTACTGCGGTTTGGCTGGGTCGTTGATGTTCCACAGAATCAATTTCTTGTCGCTGCCGCCGCTGGCGATCTGCTGCTGGTTCGGATTGACGGCGACCGAGCGGGCCGGCCCTTGATGCCCGGCGAACGCCCGGATCGGACCGCCGTTCGCGTCCCAATACTTGATCTGGCCGTCTTCCCCCGCCGTGAAATGCTGCGACGCATTCGGATGAATGGCGAGAGCATGCACTTTCTTGTCGTCCGCCGGATGCGACAACTGCACGGAGACCGCGTCCACATACACCGTTTTGTCCGCGCCGCCGTAAGCCACCGTGAGATGATCCGGCGCGAAGCCGACGGAGTGAATCGCCCCGCCGCCGTTGGCGGCGATGAAGTGCTGCAACGGCCGCTTCATCACGGGACTCCAGACGCGGACCGTGCCGTCGAGGCTCGACGAAACGAGCTTCTGATTGTCGCGGCTGAACTCGACCGACGTGATTTTGTCCGCATGGCCGAGGAACGCATGCACGACCGCGCCATCGGCGATGTTCCAGATCCGCAACTGCTTGTCATCGCTCCCCGCGGCGACTTGCGCGGAATCCCACGAAATCGCCAATCCTCGCGGCACATCGACGGCGTCGATCTGCCGAATCACCGCTCCATCCGCGGCGTTCCAGACGGTCACCTTCTTGTCCTGTCCGCAGGAAATCAGTTGCGCGCCGTTGGGTGTGTACGCCAAGCCGTGCGTTCCGCCCGGATGTCCGGCGAGCGTGCGGATTTCCTTCGCCTCAGCGATGTTCCAGATTTTGATCGCGCCGGTCGCATCCGCGGAGGCGAGTTCCGTGTTGTTCGGATGGAATGCCACCGCCGTAATTGCGCCGGCCTGTTCGGGCATCGCTTTCACCAGCGTGCCGGCGTTCACGTCGTAGACTCTCGCGATTTTCTCATCGCCGCCGGTGCCGATCCACGCCCCGTCGAATCGGAAGGCGAGCGTATTTACTTTCTGCGTGTGGCCGTCGAACGTCCGCACGGCTTTGCCGTCGGCGAGTTGCCACAATCGCACCGTCTTGTCGACCGAGGCGCTCGCATAGACCTGATTGTTCGCGTTCACTTTCACGGCGGTGATGGCTTCGGTGTGGCCGGGCGATTGTCGCGCCGGCGTCAACTGCACGGGCCAGCGTCGCACGTAGCCGTCGGCGCCGGACGTCATCAGGAAACCATTGGTCGCCGCAAATTCCAGCCCGGTGATTTCCCCCGGATGCGCCCCGATCACGCCCTGCGGCGCTCCGTCGGCGGCGTTGTAGAAACGGACGATGCCCGTCGCGTCGGCCGTGGCGATCTGCCCCTTGTCGCCGCGGAAGGCGACCCGCGCCACCGGCTGCGGAAGATTGGCGATTTCCTTCACCAGTTGCCGATCCGCTGAGTTCCAAATTTTGACGATCTTGTCGGCTCCGCCCGTGACGAACTGCAACCCGTCGGCGGAGAGGGACAAGCTCGCCGCGCCTTGATGGGCCGGCAGCGTGAAGACCGCCGTGCTGATCGGGTAATCCCAAAGGCGGATCGAGTTGTCGAGCGATCCCGACGCCAGCCGCGTGCCGTCTTTGGACAACGCAGCGCACAACACGAGACCTGTGTGGCCCGACCAGGTCCGCAGCACCTGCTGCGATTGGACGTCCCACAGCTTAAGCGTCTTGTCGAAGCTCGCCGTGATCAGCTTCGATCCGTCGGGCGTGAAGATCGCCGCGTAAGCCGGATCGGCGTGGCCGACGAAGATTTTCGGATCAGCGGCGGCAGCCATCCCGCCGAGAACTGTCATCATCAAAATTGCGGTTGTAGAACAGCGCATGGTCGATCCTCATCGAGCCGGAATCAGTTCGCGTAAACAGACGTCGATGAGTATAGCGACTGCCCCGACCGCCTGCACGACGACGCGGCGAGGTCTTCCCGATTTCCGAGCGGGGGCCGTCAGGCCCCTGAAAGCGGCGTCTGTGGCAATAGCACGCACAATCAGGGGCCTGACGCCCCCCGCTCGGAAAGTCGAACATCTGCCGGCTTGGCGATGCGAAGCGCGATTGCTCTAATGCACGCGAATGCGCTTCGCATCCTTCGCGAAAGGTTTCACCATGCTCGTCACCTTGCGTTCTTTCCTCGGCGGATGTCTCGGTGTTCTCGGCTTGATCGCTTCCGCAGCCGCCGAGCAACCGGTGCTCGCGACGTTTACCAGCGGCGGGATGAAGTTCGAGGAACGCAGCGTCTGGGACGGCGGACAATATGTCTACGGGCTGACGGCGGTCGACGTCGATGCCGACGGCGATCTTGATCTCACCACGGCGGACGCCCGCGTCAACAATCTCCTGTGGCACGAGAACGACGGCAAGGGCGGGCTCACGCTGCACGTCATCGGCGAGAACGATCCGGGCTATCTCGAACGCCACGATTGGGGCGACATCAACGGCGACGGCAAACTCGACGTGGTGATCGTCCTCAACAAGATCGGACACGTCTTGTGGTTCGAGCAGGGAGAGTCGCCACAAGATCCGAAGTCCTGGAAACGTCACGTGATCTCCAAGGAGTTCATGCGGTCTTATGACGTGGAACTCGCCGACCTCGATCAGGACGGCGACCTCGACGTCGCGGCGTCGGCGTATACCGGTGACTGTTTCTCATGGTTCGAGAATCCCGGCAAGGACGCCGTCGCGAAGCCGTGGAAGCAATATCAGTTCGACAAGGCTCCGGAGATCGCCAACACCCGCACGATCGCCGCCGTCGACTTCAACCGCGACGGCAAGCTCGATTTGCTCGGCACTGGCACATACGGACATCACGTCGTCTGGTACGAGCACACCGGACAGCCGGGCGAGAAGATGTTCCGCCGGCACGTCATCGACAACAAGACCCTCACGCCGACGCATGGCCATCCGGTCGACCTCGACGGCGACGGCGATCTCGATGTCGTCATGGCCAGCGGCATGCGCGGCAATGTGAACGACAAGAACTCCAACCAGGCAGCGTGGTACGAAAACCTCGGCCCGACGAATTCCGGCCTCGGCTGGAAGAAGCACTTGCTCGGCGACGTCGCCTATGGATTCGAAGCCGTGACGGGCGATCTCGACGGCGACGGAGATTTGGACGTGATCGCGTCCGGCTGCAGCGGCGGCGGTACGAGACCGGGCCAACTCTGCTGGTTCGAGAACAGCGGCGATCCCAAGGCCGAATGGAAACGCCATGCCTTCAAGGACTATGCCAGCCCGTGCACGATCATCGTCATGGACCTCGATGGCGACGGCAAACTCGACATCGCCTGCGGTTCCGAAGAGGGCCACTGCCGCTGGTGGCGCAACGGCGGCAAGTAACTTGCTGAACGGGTCTCAGGACGCGTCGTGGCCCATTCCCTCCGACGGTTGCGCAACAAACTGTTTGTGAACGAAGTCTCCCCAACCTGCGCTGTCGTTACGGTCTTTCTGCGTTGCGTGGGCAACCAAACATGCATCACGATCCGCTGATGCGACGCTGGTAATGTCACGCCAAGCGACAATAAGCGTCAGTTAAGCGACACGAAGGCGTCATTAAGCGTCAGCTAAGCGTCAATAACCGACGCCGAGCGGCCTCCGTCCGAACGCCTGTTTGCAAACACTTTGTTGCGCAACATCGACCGGTGGGATGAGGGGCGATTCGTTCGTCCCGCGCTCTTTGACAATCCGGTCGGAATTGAAATCTCCACGGGAGCGCGGCGGGTTCACACGCCCCGCGCGGAGTGCCACTCGCCGCTGAAGACTTCGGTCGCGGGGCCGGTCATGAAGACGGAACTCGCATCGCTCGGCCATTCGAGTTCCAGGTCGCCGCCGGGCAGATGAGCCAGAATCTTGCGGCCCGTCTTGCCAGTCAACACGCCCGCCACCGCGACGCCACACGCGCCGGTCCCGCACGCCATCGTGATGCCGCTGCCGCGCTCCCAGGTCCGCATGATGACTTCCTGCGGCGAGACGACCTGCACGAAATGGACGTTGATTCGCCGGGGGAAAATCGGCGCGTTTTCCAGCACGGGGCCGATAGTTTCTAACGGAATCTTGGCGACGTCCGCGCAGTAGATCGTGACGTGCGGATTGCCCATCGAGACGCACGTCATTTTCAATTCGACGCCGCACGACTTCACCCAGGCCGCGTTCGGGTCGATCAGCTCGGGCGAGACCGGCACGTTGACGACGCGTTCGCCGGAAAACGTTGTCGGGATCTTCGCGGCTTCCAGAATCGGCGTCCCCATGTCGACGCGGACTTTTTCCGCCTTGCCGTCTTTGCCCGCCGTCATTTGCAGCGTGAGGACGCCGCGGCCGGTTTCGATTTTGAGTTCCGGCTTCTTCGCGATGCCGTGGTCGTAGACGTATTTCGCGACGCAGCGCACGCCGTTGCCGCACATTTCGGATTCGCTGCCGTCGGCGTTGAACATCCGCATGCGGGCGTCGGCCCGTTCGGAGGGGCAGATGAGAATCAACCCGTCGCCGCCGATCCCGAAATGCCGGTCGCTCACCGCGATCGCCGTCTGGGCCGGGTCGGCGGGAACCGCTTCCGCGAAGCAGTTCACGTAAACGTAATCATTCCCCAACCCGTGCATTTTCGTGAACCGCATACTTCGCCGCCTGGAAATTGGTCTAAAGTCCTTGCCGAGAAATGCAGTATACTCCGGGTGAGCCATGAACGGCAGCGAGGGATCGGAATGGAGACAATGCAACATGCGAAATGAAAGCGGATGTGCGGGGGCGGCATGCGCCGCGAAGCGCAAGCGAATCGTCGCGACTTTTCACTTCGCGTTGATGGCTCTCGTTGTGACGACGGCGCTGGCGGCCGACAAGGACGCTTACCGCGACGCCCGCGTCCGCATGGTGCGCGACTACATCGAACGCGAAGGGGTCAAGAATCCTCGCGTGTTGCAGGCGATGCGGACGGTGCCGCGGCATGAATTC
>CAZDGB010000162.1:0-16576 GCA_964504645.1 uncultured Planctomycetaceae bacterium | reverse complement strand
CAATTGCTTTAATACAGCCGCGCGGACATTCGGTTCGGGATCGGCGAGCAGACGCAGCAACGCGCTTTGCACGCTTTCGCCGCCGAGTTCCTTGAGCGCCCGCAGGCTGATCTCGCGGACGAGCGGCGACGTGTCGCTGAACAGCTCCAACAACAGCCGCTCGTCGGCGGGCGACGCGCGGCGGGCAAGCTCGTCGGCGGCCTCTTCCCGCAGCGCGGCCTCCGTCGCCGCCAGCCGGTCGATGCCCCCCGGCCAGTGGAGCACGAGCGCATCGTCCGCGACCAGGCGGTAGCGCACCGCCGTCAGCCGCTCGCGCAGCTCGTCGGTCGCGGCGGTCTGCAACTGTTCGTAGGCCAGCGGCAAGACGGGAGCGCCGTAGCGGGCCAAGCGCTCGCGAATCGCCGCGGCCTCCGACGCCGTCGACGTCGCCAGCCGCTGGAGAAGTTCCTTCGCCTCCGCGAGTTCGCGGGTGGTGAGCCGTTCGCGCCGGGCCGATTCCTCCGGCGGCTGCACGTCGCCCGCCCAATCGGTGAGCGCCTGCGTTTTCTCCGCGGCAAATGTTTCCTTACGCCACGGATCGAGTCCGTCAAGCGGCGCCTGCCATTCGCGGAGCAGTTCCCACGCCGAAAGCTGCGTCGAGAGTCCGCCGTCGAGAAACGCCGCCACAACCGGCGCCGCGGACAGGTGCGGATACGGCAGCAGCCGGCGAATTGCCGCCTCGCGGACGGCGGCGTCGCGGTGCCGGAATTGTTCAATCAGCGCGGCGACCGCGTCGTCATCCGGCTCACCCGCTGCTGTCAACTCGGCCGCTGGCGCGGCGGCGGCTTCGTCGTGCTGCTGCTTAAGCCACGTGAGGAACTCAGCCGCGGGGATCACGCCATCCGACGCCGCGACGAGTTTGCCGGCCGGCGTCAGGACGCGAAACGCAGGAATTTTCTCGGCCCCGAGCCGCTGCGCTTCTTCCGGCGCGCCGTCGATATCGAGCGTAATGAGCGTCCAACGCTTGAGCTCCGTCTGCACGTCGGGCTGTTCGATCTCCAGCGCCATCCTCCGGCAATGCGGGCAATCGGCTCCTTCGATGCGGACCAGAATCGGCCGGCGATTCTGTCTCGCCCGGACGAGGCCTTTGTCCCAGGAGTCGATCCAGGCGACAGGCTTGGGCTGAGCGACACCGGTCTTGTTCGCCGGAGCGGAATCCTCGCCGTGCGCAGCCGTGATCAGACCAAACACCATGCACAGGCGAGCGGCGCGGCGTAAGCCCGCCGTGTGAACTGAAGCCCAACTTTCCCTCGCATGCATCGGCGCACCTCACTTCCCCAGTTTCCCGCCGTGTTGAATTCGCGCCCAATACGCCGGCGCGTCGAACTGCGGGCTGTTCTCGCGATCGTGGCAGCGCATGCATTGATCGTGCGCGGCGAACGGCGTGTGAAGTTCCGGCTGCTGGACGTGTGCCAGCGACGGGCCGTGGCAGCTTTCGCAACCGACGTCGACCCGATCCACGCTGCGCTTCGCCGAAACGAACCCGCCCGCGAGGCCGAAGCCCGTCGTGTGGCACTGCTGGCAATACGCGTCCACCTGCGCTCCCTGGTTCGTCAATGTTTTCCAGGCGTGCGCGTGCGGCGACGTCTGCCAACTCGCGAACTCCGTCTCGTGGCACGATTGGCAGCTGTGCGACCCGGCAAACAGCGGGTCATCCTGCCGTTCCGCGGTCCAAGCCGCCACGAATCCGGTCTCCGCTGCCGGCAGGTCGCGGCTCTCCAAGCGTTGGCGAAACATTCGGACATTGTCCATCTGCGCCGTGTCATCAGCGAAGCGGTCGGTCAGCTCGATCACATCGCCTTCCCAGTCGGACGCCGTCGCGTCGGGTTTCCAGCGGAAGCGGATGAGAAACTTGCCCTTGTTCGTCGCCGACGCCAGCCAGACCGGGCCGATCTTCGTCGGAGCGAGACTTTGCCCCGTCGGCCCGCCGATGACCGCATGCACTTCCGGCAGCGCCGCCGCCAGCTCGCGCAGCTCCGTTTCGGGAACATAGGCCAGCACGACGACGGCGTCCGGCGATTTCGGCTGCGTGCGCAGCACGGACAGAATGGCTTCTCGCGGCTCGGTGATCAGAATTCCCTCCGCGGCGCAGCGCTGCGAGACGACGCCTACCAACAGAATCTTGCGGCCGGCGGCTTCGATCAATTTGTATTCCACGCCGAGCGGTGCGCCGGCGGCATCGCGGACGTTGCTTGATAGAAACTCGACGCCGAGCGTTTGCGACGTTTTCCGCAGATAGTCCGCACCCAGCGCCAATTCCGGGCCGCCAAGATTGTGGACGCTCGTGCCGAGAATCTTTTCGCCCTGCAGGATCGCCTCGAACTTGAGGCGGTCGTACTCCGATGTGCCCGCCGCCGCGCCGCCGGCATCTACGACAATGACATCCCCCTGTTCTTTTTCCTGAGCGATGAACGTGCCGCGGCGCAACAGGCCGCCCGACTGGTTCGACGTGCAGCCGCACGGAACGATCCAGCCCGCCGTATCGCCGCTGACGATCAGCGCCAATTCGCGCGGCGGCGCGGACGAAACGGGAGAACGCCCCGTCCCCTGCACGAACACGAACGCCGCCGCTCCGGCCGTGATCAGAATCGCGGCGAGGAATGCGAATCGGCGGAGCGCGTTTGGGAGCATGGAAACTCAATACAACAGGGCATACGCCAGAATGTTGACGTTCACCTGCACGCAGTTCGTGATCTCATTCCCGCCGCAGCAACAGCAGCCGTGCGTGTGAGCGGTGTCGTTCAAGCCGTCCTGCGAATAGATGACGCCCAGCCGGCCGTCGAGGCGGATGCCTTCAACGGGATGCGGCGTGCCGTGCTTCGCCTTCAGTTCCGTGATGTCGTACACGGTGCGGAACAGCGGGTGATCCATGCCGACGGGAACGAGCGGCTCCTGCGCGAAGACGGCGGCCATCTCCTTGCGGAACGAGCGGTCCCATTCGTGCGACGAACAGCCGGCCGACGCCAGCAGCAGCCCGCCGCGTTCGACGAACTTCCGCAGGTTGGCCCGTTCCGGCTCGGTCAGGTCGAACGAGCCTTCCCCCGTCATGATGACCATCGGAAAGCCGAACAGGTCCTCCGAACTCAGTTTGACGGCGTGGAACCGACGGCTGGTCGAGATCGCCGATTCCTTCTCCGCCGTGATCAGGAAGTGGTCCGAAAAACAGTGGCTGCTCTTCACGCCGGCGTAGATCAGGTTCGCCACCTGTACGACGCTTTCCGGCTCGCCGCCGAGATGCTTCGGCTCCGGCACAGCGGAGGAAGCGGCGACTTCCGTCGTCGCCGCGGCGCTCGAGCTCTTCGGCGTCGCGTTCTGGGCGATGCCGCGCAGGGCCACGCCGACGACGCACACCATCGCGGCAGCAACGAGATACTTCGCCGGTCGAAAAAAAGCGAGTCGTTGTTTCATAAGAAATTCCTACGAACGATGGGTGGCCGGGGCTGGACGACCAACGGGAGGAAGCCCCGGTGATTTCCCGCAGACCGGGGCTTCGCCCAAAGCGGCTCCAGCCCCGGCCACCCAACCAAGTTCCAAATCATGATTAACGGTCTCCCACTTCATCCGCGATACGCTGGAAATAGCGGCCCACCTGGCGGCGGTAACGCAGCGGCACAGCGGCTTCCGCGCCGCCGGCCGGACGGAGTGGTTCATCCAACGATCGGCCGGCATCAGTGGTTTCGCCGTCAACTCCGCCTCCCTGGCCCCGGTTGCGGCCGGCGCGGTCTTGGGTGCGGTTGCCGTTTCCCTGCCGCGCGGCATCGCCGAGCGCCGGCGAATTGCCGTAGAGTCCGACGTTGTCCATCGTGCTCTGGCGCGTGCTGTACCCTCCTTGTCCGCCTCCCATCCCCTGGCCGAGGCCCATGTTCTGCAGCAATTGATTCATCGTCTGCTGCAAGGCGCTGTTCATGCCGGGCTGGAAACGGAGACACATACCGGCTTCGTTGCCCATTCCTTCGCATTGACCGAGAAATTTTTCGAGAATGTCAGCGGCGGCCTTCGCCCCGTCGTGGCCGCGTTGCCCCGAAAACTCCGCCAGGCCTGTTTCGGCCTCCGACATGGCGTCGACGGCCCCGCTCTCCCGCAGCTCTTTCGCGAACTTCGCCGCCGATTCACGCAAGTTGTCGAGTTCCTCGTCGTCCGGCAACTGCGCCACGTGGTCCTCGATGTCGGAGATCAACTCCTCAAGCGCGGCGTGAAGCTGCCGCTGCTCCGCTTCCAGATCGCGCATGCGGGCCTTGAGCGCCGGATCGTCGGCCCGCTCCTGGTCCTTGAGCGACGCCAGCCGGTTCGCCAGGTCGCGCTGCCGTTCGTATAACTGCACAAACTTCGCTTCGTCCTGTTTGAGCGGAAAAATCTGGGCGAGCTTTTCCAGCGGCTGTGACATTTCCTGATCGAGCCGCTCGCGTTCACCGGCGAGTTCGTTCCGCATCCGCTCAAGTTCGCGTTTCAAGTCCTCGTTCCTCGCCTGCGCGTTGCCGGCGAGGGCCTCGGTCTGCTTTGCGAGCCGCTGGAGCGCTTCTTCCTGCCGCTGCAGTTCCTTCGCCAGCTCTTCATCGAGTTTGAAGTTTTGCCGCTCCTCGCGCAGCTTGCGCAGCGCGTCGGCTTCCTGCTCCATCTTCTCGGCCAGCTTTTGCAATTCGCGGCGCAGCTCTTCCGAGGCCGCTTCCTCGTTCGGCTGGTCCGACGTTTCCTTTCCGAGTTGCTCCAGTTCCTCCGCGACCGATTCCAACCGCCGGCGAACCTGCTGATACTTCGACAACAGCGCTTCCAGCCCTTCGCGGGTCTGCCGCAACTGGTCGAACTCCTCTTGCGAGATGATGCGGATCGTCACCACGGCGCTCTCGGAGCCTTTGCCGGCGGCGCGCTGCTCACCGTCGGTCGCGGCGACGCTCGGATCGTTGTCCTCCACGCGGGCGAACAGCTTGATCTCATCGCCCGGCTCGACGCGGTATTCCCCCAACGGCAGCGGCACCACTTGATAGGCCGTACGCGCCGTCGCGGCTGGCAGCGGCAAGTCGGCCGGCAGGAACGTCGAATCGTTCAAGTTCCGGAACAACTGCAGCCGCGAGATGCCGTAATCGTCCTCCGCCGCAATCACGACGGGCATGACGGCGGTCGGCACGGCGAACGATACGGGCCGCGGTTCCAACAGCCGCACGAACGGCCGCTCATCGGCGAGGAGCGTCACCGCCGCGGTGAACGGCGACGTCGACGATTGCCGGTCGACGTCCGCGACGTGAATCTCGATGCGGCCCGCCGCGGCGAGGGTGAATTCCCCCGTCGCCGTGTCGGCGGCGTCGCCGGGTTTCAACACGACATCGTTTTGCCCCGCAGCGGTGAAATAGGACAGCGTTCCGCCCGACAGCGGCCGATTGCTGAGAGCCGCCGCCCGAACTTTCGTCCCCGGCAAACCGGCGAGTCCTCCGACCGGCAACGGACCTTCGGTCGCGGCAATTCGCGTGTACGCCGGCGGCGTGATCTGGAACGTCACGTCTTCAATTCGCGGCACGGTGATCAAGTCCACGCGGAACTTGCGGCTGCGAACGCCGCGGGAACGGACCGAATAATCGAGCGGCTGCACCAGATTGGCGATCGTCGCCCGCCACGGTCCTCCCGGTTCGGGGAACATCGGCAAGACGTCTTCCGCGGAGCCGTCAGCCGGTTGCAGCACGAGTTCGACGTTGTCGACCCTGCCGCCGACCGCAGTTGCGCGGATTTCCAGGCCGGAGCCGTAAACGATCTGCGTGTCGCCGGGTTCGATCTGGAACTCGACCGTGGAGAACGGCGGATGATCGCCGAACGGATCGAGGAACCGGTTCCATTCCGTCGCCGCCAACCGCGGCATGAGCCACGCAGCCAGCGTGCCGAGCAATGCCAGTCCAACGAGCGCCGCCGCCGAGCGCCGCAGAGGCTGCGCCGAGACGACGTTGCGGCTGGGAATTCCGGAAGCGAGATTCGCCGCGCGGTTCACGGCGAGCGACGCCAGCCCCGCCGTCAATTCCGGCTGGAGCGAATGAGCAGCCATCGATTGCGCCGCGAGGAGATCAACGCCGCACAGAATCTGTCCGCCAGTGCCCGCCGCCGCATCGAGCCGCCGGGCCAGCGTCGAGGCGTGACCGTCTGCGAAGACCAGTTGCAGTTGATACATCAGCAACGCGCAGGCGGCTACGCCGGCGGAAATCAAAATCGCCAGACGCCATTGCGGAGACAGATCGAACAACAGATCGAGCCACACGCCGAGCGCCAGACAAAGCATCGCCCCGACGAGCATCCACAACACGCCCGCCGTGCCGCCGACGGCCAGCACGCGCTGCCGGAGTCGATTCAAGGCCGTCGTCAAAGGATGATTCGCCATCGCGCGTCCTTTGTCTCAAACCAACCCGGCGGAGCGGCGCAGTCCCCACGCGGCGCCCCACATCGTCAGAATTCCTGTCAGCACCCACCACCGGTCCCATGCCGTCAAGCGCCGCACTTCGACCGCGCGGCTGCGGGCCAGGTGCGTTTCAAATTCCTGGCCGACGCGCGAGGCCGTTTCCGCCGACAATACCGTGCCGCCGGTTTCCGCGGCAATGTAGGTCAAGAGGTCGGGGCGGGCCTGCACGTCGAGTTGTTCGCGGAAGTTCGGCCGCACGTCGAATGCCGCCGCGGCCTCGTCGCCGGCGGCAGGCGTGTCGTCGAGCATCCGCAGCCGATAGCGTCCTTCCGGCAACGCGCCGAGCGCCACGCGATAGACGCCCGGTTCGTCGCCGACCGGTGACGACGACAGCGTCTCGCCCTTCTCGATGTCTCCTGCGAACAGTTCCACTTTCGGGCCGTCCGCTCCGCGGCGGTCTTCGCGGAGCAGCACGAACGCCGTCACCGCGTCGCCGACGACGTAATTCACCTGATCGGTCCGCAGCGCGGCGTGCTGGCCGGGAATCAACCCCACCGCGGAGACGAGCCACCGCAACAAGCTCTGCCACAAGCCGGCGTAAACCTCATCGTGCGATTGATACTGCGGCGCGAGAAACGCCCATCGCCACATGCCGGCCCCTTCCAGCGCGACAACGCGGCCGGTCCCGTACGGCTGATACGTGAAGACCGACGCGGCCTGGTCTTTGTCCGACGTCGCCAGCACGACCGACAACGGCTTGAGACGCTCCTGCGTCGACGCCGCGGCGAGCGACGGCAACCGTTCGAGGCTGACGTCGCCCCCCGATGTCAGCCAGTCGGATTCCATGCCCCGCTCGGTGAGCCGCGGCCGGAACCGCGTCTCGCGGACGGGCGACCAGCGCACCGGCAAGAACCGCGAAAAATGCTCGCTCGTGCTGGAGACCGGCATCCCGCGGAAGCAGACCAGCGAACCGCCGTCACGCGAAATCCACGTCCGCAACCGCTCGACGAAGCGGTCGTTCAGAAAGACATCCGCGTCGCGGCCGAGAATCACTACCTGGCACGACGCCAATCCGTCCGGCCCTTCCAGAAATGCAAATGGATCGTCGATAACGTCCATCAGCTCGCTGCGCTGCCAGGGACGCGATCCCGCCGACGGTTCCGACGCTGCGGGCGCTTCATCCAACACCGCTTTCGCCGCACGGCCCGACAGCCGCAGGCTGCGCTTCACAAAACGCGAATCGGAAACGCGGACGAGGGCGTCGACGTCAAGGGCCGGGTCCGCGGCGAGCGTGCGCACGAGGAACTTGCCGTCCCAATATGGTTTTCCTTCCAGGAGCAGCGCCCGCACCGGCCGTTCAGTGACGCGGAGCAGCACGGTCGCGCTGTTATTCACTGTCGTGGCCTCGCCGTCGTGCGGCGCGATACGGACTTCGTAGCGATACAACCCGCTCGCGTCTTCGCGGGCCTCGAACCGGACCGTTGCCGTGCCGTCGGGCGAAAGAGTCGCATTTTGTCGGCTCAGTTCCTGATCGTTCCGCAGCAGGACGAGTTCCGCCCGATCGGTCAGCCGGCCGCGCTGCTTGACGCCGACGGCGAGCGACACGCTCTGCCCGGCGAACGACAACTCCTGCGGCCGCGACGCGACCACTTCGAGATCGTTGAGAACCGTATCGCCGCCGAACGGCGACGCGTGAATCGGCACGTTCATCGCCTTCGCCGCGCGGACCGCATCGCGCAGGCCGCTGAGGCCTGCCGGCCCATTGTCGATGCCGTCGCTCAAGAGCAGCGCGGCGTGCCCTTGCGGAATGTCCGTCGACAACGTCTCGACGATCGCCCGGGTGATGTCCGAAGACGGCGCGTCGGCGGTCTGATCGGTGAGTTCCGCGGCGCTGGTTGCCGTCGTCGATTCACCGAACGTGCGCAACTGGACGTCGAAGCGGTCGCCCAGCGTGCGGGCGATGTTCGCGGCGACGGCGCTCGCCGCGGCGAAGCGGGACTTGCTCTCTGCGGCGTCGCGCACGGCCATGCTCGCCGATTTATCGACCAGCACGGTCAGCACCGGCTTGCCCGCGGGCGGCGGCACCGGTTCGTGCCAGATCGGATTGAGCAGAATGCCCAACACTCCTGCGGCCGCTGCGCTCGTCAGACCGACGATCGCGATCCACCGCCGACGCGTCACCGCCGAGGGACGGCTCCACGCGTACCACGCCAGCGCCGCCCCCAGCAGCACGGCGAGCGTGATCCACAATGTGGGATCGATCACAGGTTCGAAGTGCAGGTTGTTCATTGACGTTTTTCTCCTCTCTTTGTTTGGTTGGGTTTTTGGTTGTTGTATGTTTCCCCCCCCCCCCGCGGGGGGGGGGGGGGGGGGGGGGGGGGGCCCATGTCATCGACGTGGGTCGTGTGCAAGGACCATAGGACTTCAGTGACCTCCCCTTCATCCGGCCTTCGACCACCTTCTCCCTCCAGGGGAGAAGGCAAAGACAATCATCCGCTCCGGAACATCTTCATCGCCGCCGCTTCCGCCATCAGGCACACGACGCAGCCCACCGCCAGCCAACTCCACAACGTATCGCGTTCTTCCTTCGCGGCGCCGGCGAACGCGCGGAACTCCACTTGCCGGCCGCCCGCGAGCCGCTCCTGGAACACCGCTGCGTCGAGCGTCCGCAGATCGCTTTCCGCGGGAGGGATCGCCGTCGCCAACGCGGAGACGATTTTCTCGCCGCGCAGAACTTGCAGCGTCGTCGGCGCGCCGACGGCTTCGCCTTTCCACACGACGTCGCCCGCCTCCCGCGAGAGCGTGCCGGCCGATTCGCCGCCGGCGGCTTTCAATTCAGCGACGCTGTCGACTTCCGAGGGTAACGGCACCACAAACGGCTCGCCGCACAATGCTTCGCGACCTGCCTCGCCCCCACCGACGAGTTGCCGCGCCAGTTCGCCGATCAGCGGCACGAACAGCGGCGACGAGGGAAGGTTCGACGCGCCGAGATCCGCGTTCAGCACGACGAGCCGGCCGCCGTCCGCCGTCGCGAACGCCAGCAACGCGGACCGGTCGCTGAGCTGGGCCGCGATGTCGTCCAGGACGGCGCCCTCGCGCAGCCGCGTATCGAGTCCGCCGGAAAATCGCAGCGGGGCGATCAGCGGCTTGAGATCGTCGCCGAAGATCTGGAACGGCGGCTCCCGTGTCTTCACATCCGCCAGCGACAAGTCGCGTCGCGGTCGATTGGCCGCCGGCGGCAGAAACTCGGCGGGAAGCTGCAGCCGGCCGCCGGTCGCCTCCGCGAGTTGCCTTAGATTCGTGGCGTCGATGGCTTCCGCAGTGACGTACAACACGCCGCGGCCGCGGCGCAACAGACTGGCGATCTGCGACAAGCCGTCGGCTTCGATGCGGCCGGGATGATCGAGCAACAGCAGATCCACAGCGGCGAGCGCATCGCGGTCCATCGCCGCCGGGTCGATGCGCGTGACTTGGACGGCGTTCCGCGCGGTTTCCTCCGTCTCATCCACCGGGGCCAACGCCCGTTCGAGATAATAGCTGGACGACGGCCGCTGTTTCGGCGATTGCCGCGTGAGCAGCCCGATCTTCGTCGCGGGACGGACTTCAACGACAAACGGCCGCGCGTTGTCCGCCGCGAGACTGTCCTCGACATCGACGAGTTTCGCCTGACCGAGATGCCAGCCGACTTCGGCCAGCTGCGCAGTGCCGCTGAGGGTCGTCTTCGCGAACGGCGGGCAGAGTCCGTTCATTGAAAACGCGACCATTCCTAGCGTGAGTTCGACGCGCACCTGGCGCGGCGTCGGCGAGTAGTTGCCGATGTCGGTCTCCACGCGGAACTCGCGGCCCGCTTCGGGGCGTTCCGTCGCGGCGACGCGGAGCAATCCCAGATTCGGCAAGTCGTTCGCCGGCGCGACCGACTCGAGTTCGATCGCCGTCTCCGCCGGCAGCACGCGGAAATCGGCCGCGGCCCAGTTCGTGCGCTGGAAGTCGCTGACGATCACCAGTTCGCGCCGCGTTTCCACATCGCCGGCGGCGAACATCTCCGCGGCGAGATTCAAAGCCGATTGAACTTGAGCCTGCTGTGCGGTGACGGCGGCTTGCGAGAGTTCTTCCTGAATCAGCGCGAAATTGGACGCCGGCCGCTCGAACACCCCTCGGGGTTTCGCGGCGACAAACACGAGATTCGCCTTCAATCCGGTGCGCTGCTCCAATCGCCGCGCGGCGAGCGAGCGGGCCCGCTCGAACAGCGCGACGCCGCGATCCACAGCGCCCAGACTCTGGCTGACGTCGAGCAGCACGACGCGGACGACTTGGGCGTTTTCCTCGGCGACCGCGGCGGCGGTGCGATTCAACAACGGCCGCGCGATCGCCGCGGCGAGCAGCAACACGGCGGCCGTCCGCAAAGCGAGAATCACCGCGTCGCGCAGCCGATGCCGCGACTTGCGTTCGTTCACGAGTTCGCGGACGAACCGCAGCGCGGAAAACGGCAACGTCCGCGGTTTGGGCCGCGTGAGGAAATGAATCGCCACCGGCAGCCCGGCGGCAACCACGCCCAATGCCACAGCCCACGGATGGAGGAACATGTCTGGTCTCGTTGCTGCGAACTTGCCAGCGTTGTCGTTATCCCGATCGTTCCACCAGAAAGCCGCCGAGGATACTCAAATAGGACACCGCCGTCGAAACCCGCCGGTAGTCGCAGCCGTTCGACAACGCCAGCAAACGGACCGCTTCCAGATGATTGCGAAACCGTTCCTGATACGCCGCGCGGATTTCGTCCGGCGTGCAGTCGATGCGGCCTTCGCCTTCCAGGCCCACGAGACGGAACGCCGAGCCGGCCGGCAGCTTTTCCTCGTCGGGATGCACCAGGTGCAGCAACACGACTTCCGAGCCGCGATGCCGGAACAACCGCAGCGCGGCGAAGACATCGTCGAGGTCGTCCATCAGAAAGTCGCTGATCACGAGTAGCACGCCGCGCTGATTCGTGCGCTCGAACAACTGTCGAAACGCCGGCGCCATGCGCGTCGCCGCGGTGGTCGTCAGCGATTCAATCGTCGCCTGCACACCGGCGATGTGCGTCGGCGTGCCGCCGGGCGGGATCGCGCTTCGCAGCGAATCGCCGAGGATGGCGAGTCCGACCTGGTCCTGTCCGCGGGAGATGACGTGCGACAGGGCGGTGGCGAGGAATTGGGCGTATTCCAGTTTCGACCGCGGGGTCGCGGCCCCGCGGCTTCCTTCGGAGCCGAACGACATGGAGCCGCTGGCGTCCAACGCGAGCGTGCAGAGGAGATTCGTCTCTTCCTGGAAGAGGCGGATGTACGCCTTGCCGGTGCGGGCGAGGACTTTCCAGTCGAGCCGCCGCAGATCTTCGCCCGGCGCGTATTCGCGGTAATCGACGAACTCACCCGCGCCCCCTTTCTGCCGCGATTCGTGGCGCCCGCTATACGCCCCTTCGATGCGATGCCGCGTCGTGAACCGCAGATGCTCCACCGCCGCCAGCGCGCGAAGATCGAGAAAGCGGCTCGGCGTCGCGGCGAACTTCAAAGGAGTTGGAACGCTGGACATGACGTCTCGAAGACTTTTTGCCACGGATGAACACGGATTGACACGGATAAGACGGTCAGATGGTGAATAGCTGCAATTCTTCCCTCTTGATTTCTGATCCGTGCTGATCCGGTGTCATCCGTGGCGAAAGATTTCTGATTTCATTGCTCTTGCAACAACCTCTGCACGACCTGTTCCGGCGTGATGCCGTCGCCGATGGCGCGGTGGTTGACGATCAGGCGATGCCGCAACACGGGGACGGCGACGCTTTGGATGTCGGCCTCCGTCGGCACGGTGCGGCCGTCGAGCAGGGCCCGGGCTTTCGCGGCAAGGACGAGATTCTGCCCGCCGCGCGGGCCCGCGCCCCACGAGACGTAATCTTTCGCGATCGGTTTTGCCCGGCTGTCCTGCGGGCGGCTCGAACCGCACAACTGCACGGCGTACGCGGCGACGTGTTTCGGGACCGGCACCGCGAGAACTAAATCTTGCAGCTTCAGGAACAGATCGCGGTCGAACGTCGCCTCGGGCAGCTTCGGGCGCGAGCCGGTCGTCCGCAGCACGATTTCTTCTTCCTGCTCGGGCTGCGGATAGTCGATGCGAATCTCCATCATGAAGCGGTCGAGCTGCGCTTCGGGGAGCGGGTACGTTCCCTCCTGCTCGATCGGGTTCTGCGTGGCGACGACGACAAACGGCTCTTCCAGCGGATACGTTTCGCCGCCGACCGTGACGTGCTTTTCGGCCATCGCCTCCAGCATCGCCGATTGCGTCTTCGGCGCGGCGCGATTGATCTCATCGGCGAGGACGAGATTCGCGAAGACCGGCCCGCGGCGGAATGTGAGAGCCGACCCGTTGTTGCCGTCGCGATTCAACAGCTCGTAGCCCGTGATGTCCGACGGCATCAAGTCGGGCGTGAACTGGATGCGGGAGAACTTCCAGTCGAACGCAGCGGCGAGGGCCTTCACCATCAGCGTCTTCGCCAGGCCCGGCACGCCGACGAGCAACGCGTGCGAGCCGGTCAGCGCACAAGTCAGCAGCAAGTCCATGCTGGCGTCCTGGCCGACGACCACTTGATGCATGCTGTCGCGGATGGCCCGGACGCGGTCGGCGAAAAGTTCCATCTGATCGCGCGCGGCGGACGTCAACACGGCTTCGGGAGACATGCCGTCCTCCTGTCGAGAAATGGCCGCAAGGAATTTCCACGGGAAAGGAACAAATTCATCATGCCGGGCGGGTTCCAAATGATCAACGGCACACTGAAACCCAATGGGTCGCGCCGGTCGGATGACCGCGGTTGCCAACCGCGGCTTAAAAAAGCGCCGGCCGGGAATGGCCTGCGGCGCTTTGGTACAATTTCGGCTTACCACTCGTGTCTGAGGAGAATTTGCGATGCGTGGGTTCGACTGTCTTCGCTGCGCAGCGTTTCTCGTTGTGATGACTCTGGCCTCTTCTGTTTTCTCGGCCGAGCCGCAGGATGCCGAGGATCACAGCGAGCGGTTCGCCGTCGGGTTTGCGAAGCGGGACATCACGCCGCAGAAGCCTATGCCGATGTGGGGCTACGGCGCGCGGCATGCCATGCTGTCGGAAGGAACGTTGACGCCGCTGTTCGCCAAGGCCATCGTCATTCATGCCGGTGAGGGAAAGCTGGCGATCGTTGGCCTCGACCTGGGACGCGGGCCGACACGCGCCATGACCGAGCGCATCCGCCGCGAGATCGCCGAAAAAGCCGGCATCGAACACGTGCTGATGAGCGGCAGCCACACGCATCACGGACCATGCATCGAGTTGATCAATCGCGAAGGCAGCGGCAAGGGAACGTTCGACGATGCCGTCGCCTACAACGAGAAGCTGCCGGAGTTGCTGATCGAAGCGATCCTCGAAGCGGATTCAAAGGCGAAGCCCGCGCGGCTGGCGGTGGCTTCGAAAGATGTGCCGTTCAATCGCAACCGCCACACGAAGCGGGAACCGCGAGCACTCGACCCGATGCTGGCCGCGATTCGTTTCGACGACGAAGCGGGCCAGCCGATCGCCGTCGTGGTGAACTTCGCCGCCCATCCGGTGATGACGAAAGAAGAATTCCTCAAGTTCTCCGCCGATTATCCTGGCTTTCTGCAGGATAAGGTCGAAGCCGAGCTCAAGACGAACTGCGTCTTCATGCAGGGGGCCTCGGGCGACCTCAGTCCGAATCCGCCCGGCGACTTTCGCAATCCGCAAGCGTTCGGCGAATTGCTGGCCGAACACGTCAGCGAGTTAGTGAAAAGTGCGGAAACGAAAAAGCCGGCCCGGCCTTCCGTACAAGGGAAAGTCGACCGCTATCGCTTCGCGTCGCGGATGGACTTCGCCAATCCGGTGACGGTCGCCACGTATGAAGTGGCTTTCTTCCCCGAACTGATTCAAAGCGTGATTCGAGAGATGCAGGAGGGCATCGGCGCGGAGTGCACGACGGTGGTGCTCAATCGCGATCTGGCTCTCGTCGGCGGGTCGGGCGAATTCTTCTGCAACCACAGCCGCCGTTTGAAGGAGCGGTCGTATGTCGGCGCGACGCTGTTCTTCGGTTACTGCAACGACCACAGCCTCTATTTCCCCACGATCGAAGCCGTCTCCGAAGGCGGCTACGGCGCCGACGCGCCGATTTCCCCCATCGCCATCGGCGCGGGCGAGCAGATGCTGAATCAGGCGTTGATCAACATCTACGAGATGGCCGGCAAAATTCCGAAGCAATCGCCCCGCGCCGAGTAAAAGGCATCTCTCGCCAAAGACACGAAGACACAAAGTATCGCAAAGCAGGCAGGCAGGTTCGCACAGACTGAGAAGGCGTTCCTCGCAGAGAACAATTTTCAAAAAGGAAATAACTCGCCCGCTTCTCTCCATTTGAAACTCTTCTTTTTCTCTGCGAACTTTGCGCTTTGGCGTCTTTGCGAGAGATGCCTTTCCGGATTGTTGGAGACCATTCTCCACGGGACATTGCATCGCGGTGTCTATAATGCTGATGGTGGAGCGTCTCTGATCTGACTCTTGAAGGGGGCGATCATGCAGCGGCAGCAATTCACGCGTCGAAACTTTCTGCAGAGTGCGGCGGCCGGCGGAGCGCTGCTCGGCGGGGGCGATCTGCGATTTCTCGCCCAGATGCCGCGCGTCGCCGCGGAAGATTCGCAACTCGACCCCAACGTCGTGCGGCTCGATCCCGAAATCGAACCGGTGGTGAAACTGTTGGAGGAGACGCCGCGCGACCAGTTGCTGGAAAAAGTCGCCGCGCGGGTTAAAGCGGGCCTCTCGTATAAAGAGGTCCTCGCGGCGTTGCTGCTGGCGGGTGTAAGAAACGTCCAACCGCGGCCGTCGGTGGGGTTCAAATTTCACGCCGTGCTGGTCGTGAACTCCGCCCACCTGGCGAGCATTTCGTCGCCGGATGAGCATCGCTGGCTGCCGATTTTCTGGGCGCTCGATGAATTCAAATCGTCACAGGCCGCCGACATCCGCGAAGGGAATTGGACGATGGCGCCGGTGAAGGAGTCGTCGGTGCCGCATGCCGACAAGGCCCGGCAGGCGTTCATCGACGCGATGGATCACTGGGACGAGGAAGCCGCCGACGCCGCGGTCGCCGGCTTGGCGCGCACCGCCGGCATGAATGAAATTTTCGAACTGTTCTATCGCTTCGGCGCCCGGGATTTCCGCGACATCGGCCACAAGGCGATCTTCGTCGCCAACAGCCGCCGCACGCTGGAAGTCATCGGCTGGCAGCACGCCGAGCCGATCCTGCGATCGCTCGCGTATGCCTTGCAGCATCATGAAGGGGGGAACCCATTCCGCGGCGACGCGCCGGCCGATCAGCCGTGGAAACGCAACCGCGAACTGGCCTCGAAATTCCGCGCCGATTGGACGGAAGGAAAACTCGATTCCGCCGCGACGACGGAGTTTCTCGCCGTCCTGCGCGAAGGATCGGACGAAGCGGCATGTACGAGCGTCGTCGACATCGTCAATCGGGGCGTCTCGCCGCAGTCGATCTGGGACGCGTTGTTCGTGGGCGCCGGCGAACTCTTGATGCGGCAGCCGGGCATCGTCGCGCTGCACGCCGTCACGTCCACGAACGCGCTGCACTACGCGTTCACGGTCAGTGATGACGATGATACGCGGCGGATGCTGCTGTTGCAAAACGCGGCATTCCTGCCGCTCTTCCGGCAGGCGATGACCAGCCGCGGAAAAGTCGGCGAGATGCGGCTCGACACGTTTCAACCCGAAACGACTTCGGGATTGGAGGCCATGCCGGAGATTCTCGCGTCGATCAGCGACGACCGCATGGCCGCGGCCGGCAAGCTGCTGGCGTACTTGAAAGATCACCCGCAGCCGAAGGAGCTCATCGACGCCGCCCGCGTGCTGATCTTCCTGAAAGGGACGAACTCGCACGACTACAAGTTCAGCTCGGCGGTGTTCGAAGATTTCGACCACGTCTCGCCGGAGTGGCGCAATCGCTTTCTGGCGTCGAGCGTGTTCAATCTCCGCGGTTCGGCGGCGCCGGACAATCAGTTGGTGCAGCGCATCCGTGCCGCGTTTGCGTGAAGGAGCAGTGTCGAATTCCTGCTTTCTCCCCTCTCCCCGGGCGGGAGAGGGGCCGGGGGTGAAGGGGATGCC
>CAZDGB010000161.1:0-16596 GCA_964504645.1 uncultured Planctomycetaceae bacterium | reverse complement strand
ACAGCTTGCGACGTGAATGGAAAAAGTTCTGCTCTGATAACCGGGTTTCGCTTTCCGCTGAACCAAAGCGAATCCCGGTTAGAAGACGAACCGGGATTCTGTAGGGCCGGTTATGACGGTTTTGCGGAAGATTCCTGAAGTGCGGGTTCGGCGGGGGTCGATGTAAAGGATCGAGCGGACCGCGAATTCACGTGGAATGCCGTGCGCGTCGCCG
The DNA here is from genome assembly GCA_964504645.1 of uncultured Planctomycetaceae bacterium. Classification (GTDB taxonomy): domain Bacteria; phylum Planctomycetota; class Planctomycetia; order Planctomycetales; family Planctomycetaceae; genus CAZDGB01. Next base: position 16,382 of record CAZDGB010000161.1, on the reverse strand, counting down.
GGAGCGAGGCGCGATCCGAACCATCAAACGTCCCAGGAGGAACGAGGCATGAAACGGGGAATGCTCGCCGCACTGCTGCTGGCCGCGGTGCTCGCCGTCGGCGGGAAACCGGCAGAAGCTGCCGGTCAGGGACAGCCGACCGACTGGAACCGGTTCTACTATTACCCGTACGTGTACTATCCGCACAACTTCCGGGCGCCGCAGGAGTACAACCACATGTACCACCGGTATCCGCAAGAGCGGCAGATTCCGGTCTACAACAAGGACTGGTACAACTTCTATCCGACCGATCGGCCCTATCACACGGGGCACCACTTCATTCTGGACGTGTTCTAAGCGGCACGCGCGGGACGAAAAATCGACTGCAAACTCGCCAGCGCCGGACGGTCGTCGCTGGCGAGTTTGCGTCATTTCTGCTCGGCCTTTCGATATCCTCTTGACCCCGCGTCGCTTTTGGCGTGTAATTCCGCCCGGACCCGGTGCCGCCGCAGGGACGTGACGGTTGCGACATGACGTTTGACCGCTATTTGTTGCGCAATTTCTGGCATTGCTTTGCGGTCTGCTTCGCCGCGCTCTTCGGGCTGGTCGTCGTCATCGACCTGTTCGAGAACCTCGACGAGTTCATCGACCGCAACGAGAACCGCGGCACGGCGAGCCTGGTCAGCCGCATCCTGTGGTTCTACACGTACCAGTCGTTCCTGTTCATCGACCGAGCCGGGCCGCCGCTGACGGTGATCAGCGTCGTCGTCGTGCTGATCCTGATGCAGCGCAGCGGCGAGTTGTATCCGCTGCTCGCCGCCGGCGTCCCGATGCGCCGCGTCCTCTCGCCACTGGTCATCGCCGCCGTGTTGGTCAACGGATTGTTGGTCTTCAATCAGGAAGTGGTCATCCCGAAGTTCGCCTTCTATGCGATGGAGGGCCGCGGTCTCTCCTCGAAGTCGGCGCCGGGCGTGGAATCGGCGTGCGATCACGTCACCAAGATCATCATCGACGGCCAGCGGCTGGTGCCGTCGAAGAAGACGATTGAAGCGGCCGAGTTCGTGCTGCCCGCGCCGGACATTGTGACGGAATTGACGATCCTCAAGGCGAAGAAAGCCGTGTATCGCAAGGCGCGCAACGGCCGGCCGACGGGCTGGTACCTGGTCCAAGCCACGCCCCGCTTCGAAGACTTGCCGCTGACGGAAGAAGGCCGGCAACTCGTCCGCGACGAGCCGAAGTACGACGGCGTCTTCGTGGCGACCGATCTGACGCCCGACCAGCTTTACAAGCGGAGTTCCAGCTTCACGATGCTGTCGAGCCTGGAGCTCATGCAGCGGATACACAATCCGGCGTTCGGGCTGGTGTCGGTGCATCGGCTGGTGCTGCATCTGCATTCGCGGATGGTGCAGCCGTTGCTCAACGTGCTCGCTGTGCTGCTAACGATCCCGATGATCGTCCGCCGCGAAAGCCAGGGTTTGGTCGTCGACGCCGGCATGTGCACGGTGCTGCACGCGTTCCTGTTCGTACTGGTGCAAGCCTGCCAGTTCCTCGGCGGCGGACTGATCCTGCCGCCCGATTTGGCGGCGTGGCTGCCGGTGATCATCGGCGGCTGCCTGGCGACGGTGGTCGGCGGGGTGCTGCGAACGTAAAACGAAGTTTGTCCGAGCCGGAAGCGTGAGCGACGGAACAAGGCCGAAGCCACCGTCGCTTACGCTTCCGCCTCGGACATTGAAGTCGAAAGGCAAAAGGGTTGTCTGCGATCGATCCGACCGCGTCTGGGGTGCGCCGTTGGCCGGCGTTGTCCGCCGCGCAAGCCGCGTGGCGGCGCTGGCTCGGCACTCCGTGGGAGTTTCGCGCGCATTGGCCGGTCGCGGGGGTGATGATCGCGCTGGCCGTCATGACGCTTGTCTTTCGTCTCACCCCGCTCGATCTGGAGATTTCGCGTCTGTTCTACGATGAACAGAGCGGGCTGTGGCCGTGGTTCGCTTGGGCGCCGTGCACCGCGTTGTACCGGTACGGAATTTATCCGCCGCTCGTCCTCGCAGCGTGCGGCGGGGTGCTGTTCGCACTGGGCTGGTTCGTCGATGGGACCGATTCCCTGGCGCGAGCCGGGTTGTTCCTGGGGCTGGTGATGCTCATCGGCCCGGCGCTGATCGTGAACGTCGGCTTCAAGAATCAGTGGGGCCGCGCGCGGCCGAACGAAGTGCAGGAGTTCGGCGGGCTATATCTGCACACGCTCGTCGGCTCGCCGGGCGGCAGCGGACGGCACAATTCGTCGTTTCCGTCCGGGCACGCCGCGCAGGCGTTCTACTTGATGGCGCCGGCCTTTCTGGTCAGCCCGCGCCGCCCGCGGCTGTGCGCGGCGTTGTTCGCCGGCGGCATCCTGTACGGGCTGTGCATGTCCGCCACGCGCGTCGCGCAGGGAGGACACTTCACGAGCGACGTCCTCTGGTCGGGAGGAATCGTGTATCTGGTTTGCGCATTCGTCGCGAGGCTGGTGCTGCGCGAACCTCCGCAGAGGATATGATCCGCAGACTTCGCAGATTCACCGAGAAAGCGCAGTCGGATGTCGGCTGCCAATTCTCTTTCTGCTTTTTCAGAATCTGCGGCCATCTGCGAAATCTGCGGATAAGCGTTTTCCTACCGCACGATACGAAGGAAGCCCGGCCTTCCAGAGCGAAAGCCGGGCTTCAATGCGATGCGTCACTCGCTTTCGCCGGACTCGGGGTTGCTCAGCTTCACGCCCCCTTCGAGTTTCGCCCCGTCCTTGATGGCGAACATCATCGACTTGTTCGAGATGAACAGCGTGTCGTTGGCGACGACGGGGGTGGAGTAGACCGCGCTGCCGACGTTGATCTCGGCGATCAGATTCAGGTCTTTCGAGAGTTCGAAGATGTGGACGTCGCCGGCCTCGTCGCCGACGTAGACCTTGTCTTCCACGATCAAGACGGAGCCCCACGAGGCGTCGAACATGTCGTGGGTCCAGTAGACGATCGGCCGGCCGTTCTCATCCTTCTCTTTGGCGTCGATGCAGTGGACTAGGCCGCTGAAGTCGGAGATGAAACACAGATCGTTCTTGATGGCGACGCTGCCGATCGAACGGTGCATGATCTCTTCGAAGTCGAACTTCTTGTTCTTGTTCTTGTCGACGGCATCGTAGTGCCAGACGACGGCGGAGTTCTCGTTCGGCACGCCCTTTTCACCCTTTTTGGGATCGGCGGCCTGCAACCGGCGCTGAGGGAAGGGCAGCTCCTTGCCGTCCTTGTCGACGGCCTTTTCCGGACTGACGTCGCCGCCGTCCAGCGACTTCATCGGGTCGATGCACCACAAGTGGCCCTGGCCTTCGCCGTGCTCCGGGTCTTCACCGACGGCGACGTAGACGTAGCCGTCGTAGAAGACCGGCGTGCCGATGATGTGATTGCGAGTCGCGCGGCCGCCGAGGACGTAGAACGATTCCTTCGGATTGGCGTCGAACTTCCATAGGAGCTTGGCCTTGCCGTCGCCGTCGCCCGCGGGGTCAAAGCTGTAGACCCAGCCGTCGCCGCCGCCGAAGACGATTTGGGCCTGACCGCCGGTTTCAAAGTAGGTCGGGGACGACCATTGCCCGTGCAGAATGTTGACGCCCGGGCTGCCGTCGGTCCACAGCACCTGCCCGGTGTTGCGGTCCATGCAGAGGAAGCTCGGCGCTTTCGGAGCGGGAATGGTGATGTGGTTGTCGTCGACGCCGTTCGACGTGTTCACGAACAAGAGGTCGCCGACGCACGTCACCGAGCAACTGCACATGTTGTGCTGAAACACGCCGAGCTTGCCCATCATGTCGTACGACCAGATGATGTCGGCCTCATCCTCGTTCTGGTTCGGCTCGGTGATGAACGGCCCGTTGTTGGTGCCATCGTGGAAGCCCTCGGCGTCGAGGCAGGTGACTTCGCCGCGGCTGGTGACGTACCAGACGCGGTTATCGTCGGCGTAGACGGTGGAGCAGATGCCCTGCTGGGGCCAGTCGTTGACGCGGCCGGCGGGGAGCTTGGTGCTGCTGGCCTGCCACAGGAATTTGCCGGTCTTCTCGTCGAAGCAGAGCAGGCAGCCGAGGTCGGTCTTGGCCGGGAACCGCTTGATGTAGCCGGAGCCGTTGTTGGTGCCGACGTAGACCTTGCCGTTGGCGACGACCGGGTTGCCGTAGGTCTGCGAGCCGAGCGGCACAGCCCAGAGGATATTGTCGCCCGATTCGAGGCTCCACTCGGTGGGAATGTTTGTCCCTTCGGGGGTGTTGTTGCGGTGATAGCTGCCGCCCCACTGCGGCCAGTCTTGTTTGCCGACGGTCATCTTGCCGATGATTTCCGCGGCGGCGGCGGTGGGGTCAAAGGGCTCGGCGGCGGACAGGGACAGCGGCGCCCCGAGGGCGGCGACGGCCAAGGCGAGGGTGAAGCGGTGCATAAGGGTCTCTCGGTTCGATAGGAATCGACACGGCGCTTCTACGAAGCGTCGCTAAGAGGTCTACGTCAAACTACGGCTTTTTCAACGGAGTCACTTGGACGTTGTCGATGAAAAGTTCGGTATTCGTGGCGTTGCCGAACAGGCCGGGGCTGCCGGTGTAATTCGCGGGGGTGTCGGCCCATTCGATGGACCAGTCTTCCGGTTCGGGGTCGTCTCGCTTCCAGACTTTGCCCTTGCAGACGGAGTAGTCCACGCCGTCGCGGGTTTCGTTCGTGACTTGGAATTTCAGCCTATACCAGACGTCCACGTCCCAAGCGAAGGGGACGCTGTGCGATTTGATGTCGTGCGGGTACCACGAGTAAAGCTTCAGATCCTGCGACGCGCCGTTCAGATCGAAGCGGTGCCGCTGGTTGATGATGCCGAAGTTCGGCTTCCTGGAATTCGGGTCGGCACCCTGCGAGACCTCAGACCCGTTGGCCGTCACGTCGGCTTGGATGACGTAACCTTTCGAGCCGGGACGCCCGAGCCAGCCCTGGCTCTTGGTGCCCAGCGGAATGGTGGTGATCTTGCACAAGACGCCGTTGCCGGTGATTTTCCGCGGTCCGCGCTGGACGCTCAGTTGCGGGGTCTTTTCGTCGCCGGTCCAGCCCCAACTGGCGATGACCTGGTCTTTCTTGAGGATTTCGAGCGCCGGGTCGAGCTTCTCTTTCCCTTGCTCTTGCGTAGTCACCGATTCCAACAGGCCGAGGTACCGGCGGAGGTTCGTCCAGGCCTGCTGCGGTGTGGCGTCGTCGAACTTTGCTGCCGGGCTGTTGGTGTTGATGAACTGCGTCATCAAATAGATATAGACTTTCGCCGCGAACGGGTCGCGGGCCTTGAGGTCGACGAAGTAATCGTGGTCGACGACGATGTGCCGGTTGCGCATGCCGATGCCCGTGATAGGAATCACGCCGTTGTTAAAATCGAAGGAGAACGGAAAATCGGGGACGACGCGGAGACGGGCTTGGCCTTTGACCTCGCCAAATTTGGCCGTGATGATCGCCGCCGCGTGGCCCGTTCTGGCGCCGGAGGCGTACTTTCCGTCCTTGTCGATCTTGCCGGCTCCTTCGACGGTGTAAGTCACTTCGTTCGGCTTGGCGACGCGGAGGAACTGGCCTTTGGCGTTGTAGAGCCGCACCTGGAACGTCTGTGTGTCGGTCGGGGTCAACAGCGACTCCACGGGCGTCACGAGCGCCGTGGCTGGCGTCTCGTCTTCAGAGACCGGCGTCTCTTCCGCCTGCTGAGGAATGGGATCGGCGGAGGGCTTCGTATCCGGCAGACCGATGGCGTACATCATCGTTTCGGTCGGCAGGAAGATCTTGCCGTGCGAGATGATCGGCGAGCCGTTGATCTCGACGTTGAGCCGCAGCGCATGCTTCTGCTTCAGGTTCTTGCCGTCGGGTTCGAAGATGTACCAGCGGCCGGTGGCGTCGGCGACATAGATCTTGCCGTCGCCGTAGACCGGGCTGCCGCGGCCCAGCGTACCAAGCTTCTTCTTGCCGAGGAGCTTGCCGGTTTCCGCGTCGTTAATCCAGAAAGTTCCCCCTTCGTCGACGCCATAGACGCGATCTTCAAGAGCCAACGGCTGCCCCTTGCTGACGAATTCATCCTTGACGTACCACAGTTTTCCCGACTTGGTGATGTCGCCGGTCTTCGTGGGATCAAGGGAGAAGAACGCTCCCATCTTCGTCGGCTCGTCGAAGTTCTCTTCGCCGTGTCCGCAGTAGACCTTGTTCCCGACGACGAGCGGCGTGGAGTTGACCCCGCGGAGCGTGACGTCGAAGTTCCACAGGATCTTGCCGGTACGGGGCTGCAGGCCATATACGGCGCCGTCGCCGGAACCGATCATGAGCTGCCACTGCCCGTCGATGATGGCTAGTACGGGGGCGCTGTAGGTGGTATCTGCGGGGGCGGGCCGGGTGCTGCTGAACCAAATGCATTCGCCGCTCTTCTTGTCGAAGGCGAGCAGGCGGAAGGCGGGACGGGCCATTTCGCCCCAGCCGGTGATCACGCCGCTGATGATGACCAGATTCTCGAAGACAATCGGGAAATTCGTGCGGCCGCCATAGGTGGTCAGCAGGCCGAATTCTTCGCTGAGCGAACGGGACCACTTCGTCTCGCCCGTTTCGCCGTTGATGCACTGAAAGTAGCCGCAGACGCCCAACGCGTAGACATCGCCGGTCTCCGGATCGCCGACCACGCTCGACCAGCCGACGCGCTCGGCGGGAACGTCCGACAGAAAGACGTTGAAGACGTTCTCCCAGAGGATTTCCCCGGTGTTCGCATCGGCGCAGACGACTTTTTCGGCTTCGGTCGGCGAGTGGATGTTGTGTCGGCAGAGCGTATACAGCTTGTTCCGCAGGACGATGGGGGTCGAACGGGTGCCGAGTGTTTCGTTCTTCCAGACGAGGTTCTCGCCTTCGGGGTCCCACTTGTCGGGGAGATTCTTCTCGCGAGAGATGCCGTTCATCTCCGGTCCGCGCCAGTACGGCCAGTCGAGCGGGTCGATGTCCGCCGCTGAAGCCAGACCTCCGGCGGCAATCAGGAACGAGCAGAGAACCCAGCGACCGGGGCGGGACATCATGGCGTCTTTCCTCGAAGAGCGGGTCGGCATCTCAGGCGGGCGGAGCAAGCGGCGGGCAAGTTTTTCGTTCACAATCGACGATAACCAAACCCTTTGCAGTCGGCAAGGAGTTCACGAAAAACAAAGCAGCCGGGCTGATTACATCAGCCCGGCTGGGAGATTGTCGTGAAAACGACGAAGGTCACTCGCCGCCCGATTTCGACGGCGTCTCATCGGTGCCGCCGCCCGTGGTCGAACCGGCGTCCGGCGGCGCGGCGGGCTTCGCGTCTTCCGCCGGCTTGGTGTCTTCGGTCGGAGCCTTGGCCTCATCGCCTGCGGGTTTTGCATCGTCCTTCGGCTTCGTTTCCGGCGGAGCAACGTCGGTCGCTTTCCCGGCGACCGGAGGCGAGACGTTCGTCACCGGCTTCGGCTTCTGCTCGGCGCAGCCGCTCTGGAACAACAAACCGCCCGCCAGGGCGATCACATTCAACGCTGCCAAACGACGCATGATCTCAACCTCTGTTTTCTGCTGTTTTCATGGAACAAGGCCCGAAACCTGGCCGCTCGTCGGCAGCCATGTGACGATATTTATTACATCCGGACCCGCCACGCATTGCAACCAAATGGAAGCTCCTTACCCCCGAATCCCCAGCGGGCGAATCGAGCTGTCGCCCTTTCGCTACGCGCTGTTGCCAAAACGCATCACGGCAAATGCGGCGCATGTAGCGAAATCCACGCAAGTTGGGGCGATTTGTTGACGTTTCGCGCGGCATTCGCCTCACGTTTGTTCCGCGCGGCCTAGAGTTGGGCAGACCCGTCTCACAAGCACTGAGATGTTTCCCGACCGTCTCGCAAAGGCCGACATGAGCACGCAACTCGAACACCCCGCCGTGGAACTCCTCGAACGCCCGCTGACGCTGGCTCCGGCGAAACCGCACGTTCCCAGCTACCAGGTGCGCTGGTCGCCGCGCCAGAAATGGCAGCGGCTTTGGACGCAGTGGACCAACTGGCTGAAGGGGCGTCTCTATCGCCGCTTCCTGCAATGGAACGCCGGCGGCGTCGCGTTCTGGATGGCCGAACTGCCGGTCGTCTTCACCGTCGTGGCGACACTCGTCCGGCTGCGGGTCTTCGATCGCCTCGAAGACAAGCCGCTCACCTCGGACGAACTTGCCGAAGCCACCGGCACCGATCGCGACGCGCTGCATCGCTTTCTCCGCACCGCGGCGGACCTCGGCCTGCTGAAGCGCGATCGCGGCGACAAATTCTCGCTTCTCCCGGTGGGACGCCAGTTCTTGCAGAGTTCCCCGAACCCTGTCGCCGCCTGGACCGAACTGCTCGACCGCATGCTGCTGCCCGTGTTGCCGCAGATGGCCGAAGCCCTCGTCAGCGGCGAATCGCTGCCAAAGACCCTCTCAGGGAAAACATGCTGGGAGATCATGGAATCGATGCCCGGCACTACCGAGCTGCACGACAAGGCGTGCGGCGCCTGGACGGAAATGGTCGTCGATCAGGTCGCCAAAACCTACGACTTCTCGAACATCCGCACGGTCATCGACGTCGGCGGCGGACGCGGCGCGTTCCTGTCGGCGATGCTGAAAGCCGCGCCGCATGTCACCGGCCGCGTCTACGACCGCTCCACGACCGAACTCGCCGCGCAGGCCCGGTTCGAGCAGCAAGGCGTCGCCGATCGCGCGGCCCACGTCTGCGGCAACTTCTTCGAATCGGTCCCGCCCGGGGCCGATCTCTACACGATCAAGCACGCGCTGCACGACTGGGACGACGAGAGCGCCGTCAAGATTCTGAGCAACATCCGCGAGGCCGTTCCGCCGCACGGCAAGCTGCTGATCGTGGAAGGCTCCGTCGATCATAACCTGCTCTCCGCGCCGCTCGTCCGTTCGATCTGGGACGTGATGCAGTACGCCGCCACCTGGGGCAAATCGCGCACGCTCGACGAGTTCTCGGCCCTGGCCCACAAAGCGGGCTTCCGACTGGCGAACATCTACGTGCCGCCGACGATCGACGCGTTGATTCTCGAATGCGTGCCGGTGTAAAGATTTTCGGCGGAAAAGCACTGCGAACTCGCCAGCGGCCACGTCGGATGCTGGCGAGTTCGCTGCTTGGTTTCCGTCGCTGGCGCTCTCGGCGCGGCTCTTGACGCCCGCGCCGCGCCCGGCATACATTGAAGTTGAACTTAAACTTCATTTCCTCTGGCGCGCAGCATGAAGAAAATCTCGATGGTCGATTTTCGCCTCGACGCCGAACGAATCCTCGCGCAGGTGCAGAAGGGGCAGCGGATGATTCTAACGCGCCGCGGCAAGCCGGTCGCACGCCTGGAACCGATGGAAGAGAACGGTCCCGCCGCGGACGATCCGTTTTACTCGTTGGATCGATTGGCGGAACCCGGCGCATCGCTGACCAACTCGGACATCGACGAAATCCTGTATGGCTCGTGAGATTTTCGTCGACACCAGCGGCTTCTTTGCCCTGCTCGTCAAAGGTGACGACCGCTTCGAACAGGCCCAGCGCGTGCTGCGCGAAGCTCGCCGCCGCCGCCGGGGGTTTGTCACCACCGACTACGTGCTAGACGAGACCGCGACGTTGCTCAAGGCGCGCGGGTTTGCGCACCTGCTGACGTCGTTATTCGAGACGCTCGATGAGTCTCGCGCATGCCGGATCGAATGGATGGATGCGGAGAGCTTTCAGGATGTCCGGACGTTTTTTCTCAAGCACGCCGACCAGGATTGGTCGTTCACGGATTGCGTAAGCTTTCGCGTCATGAGCCGGCTCCGCTTGCGCGACGCTCTCACGAAGGACGCTCATTTTCAGCAGGCGGGGTTCACGGCGCTGTTGCAATAAAAACGGCTTGAGTACGGCACGTCAAAACCGCACCACCGAGCCGCCGTCGACGGTGAGGACCGTGCCCGTCACGTAGCTGCCGGCTTCGCTGGCGAGGAACAACGCCGGGCCGGCGAGTTCCCGCGGTTGGCCCCAGCGGCCCAGTGCCGTCCGTTCGGCGAACATGTCTTGCTCGGCCTTGGAGAGGACGCTCATCGGCAGATCGGTGAGGAACGGTCCCGGTGCGATGCAGTTCACGGTGATGCCGAACGGGCCGAGTTCCAGCGACATCGCCCGGGCCAGTCCGATCAGGCCCGCTTTCGTTGCCGAATACGCCCCGCGGCCCGGCTTCGACACGAGGCCCATGATCGACGAGATGTGAATGATGCGGCCCCAGTTCCGGGACTTCATCTGCGGAATCAAGGCCCGCGACAATGCCATGCACGACGACAAGTTGAGCTCGAGGATCTCGTCCCACTTCTCGTCGGTCATTTCCTCAACCGTCTGCGGGATGTTCGAGCCGGCGTTGTTGACGAGAATGTCGACGCGTCCGAACGCCTTTAGCGCCGATTCGGCCAGTTTGCCGATGTCGCCGCGCTGCGTCATGTCGGCGACGAAATACTTCGTTTGAATTCCGGTGCCGTCCTGAATCTGCGCCACCGCTTGCTCCAGTTCCTTGGCATGACGGCTGGAGATGACGATGTTCGCCCCGGCCTCGGCGAACCCGCGGGCCATCGCCAGGCCCAGCCCCTTGCTCCCGCCGGTGACCAGCGCGACTTTCCCCTTCAGATCAAACAACGGCGACGGCATGACGGGACCTTTCTGAATTTCTTTCCAACCCCTCAATAGCCTACCGGCACATCCAAGGCTTCGCCACGAAATGTCTCGACCGTCAGTTCTCCTTGGCCATCGATATGGAACTCGATCGCGCCGCGGCGGGCCGTTGCGAGCAGCGTGGAACCGAGCGGATACGTTTCCGCCAAGCGGTCCTCCGATTGCGCGTCTTCCGTGCTGACGACAACCCATTCCGGCCGCGTCCAGCGCGCCAAGGCGTCCGAGTTCGCCGCCTTGCTGCCGTGGTGCGGCGACAGCAACACGTCGCAATCGCGGTCGGGCTGACGCAAGAGCGTCGCCAAGCCATTCCCTTCGACATCTCCCGTGAGCAGAATGCGACGCCCGCGGTACTCGACAGCGACGACGAGGCTTAACGGGTTGTCCTTGTCAGCGTAGAATTCTTCCGATGGATGCAGCACGCGGAGCGTGACCTCGGGATGCAAGTCCAACTGATGTCCCGCCGAGAGCAAGCCCACAGGAACATGCCGTTCGGCGCAATCTTCCACAATCTGTTCCGGCAGCGGTTGGTCTCCGCCGAGGAAGCCCGGCCCGATGAGCACGCCGCCGATGGGCAGCGTCCCGAGCAATTCCGGCAGTGCGTTGCAATGGTCGGCATCGGCGTGCGAGAGAATCAAGGCATCGACGCGCCGCTGCCCGCGGCGGAGCAGTTCCTGTGACACGACGCGGGCCGCGCGGCGGCCGTCGCCCATACTGCCGGCGTCGTACAGCACCGTCTTGCCGTTGGGCAACTCCAGCAGAACCGACAATCCATGCCCGACGGCGAGGAACCGGCACGAGAGACCGCGCGGAGCCGACGGCACTAATCCCGCTGCGAGACCGATCACAGTCCACGCCAGCAGACCGCGTACGGCGAGTTTCCGCGGCATCGCGCTCGCACCCCACAGCAATAATGCGCCGATGCCTCCGTAGTAGCCGACCATCCACCACGTCGGCGGGCTGGCGACGTCGAGATGGCCGAACTGGATCGACGACGCCCACTGCACGCTGCGTATCAACCCGATCAGGCAGCCGTCGAACAAGGCCGCAAACGGCGTCGCGGCGACGGGCAGAACCAGGCCGACGATCAAAAATGAATACCCGGCCCACATCAGGACGACGATCAGCGGTCCCAGGACGACGTTCAGCAACAACCCGATCGGTGAGACGAGTTGAAACCGCCACGCGACGAGCGGCGTCGTCGCCAGCCAGATACCGAGGCTCACCAATGAGCATTCCCACCAGAGCGTCGCCCCCGCGGTCAGCCAGCGCGGCCATGCCGAGGGATCGGCAGGGAGATCGTCCTGCAAACTGCGCCGCCGTTCCTGCCACGCCGAGAGTGTGCGGCTGATCGTGAGCACGGACAGGAACGACAGCTGCGCGCCGGTGTCGAACAGGTCGGTCGGCCGGACGAGCATCATGCCGAGCAGCGTGACGGCGACGATTTGCACGGCGGAGGTCGCGCGGCCCGACCACAGCGCCGCCGCGCCGATCACGGCCATCGCCGTCGCGCGGATGACGGGCGGGTCGCCGTCCGTCACGGCGGCATACAACACGAGCGTCACGACGGCGATCCCCAGGCAGATTCGCGACGACAATCCCGCGAGCCGGCCGAGAATCGTCAACCACAACCCGAGCAGCGCGACATTCACGCCAGAGATGGCGAGGACATGGAGCATGCCGCTGTCGACGAAGGCCTGGCGCAGTTCGTCATCGAGCCGCCGCCGTCCGCCGAGCAGCAACGTCTCCGCGACGCCAGACGTTTCCGGACGGAGCGTTGCGACGAACAATCGCTGCGCGCGTTGCCGGAACGCTTGCCGCCAGCGGCCCCAGATGTCACTCGGTGACGATTCCTGCCGTTGAATGCGCACAGCTTCGACGGATTCGACATGCAGCAGCGCGTGCACGCCGTGCGCTTGCAGCCACGTGCGGAAATCGAAGTCGCCGGGATTGAGCCGCTCGGCGGGCAAACGCAGCTTGCCGACCACCGAGACGATATCGCCGCAGGTGAGTTCGGGAATCTTGCCGGTGATCGACAGCCGCACCTGGCCGCAGAGCGGCTCACGAGACTCTTCCATGAAAAAGTCCCGGCATTCGACCGTCGTCAACGTCCGGTCCGGAGGCCGCCACGCGGGCGCGCCGGAATTCGGCGGCGTCGAAACGATCCACACGGGCTCGAGAACTTTCGCCACCAGACGGACTGAAACGCCGTCGTCGGTCGCCAGCCGGGACGCATCCCGCGGCGCGATCCACGACCAACAGAGATCGTGCCACGCCGCGGCCAGAGACAACCAGCCGGCGAGCATCACCAACGCGGCAACGCGATGAAATGTTGAGCGGGTCAGACACAGCCAGATCCCGCCGCACAGCAACGCCACGAGCCACCACGCCGTGAAGTGGCCCGGCCACGCACGGCTGGCGCACAAGCCGGCAGCGACGGAGAGCGCCAACGTCGCCGCGGGCGCGCGGAACGCTCGGACGGTCTCCGTGGTGAGGGATGCCGCATTCATCGGGACCTGGCCCGAATCAAGAGGAGGGAACGATGCCGTCAAAGTACCGCAGTGGACGGTTGTCAGGAAGTCTGACGCGGATCCCAAGCCGTTCGCGAAATGCTCGCTGTGATGCAAAATTTTCCGCACCTGCCGAAAATCCCGCGGCGGGAACGCGAGCGGGAATCGCGAACGGCTGTTACACTGCTCCAGTCCAGACCGGCGGTAATCACGGGAGACGAGCGGCATGTGGAATCGGATTGTGCGGCGGAAATCGTTGGAGAAGCTCCTGGCGGAGATGCACGACGAGAAGCGGCTGCATCGCGTCCTGGGGCCGATCTCGCTGACGTCGCTGGGCGTGGGGGCGATCATCGGCGCCGGCATCTTCGCGATGACGGGCCGCGTCGCCATGCAAGACGCTGGGCCGGCCGTGATGGTCTCTTACGTCGTGGCGGGCGTCGCCTGCGTACTGGCGGCGTTATGCTACTCCGAATTCGCGGCGATGGTCCCCGTCGCCGGCAGCGCGTACACCTACACCTATGCCACGCTCGGCGAACTCGTCGCCTGGATCATCGGCTGGGACCTCATCCTCGAATACGCGATGGCGTGCGCCGTCGTCGCATCGCATTGGTCGAGTTATCTCAACGCGTTCTTAAAGTCATTGAGCCTGCCCGAGGTTCCCATACGACTTACGGCCGGGCCTTGGGAAAAAGTGAAGGAGATGCAGCTCATCGACGGCGTTCCGACGCTGGTCGAAGTCTCCGGCCTCTGCGACGTCCCCGCGATTTTCATCATGGCCATTATCACCGCCGTGCTGGTCATTGGCATCCGCGAAAGTGCCTGGACGAATGCGCTGTTGGTCCTCGTGAAACTGGCCGTGGTCTTGTTCGTGATCGGCGTCGGTGTCTTCTACATGGACACCAGCAACTGGCACAACGTGCCGGTCGAGGCGCGAGCCTACTCCCATTTGCAGGATTACTTCGACCGCAATGAAGACCTCGCCGCACAATTGCCGGCCGGCGCGCTGACGGCGACGATCACCGGCGATGCGCTGCTGGAGAAGCATCCCGAGTTCGCGCAGCAACTCACCGAGGAGCAGCGGTCTCAGGTCAGCAAGCTGAAAGGGGACGGCCACAAGTGGGGCGCCCTCGCCGTGCTGGGCGTGAAGCAATGGATCAAGCCGATCGATGACAAATATCGCAGCCCGTTCTTCCCGTATGGAATGTCGGGCGTGATGGTCGGCGCGGCGCTCGTGTTCTTCGCGTACATCGGGTTCGATTCGATCTCGACGCATTCGGAAGAGGCCATCAATCCGCAGCGCGACGTGCCGATCGCCATTCTCGTCTCGCTGGGTCTGTGCACGGTTCTCTATCTGCTGGTCGCCGCGGTGATCACCGGCATGGTGCCGTACCCGCAGATCGATCCCGGGGCCGCCGTCGCGACTGCGTTCTCGCAAGCCGCGGAAAAGCATCAGAATCCCTACTTGAACGGCGCCAGCGGCTTCATTGCGCTCGGGGCCCTCGCCGGTATGACCAGCGTGCTGCTCGTGACGTTTCTCAGCCAGGCCCGCATCTTCCTGGCGATGGCCCGCGACGGGCTGTTGCCGCACAACACGTTCGGCGTCGTCCATCCGAAGTTCAAGACGCCGCACCGCTCGACGATTCTCGTCGGCGTGATCATCAGCCTCACGGCCGGCTTCTGCTCGACGCAGATTCTCGAAGAGATGGTGAGCATCGGCACGCTGATGGCCTTCGTCCTCGTCTGCGCCAGCGTGCTCGTCTTGCGGGTCACGCGGCCCGAAGTCGCCCGGCCCTTCCGCTGCCCAGCCGTCTGGATCGTCGCACCGCTCGGCATCGTCGTCAGTTCGGCGATGATGCTCTTCCTGCCCATCGACACGTGGCTGCGGCTTGTCGTCTGGCTGGCGCTCGGCATGGTGCTGTACTTCACATTCGGCATCCACCACAGCACACTGAATCATGCGAAACCCGAACCGACGACGTAATCGGGAAGAAGTTTCGCTGGCGCTGAGCGGCGCGAACGACTCTCGAACGTCGACGCGCCGCGATGCGAGCGAGCTGTTCAATCTCTGGAGGAACATCGACATGAGCGTTCTGGCGATCGTCAAAGAGCAGATGGAATTCAACCGCACTCGCACGCTCGCCACGCTGGACGACGTCGCCAAGCAGACGAATCCCGGCATCGTGCTGGGGTATCGACCAGGCGTCGGCCGGGCGCACATCGCCTGGCAGTTGCTGCACATCGCCGTCACGGAGGAGCTCTTTGCGACGGAACGGCTCATTCCCGACGCCAAGGCGGCGTATGCCGAGCTCGTCCCGCGGTTCAAAGGGGGCAGCACGCCCGACGACGACATTCCCGACCTCGAACTGATTCGCACGGTTCTCCACGAGTCGCGAAGGCACCTGCTGATCACGCTCGGCAAATTCACCGACGCCGACCTGCCGACGATCTTCCCGTGGTTCAAGGAGCGCGGCTGGTCGTTCGCCCGCGTGCTGCAAGTCCTCGTGTGGCACGAAGGCCATCACCAGGGCCAGGCGCACATCACGCTCAACCTGTGCAAGGCGGCGTATCTGCAAGGTTGAAGTTCTGGCCTTCTCGAACAAAGCCCGCCGATGATATCGGCGGGCTTCTCGCAGAGATGTGCCGAACCTTTCTTCGCGATCGTCGCTCCAACCAAGCGGTCCGTTGGTGTCGTCCGTCCAGCGGCGTGCGGTCCGCCCGTGAGGGTTCGGTTCCGTCCGTTCCGGACATGGCGTCTGAAACGATGGCATCAATACGGTTAGCTCAGAGGCAGAGCGCCAGTCTCGAAAACTGGAAGCCACGGGTTCGACTCCCGTACCGACCACCACACGTCGGCTGGTAACCGACACGAGCAACGTCCACCACAGGGCGTGACGCTTGTCACTTGAAGCCGAAGGAGAGCCAACGTTGGTTTGATCCGCCCGCAGCGTCATCCATCCGAGCCGGAAGCGTAAGCGACGGG
Source organism: uncultured Planctomycetaceae bacterium (assembly GCA_964504645.1). Classification (GTDB taxonomy): domain Bacteria; phylum Planctomycetota; class Planctomycetia; order Planctomycetales; family Planctomycetaceae; genus CAZDGB01. Next base: position 211 of record CAZDGB010000161.1, on the reverse strand, counting down.
TTGTTTGCGATGGACAATTCGGGCAGCAGGCGAAACCGCCCTGCAGGGCGCAGATTCCGCCGCACGTCTCGCCCGGCAACGGCGCGGGAACGGATTTGCCGAAGGGTTTCGAGGTCCGCCTCGGAACGAAGGCGATTCCCGCACCGCTCCGACGCCGGGCCAGACCGCGGCTCAAGCGACCCTCCGCGTTGTCGTCTGTGATCGGCGAACG
>CAZDGB010000160.1:0-16599 GCA_964504645.1 uncultured Planctomycetaceae bacterium | reverse complement strand
TCGAGAGAACTGGACGACCGGAATGAGCGGCGATCATTAAAGATTGCTTGCCGCAACTCTCCACAAACAGCCGTGCGTCCTCGAAGTGGAGATATATCTTACCTTTCCTCGCCGCGGCGTCGTTTGCATAGTCCCGCACCTGGAACGTCTCGTGCGGCGACATTACAAGATGCTTGTATTTGACGCCGTGACGTTCGAGCCAACGCTCAGTTTCTTTTCTATGCTTCTCCAGTCGGTTTGTCACGATCCCTAGTAGCGGGTACGACGGAATCCGCCGCGGCGCGACATCGTTCAAAAACTCTAGGTACTTGTCGCTGTTCAAGTCCTCGTTGCCGCCGTCCCAGTCGTCGCACAGAACGCCGTCCATATCCGTCAGCGTGTATTCAGCGTTGTCGTCGTGGAACAGCGTCCATTCGTAGGACTGGTGCACGCCGCGGTCGTTCTCGCGGAAGTAAAAATCCGCCGCCGTGTTGCCGTCGATCACGGCGATTTTCACGTCAGGATGCAGCCGCGGCCGCAACGCCTGAATCGACCGGCCGCTGCTGCAACTGTCGTCGACGACGAGAATCATCCCGCCGTCGATGTATCGCGGGCCTCGGCCGCGACGCGGCACGGGCAGGTCGGGAATCCGCTCGTCCAACAGCGACTCGATGGGGATGATCGGGCAGTTGAGTTCCAACGCGATCAGCGACGCCGCCAGCAGCCCGCTCCGCGGCACGCCCGCCACGGCCCGTACCGGCGGCAGTCGACGCGCGAACTCGAAGCACGCCGTCTTGAATTCTTCCATCGTCGTATAGCGGTACTCATTCGGTCGACGCTCGACCGATTCGACCGATTCGACGGAGCGGAACGGCTGGCTCGTTGCCTCGAACATCTCGGCCTGCACGAGCCGCTCGCCGGACGCCGCCTTGCCGCGATACCCGCCGTCGTGCTGCCGCTTCATCACGACGACCGTTTCGCAGCCGCGAATGAGCGTAATCTGCCCGTTGTCGGCCATCTTCCAGTTGTCGAACAGCTTGCATCCGGACACCTGGCCGTTGTCGTGCAGGCGAATCTGCGTCTCGAATTCGCCGATGAATTCGAGCGAGTAGAGCATCGCCGCCGAACGCTTCTCAGTCGGCTTGATTGTTGGCGTTTTCGATTCCTCGAAGCCGCGTTGCGAGAGGACGTCCAATGCCGCCGACGCGACAAACTCCACGTCCGGCCCGTCGCCGGGATACTGCCAGAAGTCCCAGTGAACGAGCCGGTCGGGCCGGTCCCACTCCCGCTCGAACTTGTCCGGAACGATGTACGATGAGTTCGGGTTAGGCAGACAGCACCGCACAGGATGCAACGTTACGTCCGACGCTCGAACGCCCGTGAAAACGCCGAGCGTCGGAATATCCGTGAACGCGGCCAGATGCAGCGGCCCGGAGTCGATTCCGATCAGCAGGTCGCAGATTTCGTACAACGCACACAGCCGCTCCGGGTCGATGCGGCCCCAATTCGTGAGGATCGACTTGCACCGCCACGACGCGACGACCGGATCGCGGCTGTCCCAGTCGAGAGAAACGACCGATCCGCCGGTCAATTTCAGCAGACGCTGGATCAGCTCGAACGACAACTCCGGCGACATCGACTTCAGGTGACGCCAGTTCGACCCGCTCGCATGAATACAAACGATGGGACGCGGCAGGTTGGCGATGAACGCGGCGGCCTCTCTGTGGGCGCGATCGGAGATAAACTCACTCGCCGAGAGTTTCACGCCGCAGAGCTCGTCCCACAGTTCGGGCAGCGAACCGCTGATCGACGGCATCGGCGGATGATTGATGTTGAACGCTGCCTTGTTCGTCAACCAGTCGGGCTTCGAGAGGTCGTCGAATCCGTCCGGATAGCCCCATTGATGGTCGGGCAGGTCGCCGTCGAACTGAAGTTGGCAGCCGGCGACTTTCCAGACGAACGCTTTGTTCCATTCGCATTGCAGGCGGATGGTATAGCCGCGACGGCGGTAGAGTTGCAGGAGGCGGGCGAATTGAACGCAGTCGCCGAGGCCGTGACGGTCGAAGCGGACGAGGATTTCGTCAGGCATTTTTCATCTTCTCAATGATTTTCGTCGTCGAAATCTCGGGGCCGCTCAAGATAACAATCTCTGCTCCCCACGCTTCCGCGACCTTCGCTTCTGGCATGTTCTCGCGAGAGTAACCGGGGCCTTTGACGAGGATATGCGGGCGAATCTTCTCAACAAGCCGCGACGGGTTGAGATCGTTGAACGGAACAACGCCGCCGACCCAACGAATCGCCTCTAACACCGCGATCCGATCCGCGAGGCAGTTAACGGGACGTTCCGGCCCCTTCAGTTTTTGAACGCTCTCGTCGGAGTTGACGCCGACGATCAGCAGGTCGCCGAGTTCACGGGCCTGACGGAGTAATTCGACGTGGCCGCGATGCAGCACGTCGAAACAGCCGTTGGTAAAGACGATTCTCATTCATTCCGACCAATAGGGCGACGAAGATAAATCGCAGCTAACAATCGTTACGGCGTCCCAATCCCAAGAGTTGTGCAACACAGAAAAAACCAGAGCCGTGTCCATTAGCCGTTCGAGTCGCCTCACGTCGCCATCCCTGCTGACTGCCGCCGAATAATTGCGATCACTTCTTCCGGATGGATCAACGTCATGCACTCGCCGACCGGCATCTTTAATTCATCAAACTTCGGCCGATCGCACAGCTTCTCTGGCATGTCATGTCCGTCGCCAATCGGCTTTAGTCGCGACTTCCAGCAACTCTGGTTCTCGCAGCACGGGAGCTGTCCGATCGTGTGCAGGTGATGCTGCTTCGGATAGTTAATCCATGTCGCCGGCTCGCGTCCGCCCGCAAGGCAGATGTACGGCTTCTCTAACGCCGCCGCGACGTGCATTAGGTACGTGATCCCGCCGAGACATCCAGCCGCGTGGTACACAAGCCGGTGCAGGTCGCGATGGCCGGTTTTTCCAACCAGATTGTCGCAATGATCTAGATGTGGGTGGGTATGCGGATATTCTCCTTGTTCGTCCGATCCAATCTGAACCCACCTTATTTCAGAAAAACTATCGACGACTTTTTGAAAGTACTCGACCGGCCACTGCTTCGCGGGATAGTCCGACTTCGATCCGGCACAAATCAGCCATATTGGTTGCGGCTTCTGATTGTCCTTTGGGAAGAATCGACTGACCCTCAACCATTCTTTTTCAGCGTCGACCAAATACAACAATGGCCGATTTACCTGCAATTTAATTGGGATGCCAAGCACGCTGGAGAGGTGGTCTGTGTAGCAGCCAAGAAAGTTGTGCGGCAGGCGATTCGCTTGCGTGATGTAACGCGAGTAGCTCAAGTCGATCTGGATCGCCTCGGGATCGTCCTCATTAATCGGCGTGATCCACGGATTGCAGTCAAAAATCTCCGGCGTCGAAGTCCGCACGTCCGTCAGAAACTTACCCGGATAGCTCAGGTGGAGAGATTCGACGGCCGCCGTCAACGTCATCACGTCGCCGGGACAGAGAGGGCAGCACAAGATGAGCTTGTGCTGCCGATCCGAAGATAGGTCGACGAGCGGCGTCATTTCGCAGCGGACTCCGCGACGCTCTCGCCTGTGGCGGGCGGAGACTCCTCGGCTGCTGGCGGCGGGGCCGCTGCAGGCGCGGATCCTTGCGGCGGTTGCCGCAACTGCTGCGGCTGCTGTGCGGGCTGCGATGTCGGCTGCTGGCTTCCGCCGCAACTCGAACAGCCGTTCTGATTGAAAGACATGATCGGTTCCTTCGTGAGTGAAAATCGAAATCAACTTCGCGGCAACATTTTACCGAAGTCGATTTTCGACCATTCCTACACGAAATTGTCGTGCACGCTTCGCGGCCGCAGCACGGCGTTGATCGTCCGATTCTTCTCGTTGAACATGCACCACGTGCAGCCGCGAGCATCGAAGTTGCTGAACTTGTCCCGCTTCGCCTGACTGTCCCAGAGCGTCTTAAAGCTCTGGTCGTGGATGCTGCCGATCAAGCCGCGTTCGTTGTACGCCAGCACGCAACAGGAGTAGACGTTCTGATCGCCGCCGATGTAGGTCACCAGATTCATGTGACCGCAGAAGGAATAATCCGGGCTGCCGGCAAGATCGCTGTGTCGAGCCACAAAGGTGTCGAAGACTTTGAAGCGATCGTCGGCCAGCGTTTTTGCCTGTTCGATTTGCTCAATGACTTCGTCGCGGAAGTCGGCGAAGTAAGCGGCGCCTTCGTTCTGGTGCATGGCTGCGATGCGGACGTTGTCGGCCCCCCAGGCTTTGAAGTTCTGGCAGGCTGCGAATAGTTCCCGGTAGTTGTCCCGAGTGACGACGAAGCCGCAGCCCAGCGTGCCACGGCTCGGAGCGGCGGCAAATCGTGCCACGTTCTTGGCGACGATCCCGAACTCAGCGGCCGGCACGCCGCGGAGGCTCGCATACGTTTCCGCTGTCCCGGCGTCGACGCTGACGCGCAGCCACGCCGCACGGCTCAACAGTTCGTCGCGCGACGGCTTCAGCAGGACACCGTTGGTGTTCAGAGCAAACGGAACCCCGCGGCTCGTCAGCAGTTCGCAGACCTGATCGAACTGCGGATGGAGAGTCGGTTCGCCGCCGCCGGTGAGCAGCACGGCCCGGACATCCATCGTGCAGAAATCGTCGACGAGCTCCCGTAGCTTCGGCCACGGAATCATGCGGCGGGGGTTGTTGTTGACGCCGTCGGCTTCGAGGACGTGGAAAAGCTGGTTGCTGGAGTAGCCGGGGGAGCGGTACGCGCAGAAGCGGCAGGACTGGTTGCAGAAATCCGACAGCACCAAGTGCACGTAGACCGGATACGGCTGCTCGCCGGCCTGCAACGCGGCGATCCGATCGGCATGAAGCAACGCCTTGTCGGAGCTATACTCGCCCATGAATCGCGTCCCGGTAGATCGTTTCGTACCGATCGAGGATGTCAGCCGCGGCGTAGTTCTTTTCGATCCAGGCCCGATTGATCCGACCCCGCTCTTTGACTGCCGCCGGATCGCGGGCCAACGCGGCGAGTTCGTCGACGAGATCATCGATTCGGCACGGATTGATGACGGGCGGCGCCGAGCCGAAGTAGCCGCGGTATTCCGCCTGCGTCTTTTCGTCCATGCGGCAGATCACGGCTTGCCCCATGGCCATGGCTTCCCAGGTGGCCATGCCGCAGTATCCATGGGTCAGCGTGTCGAGGCAGAGGTCGAAACCCTGCTTGAGTTGGAGATGATCCAGCAGGCTCAGCTTCTTATCCGTCGCCAGCGACCATTCCATCCGGGACTTCAGCGTTCGCGAGAACACGACTTCATCGAGTCCGTCGACGACGTCCGTGAGCTGGTCGACGCCCTTGCCGGCGGGATAGTTGTGGTGGCAGATCATTCGCACCCGCGGATTCATTCGCTTCGTCGGCGTGTAATACGCAGCGTTCGTCAAATGCTCGCTCCCGATCGGCATCACGTTAGCCATCCAACGGCCTACGGAATGCCCCGGCGTGCAGGTCAGGATCGGGACGCCGCGTTCCTTCCATTGCCGCAGCCTGGCGGAATCCCACTGCCAGCGGCCGCCGTGCATGTGGATCACCAGCGGCTTGTCTTTGATGGCCTCGAAAATCACGGGCCGGCAGTCCGGGAACGCGTTGTTGACGTGGACGACGTCACACTCGCTGAGAATCTGCCGGGCTTCATCGATGAGGCGGGAATCGTCCCGCGGCGGGCAGAGCCGGAGATCGACGCCCGGTGTCACGTGGGTGACATCGCCGAGGACGTGCCGGACTGCGAAGTCGTCGCTGAGATCGTTGACCGCATTCATGTGCAGCCAGCCGACAGACGCGGCATCGAGGTTCGGGCAGAGATAGGCGACTCGATACTTGGCCTGCTGCCAGCGGGCCTTCGCCTTGACGACCGAATTCGCAGCCCATTTCGTCGGATTACAGATCCGGTTCGACGTGTTGCCGGGATGATTCCGCCAGGCCCCCAGCACGGCCGGCACTTTGACGAAGTCGCCGTACTGCGCGAGCATCAGGTGCATGTAGTAATCTTCGCAGGGATCGTTGACGTACGGGCCGGCCTTCGCTTTGGCCGACGCCCGGAACAACCAGCAGACGCCGATTCGGCAGCGGGACTGCAGCCCCTTGCGGTCGAACTCCGGTTCCCGCACCGTGATCGACTTGCCTGTGGCCTCGTCGAAGTGTTCCCAATCGCTATAGGCCATGACCTTGTCGGGGTTGGCGTCCAACGCGGTCTTGAGGCGGGCGAGGAACTCCGGCCGCACCCAGGAGTCAGCGGAGACCCACGTCAGCAGTTCGGCCCGGCAGCGGTCGAAGCCGGCGTTGAGGGTGTCGCCGATTCCGCCGTGAGACTTGCGGAGGAATGAGAATCGACCGTCGCCGGCGATGATGCGGCGGACGACGCCTTCAGTGCCGTCGGTGGAGCCGTCGTCGACGATGATCGCCTCGAAGTCGCCGTAGGTCTGCTGCTGGAGTGATCGCAGGCATTTCTCGATTCGTGGCGCTTCGTTCCAGGCCGGGATGACGATGCTGATGGCGGGAGTTGCTGGCGTTCGAGACGTCCACTCGAACGAATCCTTTTCCCATGCGGGTTCGCCAGAAATCTCCAGGGGCTGTTCGGCCGGCTTTATCGCAACGAGTGTCGGCTCCGGCCGCCAGTTCTTCCCTTGATACAGGTCGCCGACGCCGTCATACGCCATGCATCCAGCGAGTTCCCGCGGTGCAACCAACGCCGGCCACGCCTCGACGTAATGATCCAGGGGGCTTTTCGATTCCGGCTGCCAGTCCGCGGAGAAGATCTCCGCATTCCGGAACGCGTAGAACGATCCGGTGTAGTGCCAGGACGTACCCAGGTTCTTCGCCGGCGTGTTGCGGCGGAAGACGCCCGTCACGACGTTCGATTCCAACGACTTCCGGACCGCGTCGACGTCGAGCATGGCGGCATAGCCGAGCTCCCACCAGCGGGCGAGATACTGTTCGCCGACACCGCGGACGGTTCCCTTGGCGTGCAGTCGCACGGTGAAGCCGGGTTGATCTTTGACGCGTTCCATCGCCCATCGCCAACCCGGCAGTTCCCATTGCTGGGGATCGTTCGGCAACTCGACGACCTCATCCCACCCGTCGCGTTCAATCGCCGCTTGATCCGTCGAATCATCCGTCGCAATTGCGAGTAGCTTCTTGCCGTTGAATCGACTGAGGGCATCGCGGATGCGGTCCTGTTGGGCTTGCCAGATGTCGCGAGTCGCCATTCTCGGATAAACAAACCAGACGAGATTCGCCGGGCCGATCAGTGGACGCAGTTCCGCCGGCCGCTGGTTCGCGAAATCCTGGCATCGCTCGCACGACTTAACGCCCGGCGTCGATTCGTCCGTACAACGTCTGTGCAGATCGCACGCATGAACCGGGACTCGCTCTTCGCCGCAGCAGAGGCGAACGCCGATAGTGTCAACGACCTTGCCGCGGTGGACGCAGACGCCGTCGCGTTCCTGTGGCGTGCAGATCGGAACGAGCATCTCGTCGGCAGCGACCGGATCAGCATGCGGACAGGCCGCACAGCAAGCAGCAGAGACCGACGATCCCGCTCCGATTCCGGGATGACGGCAGATTCTCCGCTTGGCGTTCAGCGGACGACCGGCGTAGTTGCACGGAACGAACATCACGTCGCCTCGCGAATTCGGAGAGTGATTTCGCCGATCGCTCCGCCGAGATTCACGACGTAGAACGTCTGCAGGAAGTCGACCGTGGGACCGAATTTTGTGTCGTCGATTTCGGCCGACGAACCGCAAAAGAATCCGAGAACCGGGCCAGTTTGGAGATGCTCATTGACGTCTCCATTGTCGTCGAACACGTATCCGCCGAAATGCTTGGGTGCTGGTCCGCAGCCAGCAATCCCGCAGGGGCTAAAACACAGCCCGAGTTTCTCGCGAATAATCGGGTTCTGCGTCGTGTCCCCTGGATCGCCGTACGTGATGTAGGCTGATCCCGTCGAGCCGCCGATGTTCGTCGTGCCCCAAACCAGCGGATCAATCGGTCCTACGGCAAGGAACGGAAGTGCCGACGCGACGGCACTATCCATCGACACGATCTCAGCCAGCAGCATGTCGGGCCACGGGCCGGGATGAATGTCGCTCAACTGCTCCTCGCAGGGAATGCCGACGAAGTTCAGCCGAGGGTAGACGCAGACCTCGCACGCCAACACCGCTTCGAGTTCTTTTTGCAGAGCGTTCGGGTAGTGAATCCCGAACTTCGTCCCACACCGGCCGCGGAACTCTTGGTGATTCCAATACTGCCGCGTTGGTCCAGTGACGCCGTCGCAATTCCATTCGTCGAGCAAACAGGTCGAACCGCTGCCTTCATGAACGAGATAAAGCTGTGCGTTGCCGTCGTGAACTCCGCCGCCAGTGCGGCAAGGGGCTGACGCTCCAATCACAAGACGCCAGAAATACGTCTCAACCGTGCTATCCGGCCCGGTCATTGTGATCGTGGCGGGCGGTGCGCAACCGCCAGCGTCGCTGACGAGATTCATGGCGATGTCGCCGGTCAAATCTTCGTCGTCGTCAAGTTCGTAGATCGCCGTGCAAGCCCCGCCGTCCCACGACAACTCCAACCGACCAGTGGAGATGTTGAACGAAGCCGTCCAGTCCGCACCGCTCGCCGACCAGATGCAGCCGCTTTCAAACGTCAGCGTGACAGGCGTTGCCGGATCGGTCGGCAGATCGAACTCAAACTCGACGTCGGGATCGCAGCGGCAAGCCCCGTTGCTTCGTGGACGGCACTTGCTGCAATCCCACTCGAACGTATCGGACTCCCAGTAAGGAAAGTCGTCGGTGATGTCGGGCAGTCCGTCGCTCAACCCGACATATTCGAGCAGCAAATCCTCGCCCGCTTGATCGGTCGGCTTCAGGCTGTCCGGCAGGAACCGCACGTAGTACCGGTGCGAGAAGTTGCCGAAGACGCTCATGTAGCGGCGGTCGATGCAAGAAGCGCAACAGCCATCGCTCGAATTGCCGTCGTCGTCCGGATCGTCTGGCGTCGGGTCTTGCTGATGACAGAGGTTCTCGACGCCGAAGTTCAGCGGCATCGAGCAGACCCGCGTCTGCATCTTGTAGATATTGCCCTTCAGCCTTTTCCCGACAGAGAATTCAATCCAGTTGTCGAACCCGCACGGGCGCCAGTCCACGATGCCGGGATATGTGACGTCGTAGAGGCGACTGCACCATCCCTTGAAGTCTTGAGCGATGCGGTTCGCCAAGTCCTGCCGCCAGGTGTCGTCCGTGATCTCCGTGTCGGCCGCTTCGTGAAAAACCTTATACGTGTCGCTGACTGCCCCGCCGAGATCCGCCTCTTTCGTGTCGCCGATGCGGTCTTTTCTCCCTCGCGGAAAGACGACGAGAACCTTCTCCGGCTTCGCCATCGAAATGTGATTGTTCGAGAACTCTCCGCCCGCGAGAATGCCGTAGTTCGACAGGAAGCCGTGAATGTTCGAGTTGAGAATTGACTCGGCTGACACGGGATTTCTGAGTAGCCCGGTCTGCCGTCTCGTCGCAGGGTACGCGGTCGAATGCGTATCCATCACGAACCGCATGCCGACGCAGTGGGCCGCCGCGTCGAGCACCATCGCGACCGAATCGTCTTCGCGATTGAATTCGACGCTGTGCGGTCGGCCATACTCTGACGGAACTCCATCCATCGCCCAATCGCTGAACGACGAAACCGTGTCGCGGATCGACTCAAGGAGATTGTCCCAGCTACTGACCTCGCCGCTAAATCGCTTGAATTGCCACCAGTACCGTTCGTCGACCAGCGGCAAAATCCAGACGCCGTTCTTCGGATAACCTGCTGTTCCGCTCCCGTCGTATGCCGACACTTTTCGCGGCGGCAGCAGATACATCCACATTCCGTTGACGTCGGACGGCGGGCCGTCAGTGTCCCAGATTCGCAGCAACGCCGCGTTGCCTCGCATGTCGAGAGAGTCGGCGTTGAGGTTCGACAGAATCTCCGTCAGTTTCGCGTCGTCCGCGAGGAAAAGCCCCACGCTCCAACGGCTCGCTCCGGTCGGCCAGTAGAGCGTGTTGATTTTGAGCTTCGGCGGATCAGGGTAATTCGGAATAGGAAAAGCGGTGAACTGCTCTACGTTGGATCGCGGGTTGCTCCGGCTTCCGACCCACGCCGTCAGCGGCCCGAAAAACTGCATCCCGTCCGTCGACAAATAGCGGTCGATCCAGCGGCAGACTTTACCTTCCGGGTCTTCGAGCAGCAGATCGACGCCAGCGTACTGAATCGGCATTTTCTACGCGGACGCCTCCGACAAGTCCCACACCCAATTCGCGGAGAACGTCACCGACAGCATGCCGTATTTGCCGGACGCCGACGCCCTGGGGAACCCCGCTGAGACGGGGGCGATAAAATCCGTCAACAGCGAGGCCCCAGAGCTATTCGTCGGCATCCAGCCGCTTCCGTCATCGTTTCGCAGTAACGCCCGCAAGATGTCTCGCTTGAGCTTCAGCAGGCCGCGTTGTTCGTGCAGCAGGAGTTGTCGCTGCTCGTCCGGGCGGTCGAGCTTCATCCCCGAGAAAACCGTCACGGTAAAACCGCTTATCTCGCGGACGCCGTCGTTCCCGGCCCCGATGAATTGGGCCTGGTCATAGTGGGCGCCGTCGGCCGGTGAGACCGTCGCGAAGATGTTCTGTCGCTGCTCCTCTTCCGGTTCGGGATCGAGCGACACAAAACACGTATTTTCGTTGCGAAATTCCGTGATCCGCGAACGCAGGCGGGCGACGATCGCTTCGAGGACGGCGTCTTCGGTTGTGAATGCGGAGTTGTTCATCGCGGTCTCACGTCCATCCTTGCGTGACGGTCGTTGTCGTCGTAATACCGCCGTCTGTCGTCCACATCGTTTTTCCGACGTGGAGCGTTTCGGTCGGAGACGGCGTGCGGTTCAACGCAAAGAAAAAGTCGATGCCGACGCGATACGCCTTTTGTCCGCCGGCCGTGTAGAACGGCGTCGCGAATCGCCGTTTCTTGCCGAGGTACGTCTGAACGAGCGACGGCGTGTTCCCGACCAACGCTTCGAGTTGCGAGTCGCTCGGCATCTCCGGCCACGCCCCGACGCGTTCCGCTTCGCAGCGGACAATTCGACGGCACTGCGGACGGCACAGCGTCACGATCTTGATTGAGTCATAGTACGATCCGTAGTAGCCGCTGCTCGCGACCGGCATCGCGGCCTTGCCAGAGAAGTCCTTGTAGACGCTCTCCATATCCCAGCGGGTATACATCGCCGTGAGTTCGCTAGCTGAAAACAGCGGGCGATTCGACGCGGTCCAACCGGGATCGACAGCGGCCGTCACCGTGGACTGCGGCGAGCTAATCGCCACGCTGTTGTAGTCGTAGGACAGCGACTGATAGTCCAGCACCATCTTGTGCGTGTCGCTGCACGGCTGCTGCAGGTACGGCAAAAACATCCCAATTAGCTTGACCGGACCTTCGTAGTACGGCTTGTTGCCGGCGACGCTGCCTGAGAGTCCGCCGTAAGAACGAGTTCCGTCGTAGTTCGGATCGAGCGTTCCGGGATTGTTGAGATAGACATCTGCGGCGGCCAGCGGCTTGCCGATTACTGCGTTCCCAAGAAACCACGGCTCGAAGGCGTCGAGGATATCGTCGTTCTGGATGTTCTTCGGGACGCGACGCACCCTTCCGGCGACCGCGATCGTCAGGTCGTCGCCGATCGAATCCGTAATGCTGAGAGCTTCGAGGATTGCCGTATTGACCGGATTTTTATTTCCGTTCAGCAGTTTGGCGATCAACACGTTCATGCCGATGATGATCAGGTCGGCTTTGCTCGTGTTGCGGTCCGCCGTGAGACTGACGTTGCACTCGGCGTACGTGGTGAGTGCCTGGTCGATCGACTCGGTGTGAAGGACCGACCATTTTTTCGCGGGCGTTGGTGCGGCGTCGACGACCTCGACGTCAGTAATTTGATAGTCGAGATTCAAACCGTCCGGTGAGACGCTGAACGATATTTTCTCCCGCCGCATTCCCTGTTGAAGAGGCGGAACGACGTAAGACCGAAAACTGTTCGGGTTGAACTTGACGCTCGCAACCCGCAGACGGCCGCGATAGGTTCTAACCGTCCGAAGGTTTGCGTCGATCTCATCTTCGCTCGCCCAGCGGTTCGAGAGGACGCCGGTCGTCTTGTTCCCGGCTGTGCCGGCAGTATTCAAGTTCGTTCCGCTTGCCGGCAGAACCGTGGCGTCGACCGCACATTCGACCTTGCAGACCTCGAACTCAGCCTCGACCTGAAAAATATTGTCGCTGATGACGCGAGTGATTGCGAACGACTTGTTTCGCGGACCGTTGTTCACGTCGAGATGCGTGATCCCGGCCGGAGCGGAGACCGGCATCGCTTCAGCGTACAACGCGAGATATCCGCCAGTACCGCTGCTATCCGCCCCGACACGCATCGAGAACGTCTGTCGCGGCGGCAACTCGACCCGCATACCAACATGATTGAGCGACGCCGATCGAATGTCCGGCTGAACGCCGTCCGTGAAGTTGATCGGCGACTGAAGTTGGCACCAGAGCGATCCGCCGCTGTTGATCTGACCGTGGATGTACCCGCTCACTTTGACCGTGAAGCGGTGATACATCATGTCGGTTTGCGACACGTCGTCAAAAACCGGTTCCTGCCGGAACTCCAGCGTCGTGCAGCGGCGAAGCTGCCAGTTTCCGTACGTGACGATCGTTTGACCAGATGCCATCGACTAATCTCTCTATCGAATCGGGGCGATCGGTTTGCGACGCTTCGCCTCGATGTCGCGGCGTTGCTGGATAACCGCGGCGTCGATCGCCTGCCCAGCCAGGTCGCGAGGAGCGTTTTCGTCGCCGGCCTTCGCTCCCACCTTGCCGACTCCCGCGAAATCGCCCCGCAAAATTTTCGCGAATCCGTCGACGACGTACCGCGAGAACTCAAGACCGAAGTTCCCGAATCGCTGCGCTCCAGTCAGGACTGCGTTGCGGATCGGAACAAGTTCTTTGTGGATGTCATTGAGGATTCGCTCTCCACGCATTTGTTCTCGGTTGAGCCGGCGGGCCGAATCTCCGGTCGCCCCCGCGAGCTCTCGGTTCAGATTGATCTCGTTGAGGCGACGTCGAATGCCGATTTCCGAGTAGGTCGCGCTATACATCGACATCTGATCGACGTTCGATTCGATCACTGACCGGTTCGCATAGGTTAGCGTCTTGCCGAATGTGTACGTCCCGACTCCAGACCCCCAGAGAATCCCAAACTTCGCGGCGTGAAACAGCAGATCCTTGAATGACTTCGTGAGTTGCTGCGTGATCTGCGTCAACTGCCTCGCGTTCTGGCCGTATTGCTGTTGGTACGCCTGCTGAGTCGCGTTCGTGGCGTTCGTCTGGCCGATCTGGGACTGCGGCTGACCCATCATCGACACAAGCTGGCTCGGGTTGATGTTCGGGTACGACGGGCCGCCCATGTACGGTTGCGTTGTCGCCGGGCCGGGATTTGACGGCGGGCGCCACGCTGCCATCTGCTGAGCACTCGACCAGAATTGCCGGGCGCTATCGAGAACTCCTTGCCGTCCGCTCGGGTAGCCGCTGAACCCGTCGGATTGACCGCCGCTGTTTCCGCCCGCGAACCCGCCGAATCCAGACGGTCCGCCGCCGGAGTTGCCAGGTGTAAACCCGCCGAACCCGCCGCCCGACGATCCGCTGTTCCCGAAGATCAGATTTGAGACGAACGACCCGCCGCGTCCCCCGCTCCCGCCGCCTGCAAACGGATTTGGAAACGACGGCCTCGCCGCCGAAGCGTGCTGTGAGAACGGGATGGAATACTGCGTGACGGCAGTTTTCCCACTCCCTGAAAGCGGCGATGGCGAGAACGACGGCAGATCAGCCTTCCTCACGTCCATACTGAAGACGTGGCCGCCTTTGCCCGCCGCAGATTCTGCAGCGGCCCGCGACGAGACGTAATTCTTGACGGCCGGTACGCCGACAGCAGGCGGAGCGAACTCTCCGGCGATATCCGACCCTTGAACGCCACGCCACAGACGGACGCTGTCCTTCGACAGTTTCGGAGCGACCTTGCTCTCGACCAGGCCGGACCACAGTTGCGATCCAATCGCCTGCGATCCCTTCGACGCAACGATTTCAGCCAGACCGCCGGCCGCCGCTCTCGCGAAGAGCGCCTCGAGTCCGGCGAGTAGGGCGGGCAGCGGCATCAGTAACCCTGAAAACTCCGTTTCGATTCGCTTCTAATCTGATCGAGTCGTCGGTGAGCTTCGTGCGTCACGTACTTTATTTCGGCCTGCTCGGAGTCTTCGTCGACTGCTGCAAACATCTCGTAAGGTACGTGGCCAGTTTCCGCAGCCTTGAATCCCTGCATCACGTCCCAGGCAAGACGGCTTCCGGCTCGGTTGGTGTTGAGCCAGAGTCCGACTCGGGCCTCGTGGGAAATCCGTCCCCCGGAAAACGCGGCGGCTGATCCAAAGGCGGCGGCGATGTCTGCGGCCCACTGCCATTTTTTTTTACTGACGCGAGATAGTCCTGGAACGCCCAGAGGACGTTGCACCGCTCAGCTTCGGTCAGTCCGTCGTTTTCCAGGCCGTCAATGCCGAAGACATCCGTTACAGCCTCGGCACAGGTGCGAATCGCATTGGACGCGACATCCACGTCGGAACTCGTGACGTCGATCGGGTGTTTGTCCCAGCGGAACGTCGGGTGCGACATGAGACTGCGAGCGGCCGAGATTGGATCAATCAGCCGCCAACGTCGCCCGTCCCAGAAGCGGAAGATGCCGCGTGGATCGCGGCCAAGAAACTGCAGAAAACGAAACCAGAATCGTTGCCACATGCGAATCGCCCTTCGCGGAGTGGTTCAGAAAATAAAACGCCAGATTGTTTGAACCGATCAGGTCGCCGTCGTGTTGTGCAACACGCCCGACGCGTTGCGGTACGCCTCGAATTCGACCAAGGCCCGAGAGAACTGCGTGCCGACGTTCACCCGCATCGCCCCGCGGGGAATGCACGCGACGTAGTTCCGCACGTAGTTCGGGGCGAACAGCAGCACGCGGAACGTGTACCCGCCGCAGCGGATCAGTGTTCCCGGCGTGATTGATGCCCCTTCGGTCGCCCCTTTGAGGCGAGCCCGAATCTTCGCGAGGACCGTGTCGAAGTACTGGCCGAGTTCCAGGCGGATGTAATGCAGGTCGCCCATGTGCTGAATGTCGGCTGGCGGCCCTTCGGTCCCGCCCTGCTCGTCGGACGGGATGTTCGACATGAACGTCATTTCCTCGATCTCGACGCCGTTGATCGTGTAGCCGAGGAATTCGAGCGAGTTGCCGACGCCGGTATCGACCCACACCTGCACCTTGCCGGCGACGTTGTTGCAGGGGATTGACGACGGAGTAGGCATTCATCGCCCCTTGTCTGGTCGGTTATCGGTTGAACGGCAGTTGGCGTGCCGGGTAATAGTTCTGCGTTCGGTCGCGGATCAAATTCAGGCTTGTTAGCTGGACTGTCGTCGGCCCCGTGGTGTCCACGACGCCCGCCGGATCAACGTCGTCGCCGCGGTAGAACACTCGGTCGCCCTTGCGGAGTCGTTCGAGATGCTTCTCGGCGAGTTCCAGTTGAGCGGCGTCCGCTTCGGCGTTCTTCGTCGGTCGTCGCCGCAGTAAGAACGCCATCGCGATATCGCAGGTCATTCGGACGAGCAGCGACTGGCTATTGCCGGTCAACGCCGCAAGGTCGTCCGGCGTGTACCGCTCTCCGAACAGCAAGGCCGACTCGATGTCGCCGGACGCGTCATCGAGTGCGGCCTGCAAGTTCGCGTTGTCCAGAAGTTCCGCAGCCCCAACCTGATCGGCATTGTCGCTGACGATGTCCCCCACAACGCGAGCGTCGTACCGTTGCAGGAACTGGGCTGGCGTTGCGTAGGACATCTCTCACCTGGGACTTCTCACTGCGATCTCACCGCCCACCTGTTGCGAGCAAAAGCCCGCCGCAGGCGTAGGCGTTACAGCACGTTCTGGAACAGGAACCCGGAGACCGGGGCGACGACCTGAGCGTCGAAGTGATCGACGACGCTGATGTCGGTCCGGCGGTTCCGGGTGTCGTCAAACGTCTCCAGGGCCATGTCGTCCTCGTCGAAGACGAAGATGGCGCCCGTCGAGAAGTTCGGGGCACCGGCGACGCCTTCCATGCCGCCGACGCGAGAGCACATGAACGGCGTCGCGCTCGTGCAGGCGTAGGACCGCGACTGCGTTCCGCCCTTGCGGGTCGTCACCTTGACGGTGTCCTCGACCGTGATCGGATAGCCGAACAGTTCCGGCGGCAGGTTCCAGGTCTTGTTCGACCACTCCCCTTCGCCGCGAACGACCTTGCCGGCCTCGTAACTGCCCTTCATGTAATCCTTGACCTCTTGGGTCAGGGCGATTGAGCGGGCACAGGTCGGCGACATGACGACCATCAGGTCTTCGGGCTTGACGACCGAGTTTGTGTCCTGGGCGATCTTGTTGGCGGCGTAGTTCAGCGATCGCTGAATGTTGCCGTTCGCGACCGTG
>CAZDGB010000159.1:6784-16613 GCA_964504645.1 uncultured Planctomycetaceae bacterium | reverse complement strand
ACCTTGCTCTATGTCGTCACTCCCGGGTGATCGTCTCGTCGAGGTTGAGGAGCGCCCGAGCGATGCAGAACCAGAGGGCTTCGTCGTTCGCGCCGCCGTCGCGAAGTTGCGTGACGAGTTGTTCGACGACGGTGCGCTCGGCGTCACTGGGCGGGCGCGAGAGGCAAATCTCAAAGCCGTGCTGCAAGCGGCCGCGTTCATCCTGCGTGGCTTGCGTCAACCGGCGCCCCAAGGCCCGGGCGCATTCGTCCATCGCCGGGTCGTTGAGGAGCGTGAGGGCCTGCAGCGGCGTGGTGGAGCGGTCGCGGAGCATCGTGCATTGGTTGCCGTCCGGCCCGTCGAACGTCGCGAACATCGGGTAGGGAAACGTCCGCTGCATGTGGACGTACAAGCCCCGGCGATGCGGGCTGCCGTTCGCTTCGACGAACCGCTCGTTCTTGAGCTCGCCCAAGTTCGCGAGCCCCTTTGGCAACGGCGGCTGCACTGACGGCCCACCGATGGCCGGTTCGAGCAAACGGCTCGCGGCGAGCGCCAGGTCGCGGACCGCTTCGGCTTCCAGGCGGAACCGGTTCTGCCGCCACAAGAGGCGATTGTCGGGATCGGCGGCGGGAACTTGCTCCGGCTGAGCCGAGGATTGCCGATAAACGGCCGACGTCACGATCGACCGGATCAGCGACTTGCGGCTCCACGCATTGATCGATTCCTTTCCGCCCGGCAGACCGGAGAATTCCGCGGCGAGCCAATCGAGCAGTTCCGGCTGCGGCGGAGGCTCGCCCTTGCGGCCGAAGTTCTCCGGCGTTGGCACCAGACCCTGTCCGAACAGGTGCTGCCAGACGTGATTGACGGCGACGCGAGCCGTCAGCGGATGCTCGGGCGAAACGAGCCACTGTGCCAAATCGAGCCGGTCGGGCCGCGATTTTCCCGATTTCAATTCGGGCAGAAACGCCGGGACGCCGGGCTCCACTTCCACCCCCAGGTCGAGGAAGTTGCCGCGCTTGTGGACGCGGGTCGCGCGGTCCGCGGCTTGGATCGTCGGGACGTCTCCCTCCTGCGCGTGGTCGGCGTTATTGAAGAAACCATAGAAGCGGTAATACTCCCGATGTGAGATCGGGTCGTACTTGTGCGTGTGGCATTCGCAGCAGTTCAGCGTCAGGCCCATCCACACCGCGCCGGTGACGGCCGTCCGGTCTTTCACGGTCTTCGTGCGGAATTCCTCGGCGTCCGCCCCGCCCGCCGAATTGTGCAGCGTGTTGCGATGGAACGCCGTGGCGATGCGCTGCTGCGGCGTCGCATTGGGCAACAGGTCGCCGGCGAGTTGCTGAATCGTGAACTGATCGAACGGCAAATCGTCATTGATCGCGTCGATCACCCAGTCACGATACCGCCACGCATGCGGCCGGGGATTGTCGTTCTCGTAGCCGTCGCTCTCGGCGAAGCGGGCCAGATCGAGCCAGTGCTTGCCCCACCGCTCGCCGAAGTGCTTCGATTCGAGCAGCCGGTCGACGAGATGCTCGTAGGCGTCCGGACGACGATCGTCGAGGAACGTTTGCACGTCTTCCGGCTTCGGCGGCAGTCCAAGGAGATCGAAGCTCAACCGGCGGATCAACGTTCTTCGGTCGGCCTCCGGCGACGGCGCGAGGTTCGCGTCGTTCAATTGAGACAACACGAACGCATCGATCGGCGTGCGAACCCAGGCGGAGTTTTCCAGCTTTGGAATGTCCGGCCGCATGACGGCGCGGAACGACCAATGGTCCGGCGCGGCTTCGGTTCCGGCGAGCTCATCCGGCCAGACGGCCCCGGCGTCGATCCAGTCATTCAGCAATTTGATCTCGTCCGGTGACAGTGGCTCGTCGCCGAGCGGCATGCGAAGTTTTTCGTCGTTCGACGCGATGCGAATCGCCAGCTCGCTCGTTTCACTGGAACCATGTTGAATCGCCACGCCGTTGTCGCCGCCGAGCAGCGCCCGCCGGCGCGTGTCGAGCCGCAACCCCCCCTCCTGCGTCTCCGGACCGTGACAGGAGACGCAGCGATTCGTCAGCAGCGGCTGAATCTTCGCGGCGAAATCCGCAGCGGCGAACACCGGCACGTCCTTCTTGTCCGGCACGACGATGATCACGTAATTGTTGTTCGCTCCCGTCTGGTTGCGATCGTTGCCGCCGAGTGAAACCAACCCCGCCGGAAAGCGGCGCTGGAACACCGAATACGAAATATCGTCCACGGCCAGCGAATCGGGCGACAGCGTCCATTCCTTCATCCACGCCGGTGCGCCGCGGCCGCGGCGGTCGATGGCGACGTACACCGTCGCGGGCCGCGAGAGCTTTAATTTGAGATGCTCGGCGGCGTTGACGTAGTCGTCGTCCATCGACGTTTGAATCAGCAGTTGGCCGTCGAGCGTCTTCGGCAGCGTCTTGAAGGCGTATTTCCGGTCGATGTACGGGAACCCGCCAATCGCGGCCTTCCCCACGAGATACTTCCGGCCCGACGACACCTGTTCGATGACGACGTCCTCGGCGAACAGTCCCGCCGGAAGCAACAACAATGACAAACAGAGTATGCGATGCACGGCTAACGCCTCGTTGAAATCAGGCCAGCAACCGGTCGACGACGCGACCGTGGATGTCGGTCAGCCGGAAATCGCGGCCTTGGAACCGGTACGTCAGCCGTTCGTGATCGATCCCCAGGCAGCGCAAAATCGTTGCCTGCAAGTCATGCACGTGGATCGGGTCCTCGGCGATGTTGTAGGCGAAGTCGTCGGTCTTCCCGAGGACCACGCCCGGTTTGATGCCGCCGCCGGCGAGCCACACGCTGAAGCAGCGTGGATGATGGTCGCGGCCGTAATCGGTCGCCGTCAGTTGGCCCTGCGTGTACGCCGTCCGTCCGAACTCGCCGCCGCAGATGACGAGTGTCTCATCGAGCAGGCCGCGTTGTTCGAGATCACGAATGAGAGCTGCACACCCCCGGTCGGTCTCTTCGGTCTTCTTGCGCAACTTCTGCGGCAGATTGGCGTGATGGTCCCAGTCTTTGTCGTAGAGTTGCACAAATCGCACGCCCCGTTCGACCAGCCGCCGCGCGAGCAGACAATTGTTCGCGAACGACGCCCGGCCCGGTTCCGCACCGTAGGCTTCCAGCACGTGCTTCGGTTCGCCGGCGACGTCCATCAGTTGCGGCACCGACGACTGCATCTGGAACGCCAGCTCGAAGGCGTTGATGCGGGCCTCGATCTCCGGATCGAACGTCGATTCGAGCTTCAACCGGTTGAGGTCGTTCACGGCGGAGACAATTCGCCGGCGGTCGTCGCGGGACAGGCCTTCGGGGTCGGCGAGGTCGATCACCGCTTCCCCCTGCGAGCGGAACTGCGAACCTTGATAGTGTCCCGGCAGAAACCCGCTGTGCCAGTACTTCGACAGGACCGGCTGGCCCCCCGGACTGCCGACTGACAGCAGCACGATGAACGCCGGCAAGTCGGCGTTCTCGGTGCCGAGTCCATACGAGACCCACGACCCGATGCACGGCCGGCCGGTGATGCTGCTGCCGGTCTGCAGGAATGTCACGGCGGGATCGTGGTTGATCGGCTCGGTGTAGAGCGAGCGAACGACGGAGATCTTGTCCGCCACGGTGGCGAGATTCGGCAGCAGTTCGCTCAGTTCCAGGCCCGATTCGCCACATTTCGAGAACTTGAACTGCGACCCGGCGAGCGGGAACTCTTTCTGGTCGCGAGTCATTGTGGTGAGCCGCTGCATCCCGACGACCGACTTCGGAATCTCCTGGCCGTTCAGTTCGTTGAGCTTCGGCTTGGGATCGAACAAGTCCATCTGCGACGGACCGCCGGAGAGGAAGATGTAGATGACGTTCTTCGCCTTCGCCGGGAAATGGAGGCCGTCGAAGAGCGCCGCGGCATGGGCCGCTTTCGATCCCGGCAACAGCGACGCCAGTGCCGCCGCACCCAATCCGCGCGACGATTGTAGAAGGAACCGCCGTCGATGGGCGCGAGTTGTCGTCTCGAAATCACGCATCATTCTCATCTCACTCATTCCCGCGTGATGGCTTCATCCAGGTTCAGCACCGCGTTGGCGAGCGTCGTCCAGGTGGCGACTTCAACGGCATCGAGGCCGGCTGTCGGCAAGGCGCGGCCTTGCACGCGGATTTTCTCCGCTGCGTCGCGGTCCGCGCGGAAGCGTTGGATTTCTGTCTGATACAGTCGTTGAAGCACCGATTTCTCGGCAGCCGTCGGAGTCCGCGTCAGCACGCAGCGGGCCAGAAAATCGATCCGCTCGGCGGGCTGCGCTTCCGCCACGACGCGCTCGGCGAGAACGCGGGCCGCTTCGACGAACACCGGGTCGTTCATCGTCACCAGCGCCTGCAGCGGCGTGTTCGTCCGGGCGCGGGCCACCGTGCATTCGCCGCGGCCCGACACGTCAAAGGTTTGGAACGATGGGTACGGACTCGTTCGCCGGATAAACGTGTAGAGTCCGCGGCGATAAAGCTCCGAGCCGGTTTCGACCGGCCATTTCCATTCGTTCGGGTCGTCTTCCTTGTCGCGATAGAAATGGTCCGGCTGGTACGGGAAGACGCTGCGGCCGCCGATGTGCCGCGTCAGCAGTCCTGCCGATGTGAGCGCAGCGTCGCGAATCTCCTCCGCCGAAAGCCGGAACCGCGCCCCGCGCGCCAGCAGGCGATTGTCGGGATCGCGTTCCCGCAGAGTCCGCGAGGCGTCCGATGATTGACGATACGTCGCCGAACTCACCATCTGCCGGAGCAGCCGCTTGATGTCCCAGTCGGCCTGGAACTCGACGGCCAGCCAATCCAAAAGTTCGGGATGCGTTGGCAACTCGCCGCGGACGCCGAAGTCATCGGGTGTGCGGACCAGTCCCGCGCCGAACGCCTGCTTCCAATACCGGTTGACGGCGACGCGGGCTGTCAACGGATGATGGCCGTCGACTAGCCACCGGGCCAGCGACAGCCGGTCTTTCGGAACGTCACCCGGCAGCGGCGGGAAGATCGCGGGGACATTGCGATCCACGATTTCGCCCGGCTGCTGATAGTCGCCGCGGACGAGAATCTGAGTCGGCCGTGGCGTGGGCATTTCCTCCCAGACGAGCGCCAGCGGGCCAGCCTGCTCCAGCGTTTCCTTCTGCTTTCGCAGCGAAGCCAGTTGGTTCTGCCATTCGAAGAGGGCCGGCGCGTGCTCGCGGAGGTAATGCTGCTTCAAGCGGGCGGTCTGCGCTGCGGTGCGTTTGTCGGCGGGCAGCGCGGCGAGTTGAGCGACCGAGAGACCGTCCGGCGCGTCGGTTGTCGCCAAGGGATCGTAGCCGAACTTGTGGCCGTCGGATTGATTCCCCTCGCCGAGCCAGCCGGGATCATGATCGAAATTCTGCGTCCGCACTGTCCCGTCGGGCGAGGCGGTGTATTCGATGTCGTCCAGGAAGAGTTCGATGGGCGAATCGGCGTCGTTGATGCCGCGGAACGAGATGCCGAACGTGTCGAATTTCCAAGCCGCCGCGCGCTGCTGCGGAGTAAGAACATGCGACGTTTTCCCGACCGGCTTGCCGTCGCGCTGCAGTTCCAGCACGACCTGGCTGGATGCGGGATCGTAGCTGCAATGCCATTCGTACTCGACGCCGTGCTCCGCGGCAATTGGAGAGGAATGAATCACGTTGCCATCGGGCAACCCAACATGTGCGAAGAAGCGAGGGCCTTCGGCGATCGAGAAACCGACGCCCGGGGTGCCGCGCTCGGCGTTCCGCGCGAAGTGGACCACTTCGACGTCGCTGTTGATCGTCTTCACGACGCAGACCCTGCCGGACGACCGCAGCGGCTTGTCGAGCGAGAGGACGCCGTCGAGCTTCGTATCGCCGTAGTAGGCCCGACGCGCCGTTCGCGCCACGACGCCGCCGATCGCGCCGGATTTTGACTTCTTCGCGGCGGAATCGGCAGCTTGCACCTGTTGTACCCACTGCGCGAAGCCAGCGGACGCCTCGGCATCCTTCGCTCGAACTTTCGGATCCAACTCGGCGAGGACGGAGGCGATTCCCTCGATGCGCCGCTGAGTTTCAGGATCGGCGACCACGATCTGCGGGGGATTCGCCGGGCCTTTGCTGACGGTGATCTCCCCTTTCAGACTGTTGAAAAAGGCGAGCAATTGGTAGTACTCGCGCTGCGTGAACGGGTCGTACTTATGGTCGTGGCACTGGGCGCAGCCAAACGACAGGCCCATCCACGTCGCCGCGGTGGTGTTCGTCCGGTCGACGGCGTAGACCACGCGAAATTCCTCGGGATCGGAGCCCCCCTCTTCGTTGTAGCGATGCAACCGGTTGAAGCCTGACAGGACTTTCTGCGAGATCGTCGGCTGCGGCAGCAAATCGCCGGCCAAGGATTCGATCGTTAACTGATCGAACGGCAGATTCGCGTTGAACGCCTGGATCACGATATCGCGGTAGGGGTGATTCGGCCGGTCGTTGTCGTCCTGGTAGCCGCTCGTGTCGCCGAACCGGGCCAGATCGAGCCAGTCCTGGGCCAGCTTCTCGCCGTAGTGAGGCGACGCCAGCAGACGATCCACGGCCCGTTCGTAGGCGTCCGGCGACGTATCTCCCAGAAACGACTCCAGATCATCAAGCGTCGGCGGCAGGCCGAGCAGATCGAGCGACAGCCGCCGCAGCAGCGTCTCGCGTTTCGCTTCCCCGGACGGCGGCAGTCCCACGGCGTCCAGCCGCGCGAGAACGAACCGATCAATCGGGTGACGAATCCAAGTGTCCTGCGATACGACCGGAACCTCGGACCGCCGCGGGACGCGGTAGGCCCAATGCTCGGCGTACTCGGCGCCGGATTCGATCCAGCGCCGCAGCAGTTTCTTGTCGGAGTCCTTGAGCGGCTTGGGGAAGTCGGCCGGCGGCATGACGTCGTTGGCGTCGGCCGTTTCGATCCGGCGAACGAATTCGCTCCGGTCGGGATGTTTCGGCACGATCGCCGTCTTGCCGCTGACGAGCGGCTCTGTCGCCGCGGCGGCTTGGTCGAGCCTCAGCCCGGCTTCCCGCGTGTTGGCATCGGGTCCGTGGCAGGCGAAGCAGTGCGTGGCGAGTATCGGCCGGATGTCGCGGACGAAATCGGGAGCCGGTTCCGCGGCGAATCCCTCCGCCGCGAACGTCAACAGCACCAGCGCCGCGAAGAGGCCGCGGGCTCGTCCAGTGCGGATTTCCACAACCTCTGCCGGCAGCGCCATGCCTTGCAGCCTTGATTGGAAACGCGGGTTCCGACTCGAAAGCGTGGTTTCAGTATCCCCGTCGCCTCCTCCCCTCGGAATGCAAAATCTGCCAAAGGGGATATGAATTCTGCCAAATCCCAACCGATCCGAAGAGTCTCTCGCAGAGCACGCCGACGTCGCAGAGAAAGTGAAGAGCACCAAGGCTTCGAGTGATCCATCGATTGGCTTCTCTGCTTTTCTCTCTGCGGCCTCCGCGAGAGACTTGTCTTTGTCATCTGTCGTGGCTTGGCGAGCCACGCGAACCGGCGGAAGCTGCCGACGGGAGATTTCTGTCCAAAAATTTCAAGGGAATTTCCGATTTGGAGCAAGCTACTCTTTTCCGATGCCGAAGACCGTCTTACAATGAGCCGGACTTGAATCCGGCGCGCGTCGGATTCGTTCGGAGGCCTCACACCGCACAATGGCAGACGCAACCCAAACGAGTACGATCTCAGCTTGCACCGGCCGCCGGGCTGGTCCGCGTCGTTCTGCGACGCCGGCAGCGCGGGGCCGCTCGTGGTTGCGGGAACTGTCGACACGCCTGGCGTGGATGCTGGTGGCTCGGCACGGTCTCCGTCACAGCTACTGCCCGGTCTACCGCAGCAGTCTCGCCGTCTTGTTGCACGGCTTGGCCCGCGATGTGGCTTTGACCCATCTCTGCCAGCCGGTGCACTGCTACTCTCACGCGACCAGTTTGGCCTGGGAATCGAGCGCCGCTCTTAAGCGGTCTCCGCTGCTCAAGCGATGATACCACTGCCCGCACCGGGGGCATCGCCGGTGAACCCACTGAAGGAATCGGTCGGTTCGTGGTTGAGTCATCGTGAGTAACGTCTGGCGGACAGCACCCCCCGTTACTCGTTCTTCCCGCAGCAGCATCAGTCGCCGCGACTGTTCCCGGAGTAGTTCCACATGGCCACTGTCCTCGAAGATCGTCTTCTGTCCCGTGCCGCCGAACGCGTTGCCACGCCGGTCGTCAATTTCGACCAGGCGAAGGACCTCGCCGCGCAGCACGGCACGCCGCTGTTGTGCTTCTCCCGTTCGGCCGTCCGCCGCAACTACGAACTGCTGCGCTCCGGCCTGCCGGGCGTCGAGTTCTACTACGCCGCCAAGAGCAACCCGAACAGCACGATCCTGCGAACGCTGTTCGAACTGGGCTGCTCGGTCGACGTTTGCTCGGTCGGCGAGATGAACGCTGCGTTCGACGCGGGCTTCGTCCCGGACCAGATGCTGCACACTCATCCCTGCAAGACCGAAGCGAACCTGATGACCTGCTACCGCGCCGGCCTGCGGTGGTTCGTCTACGACAACGTCAACGAACTGCGGAAAATGCACGAGCTGACGCCCGACGTCACGCTGCTGCTCCGCGTGGCGATGGTCTCTACATCGAGCCTGATCAACCTCTCGGCGAAGTTCGGCTGCGCTCCGTCCGAAGCCGTCGGCCTGCTCAAAGAAGCCAAACAACTTGGCATGCAGGTGAACGGCATCGCGTTCCACGTCGGTTCGCAGACGCTGAACCCGGACGACTACGACGCCGCCCTCCGCAAAGTCCGCGCGATTTACGACGAAGCCGCCGCGGAAGGGATCGAACTGGAGGTCCTCGACATCGGCGGCGGCATGCCGGCCCCGTATCGCGAAGCCGTCCTTTCCCTGGAAGACTACTGCGAGATGGTTCAGCGGTCGCTGACGAATCATTTCGGCGACTTGCCCGTCCGCGTCATCGCCGAGCCGGGCCGCGTGATCTCCGCCGAAACGGCCACACTGGTGACGAGCGTCATCGGCAAGTCGGTCCGCCCGAACGGCATGACGCAGTACATCATCGACGACGGCCTGTACGGCTCGTTCTCCGGCAAGGTGTACGATCACGTCGATTTCAACATCCTGGCGGAAGACGCCGGCGAACGGCCGACGTTCCCCTGCGTGGTCGCCGGCCCAACCTGCGACAGCACCGATGTCGTGACCCGCGACCAGGAACTGCCGGACCTCGAGATCGGCGAGCTGTTGCTCGTGCCGACGATGGGCGCCTACACCAACGCCAGCGCCTCGACGTTCAACGGGCTGGACCTGGCGAAAGCGATCGAAGTCGAATAACGCACAGGCAGAACTGTCTGTGCCACAAGAAGCCCGGCGATTGCATCGCCGGGTTTTGTTTTTGAGTTTCGCTCAAAAAGGGTCGCGCGATGAAATTGCCGTTCTATCTCGCGTTCTGCGGACTGATTTTGGCGGGACTTTCGCCGTCGCGGGCGGATGAGCCGGAGCGGCCGCAGATTTCCTTGTGGCCGAACGGCGCGCCGCAGGAGACCGGCGACATCGAACTGGAGGGCGTGCAGCCGCTGCGGCCGAACGACACGACGATTCGCATCGAGAATGTTTCGCGGCCGACGCTGACCGTGTTCGCGCCGGCGGCGGAGAAGAGCGTCGGGACGGCGGTCGTGATCTGTCCCGGCGGCGCGTACAACATTCTCGCCTGGAACAAGGAAGGAACCGAGGCCGCCGAGTGGCTCAACACATTGGGCGTCACGGCGTTCGTACTGAAGTACCGCGTGCCGCTGCGCAAAGGCCGCGAGCGCTATGCCGCGCCGCTGGAGGACCTGC
>CAZDGB010000159.1:0-6774 GCA_964504645.1 uncultured Planctomycetaceae bacterium | reverse complement strand
GAATGGAACGTCGACCCGCAGCGCGTCGGCATCCTCGGCTTTTCCGCCGGCGGGCATCTGGCGGCGATCGCCAGCACGAACTACCAGGAACGGGTTTATCAAGCCGTCGATGACGCCGACCGGGCGAGTTGCCGGCCCGACTTCACGCTGCTGATCTATCCCGGCTATCTGGTCGACGACCAGAATCGCCTGGCGCCGGAGATCAAGATCACCGCCGAGACGCCGCCGACGTTCCTAGTGATGACGGAGGACGACGTGATTCGCGTCGAAGGTGCGCTGTTCTACTACCTGGCGCTGAAACAGGCGAAGATTCCCGCCGAGATGCACCTGTATCCGACGGGTGGGCACGGCTACGGGCTGCGTCCGTCAAAACATCTCGTCTCGACCTGGCCCGCGCGGGCCGGGGAGTGGCTGCAAACGGCGGGACTGCTGGAGAAGAAATGATTCCCAAGCCGCGGTTTTAGCCGCCGGCGGCGATTTTGAAGTCGTACGAGCTGAGTTCCAGCACCAGCATGGTGATGCCGATGATCATCGCGGCGAGCGAGACGAAGAGCAGCCCTTCATAGATGCCGGGCGACGGATTGCTGTCAGAGCTTCGTGGAGACATTGTCGCCTTTCTTGATCGTGGTGTTCTTCGCCTTCTTCACGACCAGACCGACCGAACGGTCCGGCGTGACCTCCAGCAGCTTGATCTGGCCGAGGTACTTGTCGTCGTTGTAGACGGTGAGGACGTGGCCGATCCGCAGGTCGTCGTCGCTGCCGAGCGAGATCTCGACGAGTTCGTTTTTACCGCGCTCGGCCTTGCGGTAATCGAGGACGACCCCCTCCACGTCGGTGGGCGGAATGGTCGTCGCCGTCATCTGTTTCGGGTCGGTGGGCAGGTCTTTGGACGCCAGGAAGGCATTCTTTATGGCGAGTTCTTTCAAGACCTGGTTGTGCTTTTCAATGAACTGCTGTTGCTGGAGTTCCATGGCGAACAGCTTGTCTTCCGCGGCCTTGAGCT
This sequence comes from uncultured Planctomycetaceae bacterium, assembly GCA_964504645.1. Taxonomy (GTDB): domain Bacteria; phylum Planctomycetota; class Planctomycetia; order Planctomycetales; family Planctomycetaceae; genus CAZDGB01. Next base: position 5,771 of record CAZDGB010000159.1, on the reverse strand, counting down.
GCGCGAAGACTTCGTTGCGGGATTGAAACAGCTCGGAATTCTTGCCGCGCTGCAACATCGATTCGGAAATGCGTTCTTTCGCCTCGTCGCTGTTGAGCCGGGCGACTTCGCGTTCGGTGTCGAGGATCATCTTCACATCCTTGTTGTCCTTGTTGACCGACGCGTTCTCCTGCTGCACCCGGTTGATCTCGCCTTCCAGCGTCTTGTACTTGTTGTCGAGCTCGTCGAAGCGCGCCTTGTCGGCGGTCCGCGCCCGCTCCATCTCGTCGCGGACCGATTGCAGGTCCCGCTTGGCGTTCGCCAGCTCGGTATCCGCTTTCTTGGCTTTCACCATCCAGTTGGACTGGGCCGTGTAGACCGCGGCGGCGAAACCCATGAACAGAAAGCTCAGGGCCAGAATCACGACAACAAGCATGCGGCCGACGAACGTCATGGTGCGCGCCTTTTCTCGCTGATCTCTTGCGTTACTTCTCGGTGGGCTCGTAGGGGGTCGTCCGATCGACCAATTGCTGCCGGCGGCGATCCAGTCGGCTCAAGATTTCCTGAAGGCGGACTTCTTCTTCCTCCAGGTTCTTGCGTTGCACTTTGGCGGCGAACAGGTCGTCCCGCAGCAATTCGAGCTGGTTCTGCTGCCGGTACACTTCTTCCCGGCGTTCTTGACCCTCGGCGCGGATCTTCTGGGCCTCGTTGGCGGCTTCGATGATCTGCGTGTTCACCTGGGCGATGCGCTGCGACACCTCGTCGTATTGCTTCTGCAGGCTCTCCAGCCGGACGGCGAGTCCCTTTTCATCCGCCGTCACGGCGGCCACGGCGAACTCGGTCCCGGGTTTGAGCTGGGCGGCGGCTTCGGTCAGGTCGGTTGTTTCTTTCCGGATGTTCGCGACCTGTTTCGCTTTGGCTGCGACGACGACTTCCGGCAGAATCGTCGATTCGCTGCCGACCGGTTCGCCCGTGCGACGATTGTTCATGCCGTATTTCGTTTTCTCGCCCGGCGTGACGTTCAGGACGAAATCGTCCATTTGGTCGGCTTCGAGCTGCCAGTTGCGGCCGCCGCTGCGCATCGCGCCGACGAACGCCACGAAGGCGAGGCTGGCCGCCGTCACGAAGACCACGCAGACTTTTCCGAACTCATTCATGGCGACCTATCGACGTCGGCAGGGAAGGCGAGCGGCGGAACGCGGCCCGCGAATTAGAGGGACAGGCACACCCTCAATTCTAGGAACGCGGAAAAAACGGTGTCAACGAGAAACTCGTCGCCGCCGCGCAGTTCCGGGCGAACTTTCCCGATCGTTGCGGCCGTCAGGAACGGACCGCATCGCCACCGGCGCGGAGCGGACGGAGCGTCTTCCACTGGGGATGTTCGGCTGAAGCGGGGTGCGACTGAAGAAGGACTGGACAAGCGTTGGTTTTTTGTAAATTCCGCGCGCGTGCTATTGCCGTCCGTGCAATTTCTCCCCAAGATACCGACTTGTTACCCTATCCCCTTCGTCCGAATCTGTGGATTGCTCCGGTCGTATTGCTCTTGCGGCACGTCCTCTTCCCGGCTCAAGATGACGCGAGAGCGCGGAGCGATTCTGTGGCGGCTCCGGCTCGATGTCGAACCGGAGTGCGAAGCTCCTATGTACCTGACGGGCCAAATCGACCATGAGCAATCAGCTTCCGTATCGCTTGGAAGTAGACAACCGGCGGGCGACCGTCACGTTGCTGCCCGAACTCAATGAAGTCCCCTGGGCGGATATCGAACGCGTGGGCAGCGAAATTCTCTCGCGGATCGAGCCGCTTTCCTCGCCCCAACTGCTGGTCGATCTGTGCAATCTGAACTACATGGGCAGTGCGCAGGTCGCGTTGGTCGTCCGCATGTTCAAACTGGTGAAAGAGAAGAACGGCAAGATGGTGGTCGCCAACCGCGACCCGATGGTCATGGAAGTTCTTTCCCTGGCCGGATTGAATAAAGTTTGGACGATCGTTGATAGCCGCGAGCGTGCAGGTTCCATGCTGGGCGGCGGCTCGCTGATGTCGAGTTCCGGCGGCGGGGGCGGTGGCGAGGACGACGCGAATCCGTTGCCGGGCACCATCGCCTTGATCGCCGCGGTGGCCGCGGCGATTTTTGCGGTCCTCCATCTGGCCAACCCCGCGCTGATTCCCTCGCGCGGCGATTTGTTCGGTCTGCTGGGAGCCTCCGGCGTCGCGTTCGCCGCCGGCTTGTGGGCCATGAACGGCGGCAACCGGAATCTGGGGATCGGCGTGATCCTCGTCTCCGTGCTGCTGTTGTTGTATGGCGTCTTCGAGATCGCCAAGCCCGCTTCGGGGTCTCCCGCACCGACGGCGCCGGAATCCACCCCGGAAGAGAAGAAAACCGAAACGCCGGCCGATCCCGGTGCGCCAGCCGGCGCAACCGCAGCACCGCCGGCGGGGGCTCCGGCCGGCGCCGTTCCACCGGCGACTCCGGACGCCAAGGCCGCCGCTGCTGCTGTTCCAGCCGCCGCTCCGCCGGCGGCCGCTCCAAAAGCCGAAGCTGCTCCGAAATAACCGGTTGCCGGTCGGGCCAAATGCCGCCGGCGATCATGGACCGTATCTCGTCCTGAAATCCGAACCGAATTGCCGAGTGCCGGGAGAGTGATCATGGCCAACCCAGAGGGACGCCAGAAGGCGCTGCAGGAAGAATTACGCGAACTGGTCGACGTGGTGGGTCCTGCGCCGCTAGCCGATCTGCTGCTGGAGCGTGCCTTTCAATTGCACGCCACCGACATCCATCTCGATCCCACGCCAACGGGTCTGCGCGTCCGCCTCCGGGTCGACGGCATCCTGCACGACGTGCTGCAGCTTCCTCCGGAGATGATGTCCAACGTCATCTCCCGCGTGAAGCTCATGGCCGGCATGGACATCACCGAGAAGCGTTTGCCGCAGGACGGCCACATCTCGAGCGCCGTCCTCAAGCATCAGCGCGACGTCCGCGTCGGCTCCGGCCCGACGACCTACGGCGAACGCATCGTCATGCGGCTCATGCCCGACGACCGGGCCTTCACCAAGCTCGATGAGCTCGGCCTCGACGAGCAGCAGATGGGGGCCATCAAGAACGTGCTCCGCCGGCCGTACGGCATGATCCTCAGCGTAGGCCCCGTCGGCAGCGGGAAAAGCACGACGATGTACAGTTGCCTCGAGCTCCTCAACCAGACCGACCGCAGCCTCGTCACCATCGAAGACCCGGTCGAACGCCGCATCGGAGGCATCAACCAGATCCAGGTCGACAACAAGATCAACTTCGGCTTCGTCGAGGCGCTCCGTGGCGTCTTGCGGCAAGACCCGAACGTGATCATGGTCGGTGAAATCCGCGACCCGGAGACCGCCCACATCGCCGTCCGCGCCGGCCTCACGGGCGTCCGCGTCCTCAGCACGCTGCACGCCAACGACACGACGTCCACCATCGACGTCTTCCGCGAGTTCGGCGTGCCGCCGATGTTCATCGCCGACAGCGTGAACTGCATCATTTCGCAGCGGCTGCTGCGCAAGGTCTGCCTCGCGTCCCGCGAATCGTATCACCCCGACACCGCCGAGTGCGCGATGCTCGGCATCGACGAATCGAAGGCAAACGAAGTGACGCTGGCCCGCGGCATTCCCGCGGCGGTCAACTTCCACACCGGCTACGCCGGCCGCACCGGCGTGTTCGAAGTACTCGCGCTGGAAACCAACGTCCGCGAAGCCATTCTGCATGGCCGGTCGTCGGGCGAAATCAAGAACCTTGCCGCCGGCAACGGCATGCAGTCGCTCGAAGCCTCCGCCCTGAACAAAGTGCGCGGCGGCGTCACCACGCTGGAAGAAATGCATCGCGTGCTGATCGTCGGAGCGTAGCGACGCTTCGCACAAGCGTGGTGCCATTCGATGATGCATCCGACCGTCCTGTCCTTGATCGTTGTCCTGGCGGCATGGCAACGGGATCCGCTTCGCGCCGCCGACTGGCCGCATTGGCGCGGCGTGAACCGCGACGGCGTCACCAGCGAATCGTCCGGCTATGAGCGGGGAAACTGGAAGCAGCCGCGCCAGCTCTGGCAGGCCGAAGTCGGAGAGGGCTCGTCGTCGCCGGTGGTGTTCGGCCCATTCGTCTACACGATCGGCTTCCGCGACGATCACGATGCACTGGAATGCCGGCGCGTCGATTCCGGGAAACTTGATTGGCAGCAGACCTGGAAGGCGCCGCGCTTCGGACGCAAAGCCACTGGCGATCAGGGCGTTTACTCCGGTCCCTCCTCTACGCCGGAAATCCATCCCGAGTCAAAGCGCCTCTTTACGCTCGGAGCCGACGGTGAGCTCCGAGCCTGGAATCTGGATCGTCAGGGGGAATTGATCTGGCGAAGATCGCTGTACGACGAATTCGAAATTCCCCAGCGGCCCCAAGTCGGGCGCAGCGGGCGCCGGGATTACGGCTTCACGACGTCTCCGCTCGTGCATGGTTCGTGGTTGATCGTCGAAGTCGGGGCGAAGTCGGGAACCGTCATCGCTTTCGATCAGCAGACAGGCGAAACGGTCTGGCAATCGCAGGCAACGACTTGTGCCGGTCACACCGGAGGACTCGCGCCGCTGACCGTGTCCGACGTGCCGTGCGTCGCCGTGCAGACTTTCGACGGACTGCTCGTCGTGCGGTTGGACGGCCGACGCGCGGGCGAGACCGTCGCCGAATACCCGTGGCGAACGGAGTTCGCCAACAACATCGCCAGTCCGGCGATCCACGAGAATTCGGTGGTTATCACATCGCATTACAACCACATCAAGATCGCGCGGCTGGACATCTCGCTCGACGGCGCGAAACTCGTCTGGGAGCAGCCGTATGCCTCGAAGGTCTGTTCGCCAGTGATCGTCGACGGCCGCGTCTATTTCGCGTGGCAGCAGGTTTACTGTCTGGATTTCGCGACCGGCGAACTGATCTGGAACGGCGGCCAACTCAGCGATCCCGGCTCGCTCATCGCGACGGCTGACGGGCGCTTGATGCTGTGGAGCAACCGCGGGACGCTGTCGCTGTTGGAACAAGCCCGCCAATCGCCGCACGCGTTCCAGGAACTCGCGTCACACCGCATTTTGCAGAAGACGGAAGCCTGGCCGCACATTGCCTATTGCGATGGTCGGATTTTCGCGAAGGATCGCGACGGCACGCTGGTGAGCGTGACGTTCGGTCCGCCTTAGCAACAGTCGGCTCAGCATGCCCAACGGAATCACCGTCACCGTAGCGGGATGGGGATAGAGCCGTAGGCCCGCCCCCATCTCGCCGGCAGTGGCGCCGACGGCTCTAGATGAAGTTTTGTCGAGCCATCGTCTCTCAACCTTGTTTCCCAGCCGTCTGGAAGCGGCCTTTCGGGGCTCCGCGGCGTTTCTTGCCGCCGTTCTTCGGCCGGGGCACATGCGATTGGCCCGCGGTCGCTTTCGGCTTGGGCGGTTTGCCGTCGGCGGAACGCTGGCCCGGATGCCGGGCCGGCTTCTTTGCGCCGTGATGGTTCATCGGCCGGCGGCGCTGGAAGCGGTGGCCTTGCTCCGGCTGGACGATGTCGTCGCCGGGAACCGACGGCTCCTCGTGCGTCGGCGTCTCGATCTCGAACCGGCGGCCGATGACGCGTTCGATCGCGTGCAACTGCGGGCGCTCCGACGGATCGAACAGCGAAATCGCCTGCCCTGTCTGGCCGGCGCGGGCCGTGCGGCCGATGCGGTGGACGTAGCTGTCGGCTTCGAGTGGCAAATCGTAGTTGATCACGTGCGTGATGCCGGCGACGTCGATCCCGCGCGCG
>CAZDGB010000158.1:0-16629 GCA_964504645.1 uncultured Planctomycetaceae bacterium | reverse complement strand
CGCAGCGTTGATTCCCCCTTGCGCGGCGATGCTGTGCGCCCGGCGCGGGGTGTCTTGCAGGCAGAACGACAAGACGTTGTAACCGAGTTCGGCCAGCGAAGCCGCCGCCGAGCCGCCGGCAAGGCCGGTGCCGACAACGATGATCGTGTACTTCCGCCGGTTGTTCGGCGCGACGAGCTTCATGTCCTGCTTGTGCTTCGTCCACCGCTCGGCGATCGGCCCGGAGGGACAGTTCCCCTGCAGATCCACCGCTTCTTTGACGGCCAATGACATTCTGTGGAATCCTTGTTTACTGCGGCGCGACGGGAATCATTCTGGGAATCAAGATCGGCAAACTGCAGAATCCCGCTGCGATCGTGACCGCGAAAATGATGCTGAACACCTTGAGCAGCGGCATGTATTTCGGATGATTCAACCCCAGCGATTGGAACGCGCTGGCAAACCCGTGCGACAGATGAAAACCGAGGAAGATTGTGCCCACGATATAAACGAAGCGGCTGAACGGGTTGCTCAGAACGGCGACCGTGTTCAGATAGGGGGCGACGTCGTGCTCGTGGACGTAGTGCAAATCGGACCGCACGTGCAGCTTCATGTCGATGATGTGCAGAATCAGAAAGGCGAACACCACTAGCCCGGACACGAACATCCAGTTGCTCGGGGAGCCGAACATCGGACTCACGACCTGGCCGGGAATCTTCGACTCTTTCTTCGCATAGCCGACATTCCGTTTCAGCTTGTTCGCTGCCGTCAGCGAGAACGCCAGATAGATGTGAAAGGCGAACATCACGAACAACCCGGCTTCAGCCAGCGGCAGCCATTCCTGTTCGTGCAGCTTCAACGCGTATTTGTTGAAGGCTTCCGGGCCCTTGTAAAGAAAGAGATTGCCGGCCAGATGCACGACCAGAAAGCCGCACAATCCCAAACCGCTCAGCGCCATCACGAATTTCTGGCCGATCGACGAGGTCAATAGCCGCAGCAGCCATTTGAGATTCAGCCGGTCAACCCACGACGGTTTCGGTTCCGCGCTCACGGCGTCCATGACGACCCTTCTGACAATCGGATTCAGTGTCGCATGGATTATAGGGATGCGACGATTGACTGCAATTCAATCGACCTGACAGTTTATGCGTCTTCTCAAATCATGGAATTTTCAAGGACATGTTCCGGAACCTTCCTCTCGGCATTTGTCGTTAGGCTTTTTCCGCTGGATTTCATCAGCAGTGGTCGATATGATAAACAAATCGGCATGTGATCGAATGACACCGCCTTTCCCTGCCTGAGTCTGCGCCCGCCTGGATCGCACGATGCCTCGGATGACTCTCCCGAGTTTGATGCTGGGTTGCGTTGTGCTGGCGAACATGTGCGCCGGGACCGTCCAGGCGGAGTCGCCGCGCGAATTTCACTTCGAACGCGATATCGTTCCGATCCTTAGCCGTTACGGCTGCAACGCCGCCGGCTGCCACGGCAAGGCCGAAGGGCAAAACGGCTTTAAGCTTTCCGTCTTTGGATTCGACCCGCCAGCGGATTATGTCGCCCTGTTGCAGGAATCGCGCGGCCGTCGGGTCTCGCTCACCCATCCCGACGATAGCCTGCTGCTGACGAAGATCAATGGCCGCGTCCCGCACGGCGGCGGCGTGCGATTGAAGCCCGACACGGTCGAATACCATCAATTGCGTGACTGGATCGCCGCCGGCGCTCCGTTTGGATCCCCCGATGCCCCGCAATACACATCGATCGAATTGACGCCGCATCATCTCCAGATGGCGCCCGGCGGAACGCAGCAACTCCGAGTGATTGCTACCGATTCCTCCGGTGCGAAGCACGATGTCACACCGCTGGCGAAGTTTCAGAGCAATCACGACGGGTTGGCATCCGTCGATGAGCTGGGACTCGTCACGGCGGGAAAAAATCCGGGCGACGTCGCTGTGATGGCGGCGTTTCTCGGCTTCGTCGACGTTTTTCGCGTGCTGATTCCGCAGCATGAGTCAACGGCTGGATTGCCAAAGCCGCCGGTGCACAACTTTATCGACGAACTCGTCGATGCCAAGTTGAATCAATTGAATATCGTTTCGTCGGGCCTGTGCACCGACGCGGAATTCCTGCGGCGGGTGCACCTCGACATCCTTGGTACCCTGCCGACTTCCGCGGAAGCCCGGGGCTTCCTCGCCGACGCCGCGGCGGACAAGCGGGCGAAGCTCGTCGATCAATTGCTGGAGCGGCCCGAATTCGCCGATTACCAGGCGCTACAATGGGCCGACTTGTTGCGGGTCGATCGCGACAAGCTCGGCCGCCGCGGAGCGTACGAGTTCTATCGCTGGATTCGCCAGAGTTTCCGCGAGAACAAACCATTGGATCAGTTCGCCCGCGAGTTGGTCACCGCCGAAGGATTCCTGACGCAGCAACCCGCCGGTTATTTTTATCGTGTGCTGGGACAGCCGGGCGAACGGGCCGCGACCGTGTCGCAAGTCTTCCTCGGCGTGCGAATCGAATGTGCCCAGTGCCATCATCATCCGTCGGACCGCTGGAGCCAGCGCGACTACACCGCATTTCAGGGATTCTTTACGCAGCCGCAATTCAAATCGACGCCGCGCGGCGAATTGCTGTTCGCCCCGGAACAAGGCAGTGAATTGACGCATCCGCGGACTGGCGAGCCGGTCGGGGCCTCGCCGCTCGCCGAGCCGGAGGTGCCGAAGTCTCCTGCTGGAGACCGCCGCATCGCGCTCGCTGCGTGGTTGACGTCGCCGCAAAATCCCTGGTTCGCCAGGAACCTCGCCAACCGGCTGTGGGCCCATTATCTCGGTCGCGGCATCGTGGAACCGGTCGACGATGTCCGCATGACGAATCCGCCGTCGAATCCTGAGCTGCTCGATGCGCTCGCCCGGCACATCGTCGACAGCCGCTTCGATCTGAAGCAAGCCATCCGCACAATCGCGGCATCGCGGACGTATCAACTCTCAGCCCACACCAACCCCACGAATCAGCACGACGAGCAGAATTCCTCGCGGGCCTTGCTGCGTCCTGTTCCGGCGGAAGTCTTGTTCGACGCCGTCTGCCAGACGACCGGCGTTGCGGAGAAATTCGACGGCGTGCCGTTCGGTCCGCGGGCCATTCAGCTGTGGGACAGCAACGTCCCGCACGAATTCCTGAAGACGTTCGGCCGGCCGTCGCGGACGACGGCATGCCAGTGCGAACGAATCTCCGAGCCGAACGTCGCCCAGGTCCTGAAGGTTATGAACTCGCCGCTGATCCAGGACAAACTGTCCCACGTCGACGGGACCGTCGCGAAATGGGCCGCGAGTTCGCTGAACGACGCCGAACTCGTCAACGAGATCTATCTCACGTTTTTCAGCCGTTTCCCGGACGAAACCGAACGCGCCGCCGCGACAACTTATTTAGGGCAACACGCCAACGAGCGCCAGTTGGCTCTCGAAGACCTTGCGTGGAGTCTGTTGAACACGACCGAATTCGTCTTCCAGCATTAACGACGACCGAAAGATCGCTTGCGCGTCGCGGTCCGCGAAGCGCCAAGCCACTAAGGGCCGCTCTAATGAAACGAACTTTTTGCGACGGCATCACCCGTCGAAACATGCTCCGCGTCGGCGGCGCCGGCCTCCTCGGCTCGCAGCTCACGCTGCCGAGCCTGCTCCGCGCGGAAGACGCGGCGAAACCGGCGGATGACGTCTCCGTCATTATCCTCTTTCTCCATGGCGGTCTCAGCACGATCGATACATTCGATCTGAAGACTGAAGCTCCGTCGGAGTTCCGCGGCGAGTTCAACCCCATCGCCACGTCGGTCCCGGGTCTCAATGTCTGTGAACACTTGCCGACGCTGGCGAAGAATGCCCATCGCTATTCGCTGATCCGCAATTTTACACATTCGAATTCCGATCACGGTCCCGCCGACCACTACATGCTCACCGGTTACCGGCCGACGGCGGCGTTCAATCCCAACTTGAAACCGAACAACCAGAAGCCGGCCCACGGCTCCATCATCGCTCGGCAACGCGGCCCGCGCGGCGGCGTGCCGCCATACGTCTGCCTGCCGGTGATGCATCCGTCGTGCGGCCCGGCGTATCTGGGCGCGACGTGCGCCCCGTTCGTCGTCGAATCCGATCCGAATGCGCCGAACTTCAAAGTTCCCGACCTCGTCCCGCCGTTGGTCGTCGACGCCGAACGGCTCGAATCGCGGAAGTCGCTGTTGCAGAGCGTCGACAAGTTCCGTCAATCGACCGACATCGCCGCGAACTCCAAGGCGTTCCAGCGGTCGAAGTTTCAGGAGAAGGCGTTCGAACTGGTGACGTCGGCCGCCACGCGGCAGGCGTTCGACCTGGCGTCCGAATCGGTGTCACTTCGCGATGAATACGGCCGCACCACGCTCGGCCAGTCGTGCCTCATGGCCCGCCGGCTCGTCGAATCGGGCGTGCGGTGCGTCACCGTCGACCATCACAACTGGGACACGCACTACCACAACTTCCATGTGCTGAAAAACGACCTGTTGCCGCAACTCGACGCCGGATTGTCGGCATTGCTGCGCGACCTCGACGATCGCGGCACCCTCTCGAAGACGCTTATCGCGGTCTTTGGCGAGTTCGGCCGCACGCCCCGCGTCAACAAGGATGCCGGCCGCGACCACTGGGGGCCGTCAAACGCAATCCTGCTGGCCGGGGGCGGCGTCAAGCCGGGCCTCGTCATCGGCAAGACGAACTCGCTGGGTGAGAAACCCGACGGCCCGTCGTACGGCCCGGAGGATTTGTCGGCCACGATCTTCCATTTACTGGGCATCGACGCCGCCCTGGAATTCTACACCCCGGAAGGCCGCCCTGTCCCCATCGTCAACAATGGCCGCGTCATGCAGGACGTGCTGGCATGACGCGCCGATTTTCCCTTCGCGACGCTTCGCAGAAGCGTCGTATCCGAACAAACGTTTTATTCACGTTGCTCGTCGCACTGACGTCCCCCCTCCGCGCCGAACTCCCCGGCACGGCGTACATCTACCCGCTGGGCGGACAGATCGGCGCGAAAACGCCGATCCGCGTCGGCGGCTACTATCTGCACGATGCAGCCCCTTTCATGATCACTGGGTCGAACGTCACCGCTTCGCCGCAGATCGAACGGACCGAAAAAATCTGGTTTGAAGGCCCGCTCATCTATCAGCCGGCGTCGCAGGGGAAAGAAGATTACCCCGCCGATTACCGCGGCGAGATCGCCGTTGACGCGAACGCCGCGCCGGGCGTACGCCGCTGGTCGGTCCATACCAGTCAGGGGGTGACGCCCGCGTTGCCGTTCATCCTGGGACGTCTGCCGGAAGTCATCGAGCAGGAAACGGACGGCGAGCCGATCCCCGTCTCAGTGCATCTCCCCGTGACGATCAACGGCCGCATTTTCCCCCGCCAGGACGTCGACGTCTGGACGTTCGAGGCCCAGGCTGGCCAAACGGTGACATGCGCCGTCCTCGCCGCCCGGCTCGGCTCGCCCCTCGTGTCGCGATTGGAGATTCTTGATCCGCAGGGCAAAGCAATCGCCGAAGACGTCGGCTCACAAGCCGGCGACGCCTTCGTGCAGTTCCCCGCGGCGGTCTCCGGCCGTTACTCCGTGCGGATTCACGATGCCGAGTTCAGCGGCCTGCAACATTACGTCTATCGTCTCATGGTGACGAACGGACCGTTTGCGACCGATGTCTTCCCCCTAGGCGGGAAGCCGGGCGAGACGCTGAAAGTCGAACTTCACGGCGCGAATCTTCCGGCGCCGACAATCGACGTTCACCTGCCGGACAAATCCGGCGACATCTTCTGGTGGCATCCCGAAGGGCTCGTGGCAGGCGAACTCGGCATTCCGCTCAATGTGACCGACGCCGCGCCGGTTGCCGAAGCCGAACCGAACGACACGCTCGAACAGCCGCAGCCGATTTCTTTACTGACGGATGCCGCGGGTCTTGTCCTCAACGGCCGCATCGAGAAGCCGGGCGATGTCGATCAGTTCGCGTTTGACGCCAAGCCCGGCGCGCCGGTGCGCTTCACGGTCCGGGCCGCCGCGCTCGGTTCGCCGCTCGACTCCGTGCTGACAGTGTTCGACGCGAAGGGTCAGCAACTCGCACAAGCGGATGATACGAACGGCCCCGATGCGGCACTCAATTTCACGCCGCCTGCGGAGGCACGCTATCTCGTCTCGATCAAAGACCGCATCGCCCAGCGTGGCGGGCCGGAATATGCGTATCGCCTGCACGTCGCCGTGGGAGAAGACAAGCCGGCGGTCCCGTTCGCACTCCGCGTCTCCGCGGACATCATCAACGTCGATCGCGGGGCGCAAGTCAACCTGCGAATCGACGCCCAGCGATTCGGATTCAACGAGCCGATCGAACTAAGTTGCGAGAATCTGCCTCCCGGCGTCGCGCTCGCCGGCACTACGATCGGACAGGGAGCGAATCAAACAAATCTCACGTTCAAGGCCGAGCCGATGGCGAAAGTCGGCCTTGCGGCGATCAAAATCGTCGGTACGTGTAAACGCGACAATCAAGAATTCAAAGCGGTTGCGACACTGCCGCCGCAACCGAGCGAACCAGTCCGCGACACGGTCGCGCTCTCCGTGAATGTGCCGACGCCGTTCAAAATCTACGGCAAGTTCGAGAGCAAGTTCTCGCCGCGCGGGTCGGTGTATGTCCGGCATTATTTCATCGACCGTAAGGGGTTCGACGGGCCGCTGGAAATCAGCGTCGCCGACAAACAGAACCGGCACCTGCAGGGGACATACGGTCCGAAGATCACGATTCCCGCGGGGGTAACCGAATTTGACTATCCCCTCACGCTGCCGCCACGGATGGAGCTCGGCCGCACCTCGCGCACCTGCCTCATGGCCGTCGGCGACGTGGCGCTCGAAGACGGCACAGTGGCGAAGGTCGCGTTTTCATCGCAGGAGCAGAACGATCAGATCATTGTCATCACGGCCCCGGAGCGGATGCAGGTTCTCTTGTCGCAGGACAACGTCCTCGCCGCGCCCGGCAAGGAGATCGACCTCGGCGTCCGGCTGGAGCGCGACGCCAAATTGACCGAAGCAACGAAGGTCGAACTCGTCTGCCCGCCGCACTTGCCGATCGCGGTAGCGGACCCGGTGACGCTGCCGGCGAACGAAACGTCCGGCCGTTTGAAGCTGCGGCTGAAGAAGGGCGAACTCGGCCCGATCAACATGCCCGTGACGATCCGCGCGACGACGACCGACGAACGCGGATTCCCGGTCGTCTCGCAGGCGCTGCTGGAACTCGTCGCGCCGAAGACGCCGTAAACCATGCCATTCCCCGCCCGGAATAGCTAAAGTTTCACCGTGCGCCTGATCCACCTCACCGACCTGCACCTCTTCGCCGACGTGGCCGCCGAAATCCGCGGCGTGCGGACGCGGGAGACGTTCGAGCGCGTTCTTGCCGCCGTGGATGTGCGGTTCGACGAAACCGACCGCCTCGTCCTAACCGGCGACCTGACGCATGACGAACAATTGGAGACGTACCAGTTCTTGCGCGACCGCTTGCAGAAGTGGCTCCTCAAACTCCGCGTCGTGCCCGGCAACCACGATGACCGCGCTCTACTGCGGTCTGTCTTTCACGACCGTGTCGACTCCTGCGGCGAACGGATCATTTTCGACGATGCCGCCGACGGCTGGCAGTTGATCGGCCTCGATTCGCACGTGCCGGGCCAACTGCACGGCGAACTCGGCGCGACTCAAATCGCATGGCTTGCCGACGCATTGACCGCGCGTCCCGATCTGCCGACGTGCCTGTTTCTGCATCATCCGCCTGTACTAGTCCAGAGTACGTGGCTCGATCGCATTGGCCTGTTCGACGCCGAGGAATTCCACGCCGCGATCCATCCGTTTCCGCAGGTGAGGGGCGTGGTCTGCGGGCACATCCATCAGGAGTTGACAGTGCAGGAAAGCGGCGTGCTGTTTTTTACCACGCCGTCCACCGGCGTGCAGTTCCGCCCGGAGACTGACTCGCTGGAAGTCGACGAGCAATCACCCGGCTACCGCGTGCTGGACCTCGAACCCGACGGCACGATCCGCACGCACATCGTACGCGTCGAGTAAGCTCCCGTTCAGCCGAGGTTGACAACCTTTCTTGCCTTCGACGCGCGTGGTATTCTTCCAACGTCAAACGCCGCTTTCACTCCAATGGACTGCTTTCGCCATGCCCACGCTCGCTACAGCCAAACTCGCCGATCTCTATCGCGAAAAGTATCCGCAGTCCGAAAAACTGTCGCAGCGCGCAAAGAGGATTTTCCCCAGCGGCGTGACGCACGACGGGCGGTATCTCGAGCCGTTTCCGGTCTTCATCGACCACGCGGCCGGCTCGAAAAAATACTCCGTCGAGGGGCATGCGATCATCGACTACTGGGTTGGGCATGGGGCGCTCTTGTTGGGGCACAGCCATCCGGCAGTGGTCGACGCCGTGCAAAAGCAGATGGCGCGGGGGACACATTACTCGGCGAATCACGAACTCGAAATCGAATGGGCCGAGCGAATCCGCCAGCTTGTTCCGAGTGCCGAGCGCGTCCGCTTCACTAACAGCGGGACCGAAGCGACGCTGATGGCGCTGCGCATCGCGCGGCTCATTTCCGGCCGCAAGAAAATCGTCAAGTTCATCGGCCACTTCCACGGCTGGCACGACTTTCTGATTCCCGCCTCCGCCGCGCCGTACGATTCCGGCGACTGGTCGATGCCCGGCATCACCGACGGCGTCCTTAATGATATGATCGCCATCCCGCCGAATGACCTCGCCATCGTCGAACAGACGCTGATCAAAGAACAGCCGGCGTGCCTCATCGTCGAAGGGACCGGCGGGCATTGGGGAACGGCACCGATGAGCGGCGAGTTCTTGCGCGGGCTGCGCGAGCTGACGAAGAAGCACGGCGTGATCTTCATCCTGGACGAAGTCATCACCGGCTTCCGCGTTCATCCGGGCGGGTCGCAGGGACATTACGGCATCGTTCCCGATCTGACGACGCTGGCGAAGATCGTCGCGGGGGGCTTGCCCGGCGGCGCACTCGCCGGACGGGCCGATCTGATGGAGGCGATCGCGTTCGACAATCGCTACGGCAAGAAGATGAAGCATCCCGGCACGTACAACGGCAATCCCCTCTCCGCCGCCGCCGGCTGCGCGGCCCTCGACGTCGTGGCCACCGGCACGCCGTCCCGTCATGCGAACCAGATTGCCGCGAAACTGCGCGGCCAGCTCAATGAGTTGTTCGCGCAGAAGCAGGTCGATTGGATCGCCTACGGCGAGTTCTCGACGATCCGCATTCTCCCCGGCTACGACGGCCCGCGTCCGACCTCCGACGCGTTCATCCCCTACGGCAACGATTACAAGAAGCTCGACATCGAACCGCCGCGGAAGTTCACGCACGCCTATCGGACCGCGCTGTTGTGCGGCGGCGTCGATTGGTTCGGTTGGGGTGGGCTGACCTCCGCGGCCCACACCGACGACGACGTCGAGCAAACCGTCGCGGCGTTCGAACAGGCGATCGATTTGCTGCGCGGGGAGAAGTTGGTCGCTTAGCGACGCTTCGGAGAAGCGTGCGATTTGTATGGGAGTACTGGGATCGGCGAAGCGCAAGCGAACGACGTCGATATTTCACCCTTAGTTCGCGATGCGAACCAGCATCCGTACCGCACGATCTTCCATTTGGCGCTGCCGGCGCTGATCGAGCAGGTCCTCATCTTTGGCGTCGATCTGACCGACACCTGGTTGTCGGGCCGCATCAGCCAGGCGGCGACGGAAGCGATCGGCGTTGCGGCGTACATCGGCTGGATGGCCACGATGATGTTCAGCCTGATCGGCATCGGCACAGCGGCCCTCGTCGCTCGCGAGTGGGGCGCCGGCCGGCGCGACGATGCCTGCCGCCTCGCCGCCCGGTCGCTGCTGCTCGCGCCCCTGTTGGCGCTGCCGGTCTTCTGCCTGCTGCAACTGTCGGCACCGGCGTTTGCGGGATTTCTCAATTTGCGGGGCGAATCGTTTCGCATCGCCGTCGAATACTTGCGCTACGATGCCTGCGGGCACCTGTTTACGAGTCTGCTCATTGTAGCCGGTGCGGCATTGCGCGGTTCGGGCGACATGAAGACGCCGATGTTCGTGCTGGCGGCGATGAACGCCGTGCACATCGCGGTCTCGACCGGAAGCGTCTACGGCTGGGGACCGTTTCCGAAACTCGGCGTCTTGGGAATCGTCACGGGAACCGTGACGGCGAAAATCCTCGGCGCGGCGCTGATGATCGCGGCGTTATCGTCTGGGTGGTCGCATTTGAAAATTCGCTGGGCCGATCTGACGTACGACCGCGACGTCGTACGCCGCTTATTGCGGATCGGCCTGCCGGCGTGTCTCGACGGGCTGGTCACCGTCGGCGGGCACATGCTCTTTCTGCGGGTGATCTCGCTGGTGAAGGAACACCAGCCGGGCGCGCTGGCGGCCCATTTCGTCGGCGTGCGGGTCGAGGCGCTGTCGTACCTGCCCGCGACGGCGTGGGGCATCGCGGCGGCGAGTCTCGTCGGCCAGTCGCTCGGCGCGCACAGGCCGAAGCTCGCCGTCCACCTGGGCCACGCCGCGGCGAAACAATCGCTCGTCTATTCCGCGCTCATGGGCGTGTTCTACTTCGTCTGCGCGGCGGACATCTACCGGTTCATGCACCGCGACGCCGACGTGATCGCCGCCGGCATTCCGGCGCTGAAGCTGCTCGCCGCCTACCAGATTCCGAACGCCGCCGTCATCGTCTATGTCCTCTGTCTGCGCGGAGCCGGTGACACGCGCTTCCCGCTGCTTTTCGCGATCCTTGGCGTATTGTGCGTCCGCGTCCCGGTGGCCTACTACTTCGGCGTCGTGCGAGAAGGGGGCCTCGTCGGCGCTTGGATTGGCATGGGGGCGGACTTGTGCCTGCGCGCGGCATTGATGTGGTGGCGGTTCGCGGCGGGGCGGTGGACGCGGATTGCGGTTTAGGCGTCAAAATAGAGGCTACGTCAAAATCCCTTGCACGATCTTCCCGTGCACGTCGGTCAGCCGATAATCGCGGCCTTGGAAGCGGAACGTCAGGCGTTCGTGGTCTAACCCGAGCAGGTGCAGCAGGGTGGCGTGCAGGTCGTGGACGTGGACGGGGTCTTTGGCGATGTTGAAGCCGAGGTCGTCGGTTTCGCCGTAGGTGGTGCCAGGTTTGATGCCGCCGCCGGCGAGCCAGATGGAAAAGCAGCGGTTGTGGTGGTCGCGGCCGTCGGTTCCACCTTGCGTCATCGGCGTGCGGCCGAACTCGCCGCCCCAGACGACGATCGTGTCCTTCAAGAGGCCGCGTTCCTTGAGGTCGGAAATGAGGGCGGCGCTCGGCTGGTCGGTGTCGCCGGCTTGAACCTTCACGCCCTGCGTCAGGTTGCCGTGGTGGTCCCAGACTTCGTGGAACAATTGCACGAAGCGCACGCCGCGCTCGACAAGCCGCCGTGCGAGCAAGCAGTTGCGGGCGAAGTTCGCCTGGCTCGCATCCTTGATGCCGTAGCGGTCGAGCGTCTCCTTCGATTCACCGGCGAGATTCATCAGTTCCGGGGCGCTCGTCTGCAACCGATACGCCATTTCGTAGCTTTGAATTCGCGCGGCGATTTCCGGATCGCCGACGGTCTTCGCTGCGAGCTGATTCAACCGGTTGAGCGCGTCGAGCGACGCCTTCTGTGAATCGGCGTCGACGCCTGGGGGATTCGAGAGATACAGCACCGGATCGCCCGTATTACGGAACGGAATGCCGCCGTACATCGTCGGCAGGAAGCCGCAGCCGTAGTTGCTCGCGCCGCCGCTGGTGCCTTTCGCGCTGGTTAAGACGACGTAGCCGGGTAAATCAGCCGATTCGCTGCCTAGACCGTAGACCGACCACGAGCCGAAGCTGGGCCGGCCGAACTGTTGCGAGCCGGAGTTCATCATGATCTGGGCCGGCGCGTGGTTGACGGCCTCGGTGTTCAGCGTGCGGATGAGGCAGATGTCGTCGGCGATTTTCGCAGTGTGCGGCAGGACTTCGCTGAGTTCCATGCCGCATTGGCCGTGCTTGGCGAACTGGAACTTCGGCCCGAGCAGCGCGGAGTTCGGATTAATGAACGCCGCGCGGTAACCCTTCAGCAATTCCGCCGGCGGCAACTGGCCGTTGCGCTTGGTCAATTCAGGCTTGTGATCGAACAGTTCCAGGTGGCTCGGCGCCCCGGCCTGGAAGATGTAGATTACCCGCTTCGCCTTGGCCGGATAATGTGGCTGCTTCGGCGCGAGGGGGTTTTCCGTTGGCGCCGCGAAGCCGTCCCTTGCCAGCAGCGAACTCGCAGCGATGCTGGCGAGACCGATGCCGCAGTCGCGGAGGAACCAGCGGCGATTGATCAGATTGGAAATCTGAGATTTGAGATTTGCGGTTTCCACGATCATTCCTTCGTAATCGTCTCATCCAGATTTAGCAGTACGCGGGCTACGAGGGTCCAGGCAGCGGCGTCTTGCGGGGTGGTTCCGGAGGGCAAGTCGGGAAGCTTCGCCGGGTCGCCGGTCGTCAGTTCGCGGGGGTTGATCCAGCCCTCGGCGATGCGTTGCCGGCGGGATTTCAGCAAATCTTGAATGGCGGCTTGTTCGTCTGATGTCGGTGCGCGGGACGTGCAGAGCAGGAAGGCACGGGCGCACCGCTCTGTGTCGGTTTTGCCTCCTTCGCGGAGGACGCGTAGCGCCAAGGCCCGCGCGGCTTCGACGAAGATCGTTTCGTTCAGGCTCGTCAGCGCGGCGAGGGGCGTGTTCGACCGGACGCGGCGGGCGCAGGCGAAGTCGCTGTTCGGGGCGTCGAAGTTCGTCATCACCGGGTCGGGCATCGACCGCTTGCGGAAACCGTAGACCGTCCGCCGATACCGTTCCGGTCCCTCGGCTGCTTTCCAGTACGTCGGGTAGGTGAAGTTGTAATCGAGCACGTTCTGCGGCACCGGCGGAATAACGCCCGGCCCGCCGACTTTATGCGTGATCAAACCGGAGACGCTCAGCGCGATGTCGCGCACCACTTCGGCCTCTGCGCGGAATCGCGGCCCCCGCGCCAGCAGCACGTTACGGGGGTCGCGCTCCAAGAGCGCCGCCGAAACATCAGAACTTTGCCGATACGTATTGCTCATCACGATCGTGCGGATCAACCGTTTGTGGCTCCAGTCGTGTTCCATGAAATCGACGGCGAGCCAATCCAAGAGATCGCGATATTCGGGAATCGGCGCACGGGTGCCGAAGTCTTCCGATGTCTCCACCAGTCCTTGACCGAACATCGCTTGCCAGACGCGGTTGACGGCGACGCGGGCCGTCAGCGGCGAGCGGCGGTCGGCGAGCCATTGGGCGAAACCGAGCCGGTTCCGCGGCGCGCCGTCCGGGAACGGATGGAACGCCGCCGGAACCTGCGGTTCGACGATCTGTTCCGGCTGGTCCCAGTTGCCGCGGCTCAACCGGTGCGTCCACCGTGGATCGGCCGGATCGCGCTCGGCGAGATGCAGGATCGATGTCGCGGCCTGCGGCGTCGATTTCCACAACGCGTCGATTTCGTCGTTGATCGGCTTGGCGTCGGCGAGGCTCATCCGCCAGGCGGTGAAAATCGCGTCATTTTGCGCCGGTGCGCGTTGGTCCGCCGGAACTTGGAATGCGAGCGCTGCCGCATGATCAACCGGCGGCGCTTTCGGCGCGGCGTCACGGGTGACGCTGAACCGGGCACAACCGAGCATGTCGGCCTGCCGCCACGCGATCTTCAGTTGGGTTCCTTCGGGCTGCGTCAACGGCTGCTCGAACTGTACGACGGCGACCGACGGCTGATTGCGTCGGCCCATGCCGCGGTCGGCGACCCAGGTCGTGTCGTCGCTGCCGTCGATCAGGAATTCGACCGGGCCGCGTTTCTTCTTGCCGTCGGCGTCTTTCGTTTCCGGTTCAGAGAAATCGGCGCTCGCGTTCACGAGTTTCAGTTTCTCCCAGTCGTTGCTGCCGGGTTTCTTGATGAACGCCTCGACCTCGTGCATCGCCCACGTGCCGATGCGATTGCGGCCCGGCCCGGTGTGCGGCAGATCGCGATGCGTGAGGGCTTCCAACCGCAGGCCGGTGAGGCCATCGAGTTTCGGCTGTGCGATGAGGAAGACGTCGGTGCTCGTGTGGCCGATCATCAGCAAGGATTTGTCGTATTCCTGCGTTGGATGATTCAGTCCGCTGTTACTGCCCAGTTCCCTCGCGACGAGCGGTTCCCAGACGCCCAGGGATTGCAATCCCTGGGCTTCCCACGCCGCGAGTTCCTGTGCCCAGTTCGGCCGGCTCGCTTTCAGCCGGTCTTGCGCGGCGCGGACTTTCTGGCGAATGTCGGCGATTTGCTGCAATTGCTCGGGCGTGTAGACCCACGATTGCGCTTCGTAGGTGTTATTCAGAAAGCCGAACAACCCGTAATATTCGTCGTGCGTCAACGGGTCGAACTTGTGCGTGTGGCACTGGGCGCATTGCGTCGTCAGTCCGAGGACCGCCTTGCCGAGGCAATCCATCCGGTCGAACATTTCCACCATGCGGAACTGCTCGGCGATAATCGCGCCTTCCTCGTTGATCATGCTGTTCCGCAGGAAGCCGGTGGCGATCAACTGTGATTGTCCCGCGTTCGGCAGTAAGTCGCCGGCGACCTGTTCGATAAGAAATTGGTCGTAGGGCATGTCGGCGTTGAAAGCGTCGATGACCCAGTCGCGCCATTTCCATTGCTCGCGCTGCAAATCCTTTTCGTAGCCGTTGGTGTCGGAGTACCGTGCCGCGTCGAGCCAGTGTCGGGCCCACTTTTCGCCGAAGCGTTCGCTCCGCAAAAGTTCGTCGACGGTTTGGGCGTAACCCTTTTTCTCGAACGCCGCGAGCTCGTCTGGCGACGGCGGCAGGCCGATGAGATCGAGATACACGCGCCGGCACAGCGTGGCGGAATCCGCGGCCGGCGACGGAGCGAGTCCCAGCGATTTCAAATGCGACGCGACGAAACCGTCGATCGGGTTTCCGTCCAGTATTAGCGATTTCTGCGGCGCGGTGAACGCCCAATGCTGTGCGTACGGCGCGCCGTCCGCCACCCAGCGCTTCAGCATATCGATCTGCTGTGCCGTGAGCGGCTTTTTATGGTTCGGCGGTGGCATGAGTGTGTCGTTGTCTGCCGACGTGATCCGCCGGATCAGTTCGCTTTCATCCGGTTTGCCGGGGATGATGGCCGCCGCACCCGATTCGCCACCCTTCAGAGCGTAGTCGCGCAGATCGAGCCTCAAGCCGGCCTTCCGTTCGGCCGCGTCGATGCCGTGGCAGACGGTGCAATGCTCGTTAAGAATCGGTTGCACGTCGCGTTGAAAATCGACTCGGTCCGCTGCGGCGAGCGAACCGAGTTCAAACGAGATCCACCCTGCGAGCGCGAACCAGCGTGTCACGAGAAAGTCCCCCCCATAGTGAGACTTTTATCGTAACCGGCGTTCCCGGCAGGGGAAAGAGCCGGAAGTGGCGCAAGAGGTTTTATGGTCCGCGGCAATCGATGCGCCGCAATGCGCAAACACGCTACGGCGTCTTAGCCTGGAACAGGCGCGGAGCGCCGCCGGACATCGGGACGCGGAATTCCGAGTGCATGCCGGACAGCAGCGTGTAGACCTCGCTGATGCCCTTCGACTGCCGGCGGTAGGTCAACGGGTAGGGAATGTCAAACTCGTGCGATTGGCCGGGCTTCAACGTGTACGGTCCGCCGTACGGACTGTACGGGCCGCGGGCTTCGTAGGTGAACGGCTCTTCGCTCAGGTTGGTGATCTTGATTCCCGCGGATTTGTACTCCGCTTGAATCACCGGCGCTGACCAGCCCAATTCGTTCATCCGCAGCTTGACGTTGCCGAGCGAAATATCTGGCATACTCGTTTCGCTGGTGGAACCATCGCCGGTCCATTTCGACCAGCTGTCGCGGCACAACTCCACGAACTTCTCGGTCTCGATCGTCGTGTTCTGGGGTTCGTAGCCCTCGGCGAAGCGGCCGACGCCGGTGATCCGGGCGTCGGGCTTCCAGCCGAGCAGCACTTCGCGGCGGGCGAAGGTCGGCTTGCTCAACGTCGGATGGACCGATTGCCGCAAATCGAGGTCGAATTCCGCGCACTGTTTCCATTCCGGCTGATCGGGGCCGTTGAGGATCGAGACGGCGATTTGCAGCTTCGGCAGATGGAATTCGAGATTCTCGCCGTTGCCCGCGGTTTCGAGCGGCGCTTCTAAGCGCAGCACGGCCCGCGTTTGCAGCGCGTCGCCGTAACGCGACAGATCCGGAATGATTGACACCAGTTCCGTGCGGTCGGCGAGGCGCCCGAAAGATTTTTCCGGAATGTCGAGCACGTTGATGACGCCGA
Organism: uncultured Planctomycetaceae bacterium; assembly: GCA_964504645.1. GTDB lineage: Bacteria > Planctomycetota > Planctomycetia > Planctomycetales > Planctomycetaceae > CAZDGB01. The sequence continues at coordinate 258 of CAZDGB010000158.1, read as the reverse complement.
GATCGTCGTCGATCAACAGATTCGTCAGCGGATGCAAAATCTTCGGCGACAACGCCAGACGCAACGTCTTCTCGTTGCCAAGCGATTCGCGGGAAACCCCGGCCGGATCGACGGTGCGGACGTTCTTGCCGGGGATGAAGGGATCGGGCTGCGCAGCAGTCAGTCCAGTGAGCAGAGTCAAACCATCCTTGTCCGCATGGATCGCTTCTGGCCAGAATTTCATCTGCGGTTCGTAGACCGGCAGCGGCCAGAGACCGG
>CAZDGB010000157.1:0-16687 GCA_964504645.1 uncultured Planctomycetaceae bacterium | reverse complement strand
TGTTCTTAGCTGCGCGAAAAAAACACGTCGGGCTGACGCCGCGACGCTCGCCTACAGATTCTCCCCCGCGTGATACCGATCCGGGTTCCAGTCTTTCGCGAGGTCGCATAACGTGTTCAGTACTTGCCGATCGGGACTGCACGCGACGACGCCGGGCAGGCGGAGCATATCGGCGCGATCGTCGAGCCACGTCTCCTGGAAGTGCACTGGCTGGCGGTTGTGCACCCACACCGCGTCGCCGCCGAGCTGCCGGGCGATCTGCAGCGAGACCGGGAAGTCGTAGACGTTCGGCGAATGGATCAGCGACCCGGCGAACTCGCCGCGGGCCATCAATTCGTAGATGCTGCCCGGCATGTCATCCGGCGCGACGCCGACGAGGCCGGTCTTGGTAATTGCCTGCGCCGCGGCGACGTCGCGGTGCTGAAAACCGATCACATAGATTTTCTTCTCGGCGGGCGGCGAGAACTGCGCGATGTTCGGCAGCGACCGCAGCACGTCGGCGGCGGGACGGAGCGGATTGTCCGAACCACAGACCAGACGCTGATCGGAACATTCCACCCACCAGCCGTGCTCCCCTTTTTCCGGGACGAAAACCAGCGAGTAGAGCACCGTCTCCAGCGTTCGGAGATGGACCATCACGGCGTACCCATTGCCGGTCTTGTCGCGGTACTGCTTGGTGCCGTCGATCGGGTCGAGAGCGATCGTCAGTTCGACGTTGTCCGGGAAGAGCTGCAAGTCGCCGGTCGTTTCCTCGGCTTCGATCCGGCAATGTCGGAAGATCGGATCGGTGTCGCGCAGCGCGGAGACGAGCAGTTCCTGCACGGTGAGATCGGCAAGCGTGAGGGCGTCGGTCAGCGCACTGCCGGACGACTTGCCGCCCAGGCCGATGTTGTAGCTTCGCATCCGCTTCGCGATCGCGCCGCCCCAGCGAACGACGCTCGGGAGATGGACGGACAACGCGGTGATGACGAATTCGGGGGGCATGAGTTTGCCTTTCGTTTGCGCTTCGCAGACCGCAAAGCGGAAGCGTTAGATTACACGATTTCGCTTTCAATCCGCTTCAACAACACCGTCGCGACATCGATGTCATTCACACTGGCAAACGCTTTCCAGCCGGGAACCGCGTTGACTTCGATCACGTAGCAACGGCCGTCGCGATCATACAGCAAGTCGACCCCGGCGAACCACGCCCCGGTCGCCGCGGCGGCGCGGAGCGCGAAGTCGCCTTCAGCGTCGGTCGGCGCATGCCGTTCCGCCTGGGCTTGCCGCGAGACGTTCGTGCGAAAGTCGCCGTCCGCGGCGAAGCGTTTCATCCCGCCGAGCACTTTTCCGCCAAGGACCAGCACCCGCACATCGAACCCCGGATGCGGGACGAAGCGCTGCAGGTAGAGCACCGCCTGCAACCGACTCAGCGTACGAAACGCACGGAGCGCAAGATCGGGATCGCTGACCCGCACGATGCCGCGGCCTTCCGCGCCGAACAGCGGTTTGACGACGACGTCGTCGCCGAGTTCCTCGAACGCGGCGAGCGCCGCCTCTTCCGTCTCGCAGACAACCGTGTCGGGAACGGGCAACCCGTCGGCGTGGCATTTCGACGTTGTCAGATACTTGTCGACGGCGCATTCCAACGACTTGGACGAGTTGATGACCCGCACGCCGCTCGCCTCCAGGCGGGCCAAAGCATCCATACGATAGACGACCTGCTCCAGCGACCCCGGCGGCATCGTGCGGACGAGGACGACGTTGGGCATCTTTCCCCCCTCTCCCCTGACGGGAGAGGGGCGGGGGGTGAGAGGGAGGTCACCGACGTGAATCGTGTGCAAGGAACGAAGTTCGTCGGTAAACTCCTCCTCATCCGGCCTTCGGCCACCTTCTCCCTCCAGGGGAGAACGACTGAAATGGCTGTCGGTTAAGCGGGCCGAGCCGATCGTCGCCGTCAACTGTGTGAAATCGGCGCGGGTACAGTCGAAGCGCAAATCGGCGGCGGCGCGGGTTAGGTCGCGGTAGTACCAACTGTCGGTGTTGGCCAGCACGGCGATGCGCACGGCGTCACAACCCGAACGATTTCTGCAGTATGTCCGGAGCGATTTTCCCGGCGCGATGGACGCGGCCGGTGTCCATGTTCTGGATCACGATCTCCGCCGGGCTGAACAACAGCGGGTCGATCTTGTAAAAGTCCTTTCCCGCGGCTTCGAAGATCTCCAGGAACGGCTGGCCGTACATCGCCGAAGACGACGACGGCACTTTCGGCACGACATCGGCCAGCGATTCATCGTCGCCGCAGACCCACAAGTTGACGCGGCCGCCGTACAGAATTGCATCGTTCGTGCGGCCGATCCCCTGCAAGTCGTTCTGAGCGACCGGCGCGAGCGGCGCGGTGCCGTGCGCGCTGCGGATGCGGTTCACATCAAAGCCGAGCTCGTACAGCTTGTGCAGCGCCGTTTCGACCGAGCGGGCGATGACCTGATAGTTGCCGGCCATGCTCGACGTGGGCGCAACGCACAGGATAACATCCGCCGCACTCACGCCGGTCTGCTCGGCAATGTACTCGAACACGTCGCTGCCGGGCAATTTGCCGGTTTCCAGCACGCCGACGACCTGCTCAGCCTCTTCGCGATACCATAGCTTATCGAACAGCGGCTCCTTCGCGGCGACCGACCGCATCGGGCCGGACCCCATCGCGAAGTACTTGCCGACGCTGATCTGCCAGCCGGCGTATTGGCTGAAGAGGCACGCCGCCACGGGGTAATCGGTCGTCACGGCAATGTGCGGCCAGCCGAGATCGCCGACCTGTCCCGGCACCGTGGCGATATCGGCGAGCCCCGCCAGACAGATCGAGGCCAGCATCGCCCCGGCTTCGAGGCCCCCTTCCGCTTCGACGCCGAAATCGAAAAGCAAGCCCCCGCTCGGATTGTCGATTTGTTCCACGCGCAAGTCGCCGGGGTTCTCGGAGAGGTCCTCGACCAACTGCGACGCCAGGTCATTGAGTTCAAGATTCATTATTTTTCGCTTGCGCTTTGCGGATCGCGCACGACCGCTGAATCACTGACATCCTTCGGCAAAGCCATCGGGCGGAATCGTAGCCGGATCGATTGCTGGCAACAATCGCACGGTTTGATTTCATACATCGGGATCGAGCAGATGTCGCACCAATAATCGGTCATCTGCCGCTGGCCCTCTTCGTCAAACGTATAGATCGACAGGACTTGCAGATACGGCAGGCCCGGCTTGCGATAGCCGATGAGCTCGACCTTCCGGTTCCGCAGCCGCTCGTCCTGGAAAAACGCCCGGCCGCGCCAATCGGGAAGAATCGGCAAGAGTTCCTTGTCGGGCGTAAGGAGCGCGACCTGCTCTTCGAGTTCCTCTTTGTACGCCTTGACGCCGAGTTCTTTGAGGGCGTCCGGCACGAGAAGCACTTCGCCGCGCAGGAGCTGTTTTTTCGGTTTCGGTGGGGTCGGCTCCGCTGGGGGACCGTCTTCCGCGAAACCGGCCCATGCCATAAAGCCAAGCATGGAGAGGAGTATCGACAGCAATGTCGAGCGGCGCAGCATGGTGGAAATTACCGAAGCCCGGCTTGAGCTTGGCAAGCCGGGCTTCCGATCAACGCTTGCGAGTTCGCAGACCGTTCAGTCCCGGCTGTTGATCTTCGACAACAGCCGCAGGATTTCGAGGTAGAGCCAGACCAGAGTCACCATCAGGCCGAACGCGCCGTACCATTCCAAATACTTCGGCGCGCCGCGGTTGGCGGCGGTTTCGATGAAATCGAAATCGAGCACGAGGTTCATCGCGGCGACAATGACCACGAAGACGCTGAAGCCGATACCGATCCAGTTCGGCTCATTGATGAACGGAATGCTGGCTCCGAAAAAGCTCATCACGAACGAGACGAGATACAGGATGCAGATCCCGCCGGTCGCGGCGACCACTCCAAGCTTGAAGTTCTCGGTGGATCGGATCAGTCCCGATTGATACGCCATCAACAGCGCGCAAAGAGTGCCGAACGTGGCAGAGATCGCCTGGAGCGCGATGCCGGTGCCGGGAAAGCGAAGCTCGTAAATGGCCGAGATACCGCCGAGAAAGAGTCCTTGCATTACGGCGTAAATGGGAGCCGTAATGGGAGACCAGCGCGGGACAAATGAGGTGATCAAACCCACGATCAACCCGCCAATCGCGCCGCCCATCACCAGCGGCATCGCGGTGCCGAAATCCTGATTGATGACCCGCGACCAAGTGAAACACGCCATACCGGTGCACAGGCCGAGGAGAATCAGCGTCTTCCACGCCGTGCCCTGGATAGTCATCGCATTGGCACTGCTGCCCGCTTCGTTGTAAAACGATTCGAACGTTTTTTCGTTGAGGGCGGGATTTCCGCTCCGCATGGCTGTCTCCTGAGTCTGGCCCGAAGTTTCGGCTGTCGTTGGAATGGAATCGTTGGGAGTGAATGCGCAAAGTTGCGCACCCGTTCAGATGCATTGTAGAGAAATCCGGCGGCGCGACTAGGGAAAATCGGCGGGCGAAACGACGGATTCGAGCCCTGGCTATCCGCAAATCGGCAAGCGAATTATGACGAACACGGACAATTCGGCTTCATTGGCCTGGGAATTCTGGATCGACGTCGGCGGCACCTTCACCGATTGCCTGGCCCGCGGACCGGCGGGCGAGTTTCGCACCGCCAAAGTCCTGAGTTCCGGCCTCACCAAGGGGATCATCGGCGAAATCCCCGACCGAACGTCGCTCGGCGACCCGCTCCGGCAGCACGATCCCGAAAACTTCTGGACCGGCGCCGAGTGCGCGATCTACAACGACCAAAATGTTTTGATTCAGTCTCTCGACGTCATAAACTTCGACCGCTCCGGTCAACGCTTGCGGTTTCGCAGCGAATTGTCTCCCGACGTCTATCCCGGTCTGCGCTACGAACTGGAACCCCGCGAAGAAGCCCCCATCCTCGCGATCCGCACCATCCTCGGCTTGCCCCTGACGCAACCAGTCCCCCCCGTCCGCGTCCGACTCGGCACCACGCGCGGCACCAACGCCCTGCTCACTCGCCGCGGCGCGAAGACCGGCTTCGTCACGACGAAAGGCTTTCGCGATGTGCTGTTGATCGCGAATCAGGATCGGCCGCGATTGTTCGATCTCGCCATCCGCAAGCCGGAGCCGCTGTTCACCGAAGTCGCCGAGATCGACGAACGCCTCGACGCCGCCGGCAAAGTCCTCCACGCCCCCGACTCCGCTGCCGTCCTTGCCGCTTTGCGGACATTGAAATCCTGCGGATGTGACGCGATTGCAATTTGTCTGCTGCACGCGTTCGCGAATCCCGCGCACGAAGAACTCGTCGCCGGCCTCGCCACGGAAGTCGGTTTCGCCGACATCAGCGTCTCCAGCCGGTTGTCGCCGCTGATCAAGATCGTCTCCCGCGGCGACACGACGGTGATGAACGCCTACCTCAATCCGATTCTGCGGGACTACATCTCGCGCTTGCAGCGGTCGTTGCCCGGCAGCGAAGTCCGGCTGATGACGTCCGCCGGCGGATTGATTTCGGTTGAACGCTTTCAAGGGAAAGACAGCGTCCTCTCCGGCCCCGCGGGAGGCGTGATCGGCTTTTCGCACGTCGCCCAGCAGGCTGGGTTTGAGCGGGCCATCGGCTTCGACATGGGCGGCACCAGCACCGACGTCTCGCGCTTCGACGGCCGTTACGACTACGAATTCGAAACGCAGAAAGCCGGCGTGCGGATCGTCGCGCCGATGCTGGCCATTGAAACCGTCGCCGCCGGCGGAGGCAGCGTCTGCGGCTTCGACGGCGTGAAACTTTTCGTCGGCCCGCAGAGCGCCGGCGCCGATCCCGGCCCGGCGTGCTACGGCCGCGGCGGACCGCTGACAATCACCGACGTGAATTTGTTCCTCGGCAAGATTCTCCCCGAACGATTCCCGTTTCCGCTTGACGCCTCAATCGTCGCTTGCCGCTTAGCGGACCTGTGTGCCGAAATCGCCGTCTCTCCTCTGGGAAAAACGTTCACCCCGCACGAACTCGCCGAGGGCTTCGTCGAAATTGCCAACGCGACAATGGCCCGCGCGATTCGCAAGGTCTCCGTGGCGAAAGGCTACGATCCGGCGGATTACGTCCTCGTCACGTTCGGCGGCGCGGGAGCGCAGCACGCCTGTGCGCTCGCGAACATTCTCCGCATGAAAGCCGTCCTGTCGCATCCGCACGCGGGCTTGCTGAGCGCCTACGGCATCGGGCTCGCCGACGTTCGCCGGTTTCGCGAAGTCGCCATTCTGAAACCGTTCTCTTCCGCCGCTCTCGGCGAAGTCGTGCAGAAGACACGCGAACTCGGCGCGGAACTGCGGGCCGAAGTCCTCGCGGAAAGAGTTCCGGAAAGCGGCGTGTCGCCCGTGCAGATGTCGCTCGATCTGCGTTATCAAGGAATCGATGCCGTTATCACGATTCCCCGCCCGGGCGACAGCGATTTCGAAAAGGCGTACGAAGACCAGCATCGGCAATTGTACGGCTACATCCGCGCAGGCCGGCCGCTGGAAATCGTCGCGTTGCGGGTCGAAGTCGTCGGCAAGTCGCCGCGGCCCGATGAGCCCGCGCAACCGCTCCAACGCCGCACGCCCAAACCGGAACAGACCACGTCCATCTACTTCGGTGGCCAGTCACACGCGGCGGGCATTTTCTCTCGCGAACAATTGCGGCCCGGCGACGAAATCCCCGGCCCGGCGATTCTGATGGAAACGTCGTCCACCGTCGTCGTCGATCCGGGCTTCACCGCGAAAATTCTGCCGCGCGGCGAAATCGTGATGGCCCCCCTTAGCGACGCTTCGCTGAAACGTCATCTCGATTCATCCGAAACCGCCGACCCCGTGCAGCTCGAAATCTTCAACCAACTGCTCACTTCGATCGCCGAGCAGATGGGCCTCACGCTGCAACAGACGGCGATTTCGACGAACGTTAAAGAGCGGCTCGATTTCAGTTGTGCGATCTTCGACCCGCAGGGCGGCCTCGTCGTCAACGCGCCGCACATTCCGGTCCATCTCGGCGCGATGGGCGAAACGGTCCGCTGCATCCTGCGCGACAATCCAGATCTCGCGGCCGGCGACGTCTTCGTCACGAACGATCCCTTCCGCGGCGGATCGCATCTGCCCGACATCACCGTCGTCACACCGGTGCACGACGAGCAAACCGGCGAACTGCGGTTCCTCACGGCGAGCCGGGCCCACCACGCGGAAGTCGGCGGCATCGTGCCAGGCAGCATGCCGCCGTTCTCGAAGAACCTTGGTGAGGAAGGCGTGCTGATCCGCAACTTCAAGCTCGTCGATCGCGGCCAATCTCGCGAGGAGGCCTTGCGCACGCTGCTGACGTCCGGTTCGTATCCGACCCGCAACGTCGAGGACAATCTCGCCGACCTGCAAGCCCAGGTCGCGGCGAACCAGATGGGTGTACGATTGCTGAAACAACTCGTCGCCGAGAAAACGGCCCCGGTGGTTCAGGCCTACATGCACCACGTGCAACGCGCCGCCGCCGCCAAGATGCGGCTCGCGCTGCAAAAGCTCGGCGACGGCGAATATGCCCGAACTGATCATCTCGACGATGGCTCGCCAATCGCCGTGAAGATCACGATCCACGGCGATCGCGCCACGATCGACTTCACCGACACCGGGCCGGTACTCAAATCGAATCTCAATGCGAACCGCGCGATCGTCAACGCTGCGGTGCTGTACGTGCTGCGTTGTCTGATCGGCGAGGAGATTCCGCTCAACAGCGGCGTCTTGGAGCCGATCGACATCGTGCTGCCGGAATGTCTGCTCAATCCGCCGGAACATCCCGATCCGGCGCAATGCCCGGCGATGGTGGGGGGCAACGTCGAAACGTCGCAGCGCGTGGTCGACGTGCTGCTCGGCGCGCTGGGACTTGCCGCCTCCAGCCAGGGAACGATGAACAATCTCACGTTCGGAGACAAATCGTTCGGGTATTACGAAACGATCTGCGGCGGCAGCGGCGCCACGCCCGACGCCGACGGAGCCGACGCCGTCCACACGCACATGACGAACACGCGGCTGACCGACCCGGAAGTGATCGAACGCCGCTACCCCGTCCGGTTGCACGAATTCTCGATCCGCCGCGGCTCCGGCGGCACAGGCGAACATCACGGCGGCGACGGCATCACGCGCAAGATCGAATTCCTCGCCCCGATCCGCGTCTCCCTCCTCACCGAACGCCGCGGCCCGTTCCCGCCATTCGGTCTGAACGGCGGCGCTCCCGGCGCACTCGGCAAGAATACCTTGTCGTCGGTTAGCCGCGACGCGAAGTCTTCGGAGCGGAGCGCGTCGGACGTTGGAGGCAAAGCGTCGTTCGACGTCCAACCGGGCGATGTGCTGACGATTGAAACACCGGGCGGTGGCGGTTGTGGAACACCGAGCCAATGATAACTTCGCGGAGGAATACGGTGATTCCTCCGCGGCATCCGTGATCGGCTAAGCGCAAGCGATGTCTCGTATCGTTCTGGCCACCTTCGGTTCTTTCGGCGACCTGCACCCCTACATGGCCATCGCGCTGGAGCTGAAAGCCCGCGGGCATCGGCCGGTGATCGCGACGACGGACCGGTATCTCGACAAAGTGACGGCGGCTGGCATCGAGTTTCACGCTGTGCGGCCCGATGCATCGCTGTTCGGCGACGAACGCGAATTGTTGCGGCTCGTGATGGATTCGACCAAAGGCTCACAGTACGTCATTCGCGAAGTGATGCTGCCGAATCTTCGCGACGCGTATGACGACACGCTGGCCATTGCGAAAGACGCCGATCTGCTGGTGTCGCATCCGCTGTCGTACACCGTGCCGATCATCGCCGAGCAATTAGGCAAGCCGTGGGTGGCGACGGTGCTGCAGCCGCTGATGTTTCTCTCTCGGTTCGATGCGCCGGTAATGCCGCAGGGGCAGTTTCTCGTGCCGCTTTATCGCCGGTCGTCGTGGCTCGCCGGGCTGCTGTTCGATTTCGCGAAGAATTACCTGATGCGCGGCTGGGACGAGCCGATCCAGAAGTTGCGAAGAGACGCCGGCCTGCCGCCGAACCCGCGAAATCCGTTTCTCGACGGACAGTTCTCGCCATTCGGCAACCTGGCCCTCTTTTCGCACGCCCTCGCCGCGCCGCAGGCCGATTGGCCGGCGAAAACAACCGTGACCGGGTTCTGTTTCTACGATCAACAGGAACACGCCCGCGGGATGCCGGCCGAGTTGGCGGCGTTTCTCGACGCCGGTCCACCGCCGATCGTCTTCACGCTGGGCACATCCGCCGTGATGGTCGCCGGCAACTTCTATCAGGAAAGCCTGAAGGCGGCCAAGAAACTGAATCGCCGCTGCATATTTCTGATCGGCAAGGACGAGCGGAACCAGCTTGGCGAACTCCCGCCCGGCATGATCGCGGCGGACTACGCCCCCTATTCCGAGCTGTTCCCTCGCGCCGCGGCCATCGTCCATCAAGGGGGCGCCGGCACGACCGGGCAGGCGATGCGGGCCGGCAAACCGACGATCATCGTGCCGTTCAGCCACGACCAACCCGACCACGCCGCGCGGCTCAAACGCCGAGGCGTCAGTGAAACGGTCTCCCGCCACGGGTATTCCGCCCAGACGATTCTGCCGGCACTCAAGCGCATCTTGAACGATCCCGGCTACGCCCAGCGAGCCGCGATCCTCGGCGAAGAAGTTCGCCGTGAAGACGGCGTGAAGACGACGTGCGATGCGCTGGAGGCGCTCTGATTTTCCGAGCGGGGGGCGTGAGCCCCCTGCGTGTGCGTGCTACCAAGACACCCTTATCAGGGGGCTCACGCCCCCCGCTCGGTGAATGGGCATTTGGTGAGTGTTCTCACTGTCGCGTTCACGCTATCTTGAGGCGGTTCGCCGCGCCTCGCGGCGGCTCTTTCCAGCGGAGACCACCTCATGATGCGCGCCGCGTTGTTATGTCTCATCCTCGCGTTGACTTTGCCGGCGTTCGCCGCGGAGAAGCTTGATCCGAAAAAGGTCGCCGCGTGGCTGGAGCAGCCGATTCTTGAGCCGAATACGACGCTCAAGGAAACGCAGGCGTATTGCCGGTCGAAAGTGCGGCCGTGGGCGGAATTCCAATCCGTCGCGGAATGGGAAAAGGCTCGCGACCAGATTCGGGCCGACGTGCTGAAACACGTCGTCTTCCGCGGCGAGGCGGCGCAGTGGCGCGACGCCAAGCTCGGCGTCGAATATTTCGACACCATCGAAGGCGGCCCCGGCTATGCGATCCGCAAGCTGCGCTACGAAGCGCTCCCCGGGCTGTGGATTCCCGCCCTGCTCTACGTCCCGGAGAAGCTGGCCGGCAAAGTCCCCGTCGCGCTGCACGTCAACGGCCACGACCGCAACGGCAAAGCGGCGGATTACAAGCAACTCCGCTGCATTCATCTCGCCAAGCAAGGGATGATCGTACTGAACGCCGAATGGCTCGGCATGGGGCAGCTCAATCTGCCGAACTTCGGGCATTACAAGATGAATCAGCTCGACCTGTGCGGCACGAGCGGACTCGCCCCGTTCTATTTGGCGATGTCGCGCGGATTGGATGTGCTGTTGTCGCAGGAACACGCCGATCCGGAGCGCGTCGCCGTCGCGGGCCTGTCGGGCGGCGGCTGGCAGACGATCATCATCAGTTCACTGGATGAGCGCGTCACGCTGGCGAACCCGGTCGCCGGCTATTCGAGCTTCCTCACGCGGGTCGGCGTCAGCGCGGACCTGGGCGATTCCGAGCAGACGCCCGTCGATCTTGCAAAGTATGCCGACTATTTCCATTTGACGGCGTTGCGGGCCCCGCGGCCGACGCTGCTGACGTACAATGCCAAGGACAACTGCTGCTTCGTCGCCGGCTCCGCGTTGCCGCCGCTGCTGGTAGTCGCCGCGCCGCTCTACAAGCTCTACAACAAACAAGATGCGCTGCAATCGCACGTCAACGAAGACCCCGGCGATCACAATTTCGGTTTGGACAACCGGCTGGCGTATTACCGCATGCTGGGCCAGCATTTCTTCGCGAAGCAACCGTTTTCCGCGGAAGAGGATGCGGCATTAGCGAAGGAAGTGAAAACGGCCGAGCAGTTGAATGTGCCGCTGCCGGAGGGGAATCACGATTTCAACAGCCTGGCGCTGAAGTTGGCGGAAGCTTTGCCGCCAAAAGCCGACGTGCCGAAGGCCGGACCAGAGTTTTATAAATGGAGGGAAGTGTTTTTGCAGAAACTGAAGACGGATATTCTCAAGTGGCCCGAAGATAATGTGTCTGATGATAGTTTTCAGCAATTTGAAGCTGAGAAAGAAGATGAGATCGAAATTATTCGGGATAAGCTTCGATTCGGCGACCACTGGACCGTGCCCGTCATTTTGCTTGACCCCGTCGGATCGAGGTCTAAAAAAACGACTTCGATCACGGTGGTTTTGGCGGATGCAGGCCGGAAATCGCTCGCGGAGCCGGTGGCAAAAATGCTCGAACGAGGAGAGCGGGTAGTGGCGGTCGATCCCTTCTACTTCGGAGAATGCTCTCTCGGCAAACAGGATTTTCTGCACGGCTTGCTGCTCTCGTCGGTGGGAGATCGCCCGCTGAGGATCGCCGCCGCTCAGACCGGCGCCGCCGTCTGGTGGGCCAACTTCAAGGTAGAACGAATTCGGTTGGAAGCGTTCGGCCCGCGGTCGAGCCTGATCGCCCTCCTCGCCGCCGTAGAGTCGGAGCCAGAGGTCATCGACGAACTGGTGACGCACGATGCGCTAACCAGTTTGAAAGGCGTTCTCACACAGAACAAAAGCGTCAACGAGGCCCCGGAACTCTTCACGTTCGGCTTGCTGGAATTTACGGACATCCCGCAATTGACGCGGATCTTTGACGAATCCCATCGCGACGTCAACGAGTAAACTTACCGTAGTACCCCGAGTGCCGACACAGCGTTTTCAGGCAGCTTCTCACAATTTCCTCAGACTTATCTGCAAAATTTCTCCGGGCGGAATCTTAAAGCGAATGTCATTTTCCACCGATTTTGCTTCCCAATTTTTCGATGCCGGGTAGACTGAAGCCAGACGCTTCGCGACAGGGCCAGACAAGGAGAGCGACATGCCTGCGTCAAAGCTGCCCACATCGTCGACCGACAGCGGCATCTTCACGCCGCTCCACCCCGTGGAATACGCGGTGCTTCGCAAGCTGCGGTCCCGGCCCGAGATCAAAATCTCATCGCTGGTCATCCGCCGTATTCCCAGCGGCATCTGCCTGCAAGGGGTGCTCGAGTCCGACCCCGACGAGGTCGACCTGGAGCAGGTGCTGAAGGAAATCGACGGCGTCGAGCAGGTTGTCAATCAGCTCGTGCGCTGCGCTCCGTCGCCGCCGAAAAAAGGCTGAACCTCGTTGCGATTGACGGAATTTTCCGTCCGTTGTAGGGTCTGCTGGCAAAACACGTCGGGCTGACGCCTCGACGCTCGCCTAGGCGTGATATTTCGCGCGTCGGACCCTACGAATGCTGCTTTCGATACGACATCGACTCGAATTCTTCGTCTTCCGGCTGTGCGTCTGTCTGATCGACTGCCTGTCGCCGCGGACGGCGGCGCGGTGGGCCGACCGACTGGCGACTGTCTTCTGCGACTGGTTGCCGCGAAATTGGACGCGGGCCGACGTCGTCTACGACAATCTCCGTCGGGCGTTCGGTGAAGACGTGAGAGAGGAAGAACTCGAACGGCTGCGGCACGGGATGTGGGTCCATCTCTTCCGCACGGTGATCGAGATGGTGCAGGCGCCGCGGAAGCTCCATCTCAACAGCTATCGCCGCATCATCGAATTCGAAGACTTGGCGACCTCGAACGAGGCGTTGCTCTCCGGCCGGCGGGTGCTGATGCTCGGCGGGCACTTCGGCAGTTGGGAGACCGGCATCGCGCTGTTCGGCGTGTGGGGCTTCCGCATGGGGATCGTCGCCCGGCCGCTCGACAATCCGTACCTCAACGCCTGGTTCGCCAAGGAACGGCAGCGGACGGGGCATCATCTGCTCGCGAAGCACGGCGACTTCGACGAAATGCTCGAACTCCTGCAACGCGGCGGGAATCTCGGCATGCTGTGCGATCAGGACGCCGGCCCGCGCGGGCTGTTCGTCGATTTCTTCGGCACGCCGGCGTCGACGTTCAAATCGATCGCCCTCTTGGCGCTGGAATACGACGCGGTGCTCGTCGTCGGTTCGACGATCCGGTTGCCGGACGATTTCGATTCCGCCGGCTGGTCGCGGTTCCGCATGCAGATGGAAGCGGTCATCGACGTCCGCGACATCACGGCGAAAGACCCCGTGTGGGAGATCACGCAGCGCTACACGGCGGCCCTCGAACAAGCCGTGCGCCGCGCCCCGGAGCAATACTTCTGGCTGCATCGCCGCTGGAAGAGCGAACCGCGGAAGCGGCCCGCGAAGGGTTTGAAGGCGGCGTGACGCAAAGCCGCGGTTGCCAACCGCGGCTTTCTGCGGCATCCTACGTTCATGCACCAACATCGCGCCGCCTCCATCGTCGACATTCCTCCCGGCACCGGTAAGGAACTGGTGATTGCCGGGAAGATCGTCGCGCTCTACAACGTCGACGGCGAGTTTTACGCTGTGGACGGAGTCTGTCCACACGCCGGTGGGCCGCTGGGACAAGGGATGCTGCGGAAGAACATCGTCACCTGCCCCTGGCACGGCTGGCAGTTCGACGTGACGACCGGACGGCATTGTCTGACGGCGCACATCAAGGCGTCGAAGTATCACGTGACGGTGCAAGGCGAAGACGTGTTCGTCGAATTGCCTTGAACTGCGGTTCGGTACGAATCGCCAGTCGGTGAGACCGCGAAGCGCAAGCGATATCCGCTAGGCCAGAATCCCGTACAGCGGGTCGCCCCACGGGACGAGGCGGAACGGGCGGCCGAGCGAGTCGTGGAACTCGTAATCGGTCGGCAAGCCGAGGCAATGATAGATCGTCGCCACGATGTCCGCGGGCGACACCGGGTCGGCGGCGGGAAACGCGGCGATCTTGTCGCTCGCGCCGTGCAGCGCACCGCCCTGCACGCCGCCGCCCGCCATCAGGACCGAATAGCAGAAGTTCCAATGGTCGCGACCGGCGCCCGCGTTCACTTTCGGCGTGCGGCCGAACTCGCCCATCACGACGACGAGCGTCCGGTCGAGCAGGCCGCGGTTCACCAGGTCGCTGAGCAACCCCGAGAGCGCGAGATTCAACTGCGGCAGCAAATCGCCGCGCAGCCGACCGAAGTTGTTGCCATGCGTATCCCAAGTCGCGTTGGCATGCGGCGCCCAGGCGATCGAGACGACACGCGTGCCGGCTTCGATCAGCCGCCGGGCCAACAGCACGCTCTGGCCGTAGATGTTGCGGCCGTATTTCTCGCGGACGGCGTCCGACTCCTGCGAAAGCTGAAACGCCTGCTGTGTATCGGTCGAACTCAACAGGTTGAACGCCTGCTCCTGAAAGCCGGAAACCCCCACGACGGGCCGCGACGACTGATCGGCGAGATGCTGATCCAACTGCTGCCGCAGTGTCCGCCGCGTCGACAGCCGCGGAATGCCGATGTCGGAGGAGAGCGTCAATTCCGGGACCGTGAAGTTCGGCGCGTTCGGATCGTTCAGCACGAACAACGGATCGCGCGATTTCCCGAGGAGTCCGCCGAAAAAACCCGGCTGCGGCGGACCGCCGGCGCCTTCCTGCGTGATGTACGGCAGCGAAACATACGGAACAATCGGCTTTTCGGGCGGACGAGCGACGCCGGTGACGGCGCCGATCGCCGGGTAATCCTGCGAGCTGTTGCCGATGGCGACGTTGGCGTCGCCGCGGTCGTGTCCGGTCAGCGCGGCATAGACCGCCGCCGCGTGGGCGTTGTTCACCGAATGATTGACCGAACGAACGAGCGCGCACCGGTGCATGTGCGGCGCGAGATCGGGCAACAATTCGCAAACCGGCACGCCGGGGAGCGAACTCGAAATCGGTTTGAATTCGCCGCGGACTTCGACCGGGGCGTCGGGCTTCATGTCCCAGGTGTCGAGCTGCGGCGGGCCACCGTCGAGGAAGACGAGAATCAGATGATCGGCCCGAATTCTCGATGACGCGTCGGGGCGCGATTCGACCGCGCGCAACAGGCTCGGTAAGGTCACGCCCAATCCGCCGAGGCTGACTCGCTCCAGCAATTGCCGGCGCGAGAACTCTTGGGGCGTCGTGCGGAATGGAAACGTCACGGGCAATACCCTCTCCGAGGGGAACACATCAACAAGATCGAATTGATATATCATGCGGCGCAAACCGCGAACCCGCAAGCGGAATTGAGGCGTCGGCGCATAAAAACAGCCCGCGTCCAGTGAAGGACGCGGGCTGGCGGCCCGCGGTCAGACGCTGGAAATTACTTTTTGGATTTTTTGGCCTTCAGACGCGGCACTTCGATCGGCCGCGGCTGCGGATCGAAGACCCACATGGTGGACGCCGCGCTGCCGCGCTGCGCCGAAGCCGGGAGCAGGATTTCCGCGACGACGACGTCGTTGCCGGTCGACGGATCCTTCTTCGTCTTGGCGCAGAAATGCTCGATGATGCGGGCGATGCGCGGATCCTGCGGATCGTCGAACGAACCGACCGTGACGATCGACTCGAACCGGTCGTGATAGACGTAGGCTTCGATTCCCTTCGGAAATTTCTCCGTCTTCAGATGGCGCAAGGCTTTCGCCAACTGCGCCGCGTCTTCGCTGACCGCGCCGAGGTTCGTGCGGGCCATGCCCGTCGCCTCGTCGAAGCTCGATTGCAGCCGGGCGTCGAAATCCTTTTCGCCGACCGAGCTATTGCCGACCGGCGTCACCGAGCGGCCGGTGAACGTGGCAACTTGCACGGTGTATTTTCCGGGGTTCTCCACCAATCCGTTCTGAATCCCGTAGTTCAATTTCACGAGGTCGTAGTCGGGCTTCTTCTGGGCGACTTCCGTCGGGTCGACCAGCGGATTGACGGTGAGGAACGCCGCGCCGAACGGGCCTTTTGACTGTGTTCTCCGGTAGACGGCGCCGTTCTCCGAGTTCTTGATGTAGTCCGGCGTGAACTTCTTGATGTACTTCAGCGTCTTCTCCGCCGTTTTGTCGCCCTGGTCCGGGTAGTTGCCGGCGATCACGCAGATCATGTCGCGTTGGGCGGCGAAGATCCGCATGTCCTCGTGACCCAATCGGTCGACCGTTTTGATCTCGCCGACCTGGGCGTCCTGCGAGAACGTGTAGGCGGGGATGCCTTTCACCCGCAACTCGTAGACGAGTTCGTCGGCGGCTTCCTGGGCCGACATCCCCTTCTTCTTGCGGTCGGGCTCGACGACGTCGCGGAAGCTGCCGACCATGATCATCCACGGTCCATGCTGCTTCGTCAGACGGTACTGCTTTCCTTTGACGGCTTCGATCTGCCCGGCCGCTGCAAATTGCGGCCAGTTCACGCTGCACAGCACGCCGAGAGCCAAAACGATGGCGGTTCGCACGGCACACTCCCTTGATTGGGCGAACACGGGAATTCCTGAAACGAGCTCACGAAAAATCCCAGTGCCGGCAGCCGGGGGCTGTCGGTTGGAGATGGAAATTACTTGAGGGATTTTTCGGGAAGGACGGGGATTTAGCAGGATTCCGAAATCGTGTCCAGAGGATTCCAGAGGCAAGCGGCGCGGCGTCAGCC
>CAZDGB010000156.1:11071-16702 GCA_964504645.1 uncultured Planctomycetaceae bacterium | reverse complement strand
CTTGCAGGCCGATGTGCACGTGCGGTGCGGGTTGGATGGCGAAATTCATGTGCAACGAAATGATGAGCAACACGACAAAGCCCGCCGTCGGCGACGGCGGGTTGATCCCCGACGTGGTCCCGGCGACGCCGTCGCCGGGCTTGATGAAGGCGCTAAAAAAAAAGTTATCAGCTTCGCGGACGACGTCGAGCTTACGACCGGCTCGAAATGCGATTGGCCGTATTTCGCTCGGTGGCATTACCGCAGCCATCGGCTCGGGTTCGTGCGGCGGGTGACGATGTTGTGGCACGGCGGCGAGCCGATCGGGATCTGCGTCTTCACCACGCCGCCGAAAAGTTTGCGACCCCGCACGCGGTATTTCGGATTGTCGGGCCGCTGGTCGAAATGGCAATTGCAGGCCCTCAATGCGCAGCTGGCGATGCTCTCGCGGGTGGTGCTGCATCCGACGTATCGGGGGGCGGGACTCGCGGCCGATTTCATCCGCGCCAGTTGCCGGTCGTGCCCCTGGCCGTGGATCGAAACGCTGACCGAGATGGGGCGGTTTCATCCGTTCTTCGAGAGAGCAGGGTTCGTGCGGGTTGGCACGGCATCGAATCATCGCGGCTCGCGGGCCGAGCATTCGGCGCTGTACGCGGGACGGAAATCACGGAAGAAAATGCCGGCGCTGTTGTCGGCGGAGTCGCATGAGAAGAGTCGCTATTCGGAGCCGGTGTATTATGTCTTCGACAATCGAGCGGAACGGTGAGGCGGAAAAGAAAGGCGCCGGGCGTCCGCGAAACCGCCAGCGAACGGCGAAGGGTGCGGACAACGGCCGCGAAGCGAAGAACAAGGCGCAGCGGACCGGGAAGCATCCGGTGGTGCGCGGGTTCGGTAAGCGGCGGCAGCGGCAGTTCCTGGAATTACTGCTGCAAGGGGCCAGTCCGCACGTCGCGTGCAGCCACCTGCAGTTGGCGGACTCCCTGTTCTGGCAGGCGCTGGAGCGCGACGTCGAATTCGCGGAGGAGTTGCAGCACGTCTGGGACGCGCTCAGCTACAACGTCGTCGCCGCGCTCTACAAGGCGGCCATCAAGGGGAATAACGTGGCCCAGCAGTTCTGGCTGAAGCACCGCCCGCCGCCGCGCTGGTCGAAACTTCCCGGCGGAGAGGTGTCCGGCGACGAACTGGAGGCATTGACGAATGACGAACTCCTTGAGCGAGCGCGACAGGAAGCGCCTGATCTCGCGGCTGAAATTGCAGCGCGAGCTGCAAAGACGGGGATCCGACTCGCACCCCAGACTCTTCCGGGAGCTGATCCGCCTGCCGGCGAGTGAGCCGGTTCCGCTGCGCGATGTCGCCCAACCGTGGCAAGCTGTCGATTTCTGCGCACTGGATGTCGCCTGGCTGTCGCTCGCCGGCCGCTCCGTGGCGGCTGCGTGTCGCCGGGCGTACCTCGAACGGCCGCGCGGGCACTCCAAAACCACCGATTTGGCTGTGCAGGTCGCGTGGGTTCTCCAGTATGCCAAACAGCCGGTGCGCGGGATCGCGGCGGCGGCCGACCGTGATCAGGCCGCGCTCTTGCATCGCGCGGCGAGCGACCTTGTACGGCTTAATCCGGTGTTGTGTCCCGATCTCGTCGCGCGGAAATCGGCGCTCGTCAATCCCCAGACCGGCAGCCGGCTCGACGTCATCTCGTCCGACGTCCGCAGCTCGTGGGGCCAACTCCCCGACTTCGTCATCTGCGATGAGCTGTGCCATTGGGAGAAGCCCGACCTGTGGCATTCGCTGTTGTCGTCCGCCGCGAAGAAGCCGCACAGTATTCTCATTGTGCTGACGAACGCGGGCGTCGGGACCGACTGGCACTGGACCGTGCGCGAAGCCGCGCGGACTTCACCCGATTGGCACTTCAGTTCGCTGGCGGGTTCGCAGGCCCCGTGGATCACGGCGTCGGCCTTGGAGGAGCAGCGCCGTTTACTTCCGCCCGCCGTCTATGCGCGGCTGTGGGACAACGTGTGGCAACAATCGGACGGCGGGTTCTTGACGCTCGCCGAAGCCGAAGCGTGCCGCGATCCGCAGCTTGCGCCGCGCGACCGGGGCGAACCGGAGACGATATACTTCGCCGCGATCGACTACGCGGAGAAGCGGGACCGCACGGTGGGCGTAGTGTTGCATCGGGAGGGCGAGCGGATCGTCGTCGACCGGATGGACGTCGCCGCGCCGACACCGGACGCACCGGTGCCGGTGCAATGGGTCGAGGACTGGATTGTCCGCATGGCCCATCGCTTCCGTTCCATTCGGTTCATCGTGGACGAGTACCAACTCGTCGGCACGCTGCAGAAGTTCGCCGGCCGCTACGACCTCGAGCGCTTCGAGTTCCACGGCGGGCGCGGAAATCACGCGCTGGCGCTGCTGTTGCGGCATCTCGTCGTGGAACGCCGGCTGGCGTGGTTCCCCGATTGCGGCCGGGTTGCAAGCTTGTCGTCGCGCGACGATCTCGAAACCGAATTGGCATCGCTGCTGTTGAAGACGACGCCGAACGGCCGCGTCCGCATCGCCCACCGTGCGAACGGCCACGACGATCGCGCCTTCACCCTCGGCGCCGCGTGCCTGGCGGCACTTCGGCATGATCCGACAAGCGCGGCGTTCGAACTGTGGCGGGATGGGGTGTGAGGGGCGAGGGGCGAGCGGCAAAGCCAGATGGTGTCCTACTTTGAAGTTTTGGGGATGTATGCTCCAAGAGCATCGCCCAATTCTTGAACTTGCCGAAACGCCTTCGTCGCTTCTTCAAATCGATGTCTCGCGCCACATGTCGGGCAAATAGCCTGACAGAGTTGAAAAAGGCGAAAGCGTATGTGGGGGTTTGCCCGACGCAGATTGGCTACGTAGGTACACCATGCCGTATCCGCGAGCGATAGCGACTCTCGCCCCAGGCGGCTACCGCACGATGGGCAAGCGCATTGGTCGGCGGCTTTGCGCAATCGCAGCACAGACAACCAACGAAATATCGCCGCGCACGGGATTATCACGGGAAGAGCAATGATTATCCCAATGGCACAGCAAACCCCGAAGATCGCAGGAGGAATTCGCATTCATCGTTCACCGCAAACATTCAAATCAAAGCCCCCCGGAGATTGTCCGGGGTGTTCGCTTTGACGGCAACGACAATTACGTCTTCACGACGGGTCTCGCTACTGCGTGCGCTGGGCCTACGTTGTTACTGAAAGACAAAGAACACCGCCCGCTTTTTCGTCCAGTTGACGGTTTCCAGTTGGAGGAAGACGTCGCCTGCCGTGACGTCTTTGGCGAGGGCCTTCCATTGCCAGTCTTCGCCGGGCGGGAATGTGGTCTTCACGTCGCCGTCGACCTCTTCCCAGCCTTCGCGGGCCAGTTTGTGGAATGTGACCTCGTCGATGTCCTCTTTGCCGAGGTACTTCCAGCGGATCACGGCGTAGACCTTGCAGTCCTTGAGCGCGGTCACCGCGCCGTCGGGCAGCCAGCCGCCGGTGCCCGAATCCCGCAGGAGAAGCGTGCCGCCGGCCATCTCCCTGGGGAGCTTCGACACGACGTAGTCCTTGTCGGACTCGATCGGCGCGCCGGTCCTGGCTTCCTTCAAGATCCAGTTCGCATTCGCCTTGTCCGTCAGGTCGATGACTTTTGACTCGAACGCCCCCTTGGGCAGTTTCTTCTTCACTTTCGTTTTGGACTTGCCGTCTTCCTCGCTCCCGGCGAAGGAGGCCATAGCGAAGAGTGCCAACGCGAGTATGCAGAAACGAGCTTGCATGAGAGCCATCCTCAACGACAGGGACCGTCACTGAATGATCGCAGAACGCTCAGGCAGTGAACGATTATGCCGTGGTGGCCAGCGAGTGACAAGAACGTAGTGCAGGCGGCGAGCGCGACGCCTCAGCCGTGCAGCCGCTTCGTTTCCGTCACCGCGTGATCGCAGCGGACGTGCGGGTGGAAGTAGAGTTTCCCGCGGCGGGCTAGCAGGTTCGCGCTCCAGGCCCAGTCGTGGGCCGGGATATGGCGCAGGTGGCTGTCGGTCCATTCGGGGGTGCGGGACGGCCAGGTCATCAGGCAGCCGGTGCCGGTGAAATCGACGGGGATCAGATCCGGCTTGTCGCGCGGGAGGGCGTGCGGTTCGTCGGGGCGGTCGCCGCGCCACCAGCCGCCGACGTAGCGGCCAGGACAATGCCGATTGCGATAGCAGCCGGAAATCGCGTGCGGCGGATGCAGGCCGTCCGTTAGCGAGTCCCAAAGCAGCGTCCCGGCGTCGAGCGGCACGAAGACATCATCCTCCACGAACCAGTGGACGTCGCCGGGCATCGCTTCGGCGAGCGTGCGATACGCCGTCGCGAGGAACTCCGCGACCCGGTCGCGGCGCTGCGTTTCCGTTTTCCAGGTGAGCGAGTGCGGATACGGAATCACGCGCCGCACGCCGAATGTCTCCGCATGCCGGGCCAGCTCGCGCTCGACCAGAGATCGAAATTCCGGATCGCGGCTATTGTCGAGCAGGATCAGCGATTTCGGTTCTGAAGTCGGAATGCGCCGGGCCGACAGCGCGACGGCGTCGAGCCACTCGGCGAACAATCCCGGCAAGCGGCCGCTGAGAATCGAGCCGACCGACAGCCGCGCATTCGCGCGGCGAACCTGTGCGAGGAAGCGTCCGCGGCTGGCATCTTTCTCGCGCAGCCGCGCGGACCACGAGCCGTCGTGTTGCCGGTAGTCGAGCGTCGCCGTGCTGACGCGCGGCGTGCCGAACCGCGCGGCCCGCAACGCGAGGTCCCAATCCCACATCGTCGGGACGCGGTCGCTCCAGCCGCCGGCGGCGGCGAAGGCCCAGCGGGCGTACAGCGCCGACGTATTCACCGTGTTGCATTCCCAGCGGTCGTACTCGGACCACTCGGGGACCGACCAGTAAGCGTGTGCGTGTCGTCCATCGCCGAACGCCCGCGCCGGCCCGTAAACGAACGGCGTTTCGGGCGTCATCGCGGCGAGATGCTTGGCGACGAAATCGCGCGGCAGCCGGTCGTCGCCGTCGAGGAAGACGAAGTACTCGCCGGTCGCCACGCGCGCGGCCCGGTTGCGCGTCGCGCACACGCCGCGCTGCACGAATTCCGGCAACACGATCAGCCCGCGGTGTTCCCAGCGGCGGGCGACGTCGAGCGATTCGTCGCGGCTGGCGTCGTCGGCGTAGATCACTTCGCCAGCGTGCGTCTGCGCGAACGCCGACTGGATCGCTTCATCGAGAAATCGCCCGTTGTTGCGAGCGGCAATAAGAATCGAAACGCGCGGAGACATGGCGACGGTTCCCGCTGGAGACCGGCAGGCCGCCGCGATGCCCATCGCGGCGCGAAATCGGCCCGCTCATCCAGACGGGAGATGTTGCGCGACAACTGTTTGAGAAGTGCGGGGAAGCCCAGGGATCGCCATCCCTGGGCTTTTGTGTTTTCAAACAATTTGTTGCGCCGGCTGCCACTGGCGGCGGCAGCAGCAGTAGAAAAGCCCTCAAGAAAACGCTAGCAAAGGATCGAGCTATAATTTAAGATGACGCCCGGCGAAGATCGCCGGGGCGTCTACGACGCGCGTTACCGCGCGAAGCCAGTGCCGGAGCCTGTTAATGTCACAAACTGTCGGCGAGTCAATCCGTACCAG
>CAZDGB010000156.1:0-11061 GCA_964504645.1 uncultured Planctomycetaceae bacterium | reverse complement strand
TGGCCGGGGTAGAATGGAGACGGCATCCATGTTCTCCCAGTGACAGTCGAACTGAGGGCTATGCAGGATTGGCCTGAGAAACGAACCCTGCATTCCCTCGCCTGGGGTCTTGGTGTAGCCCCGCGATGCCCCTGGTCGCGGGGTTGCTTTTTTAACCGAGCTTAAATGTTTTCACCCCCTTCTTTCGCGAGTTCGCTTCTGCCATCACCTTCACGGCGTTGAGCATCGCCTCAACGATCGGGAACTCGTCTTCGGTGATTCCGGCCCATACGCGAATGAACCCGGACTTGTCTCCCATCGGGATCGGAATGTCGATCATGCCCGTCGGAGTTTCGGTGTTCACGACCACCGCCGTCTTCGTTTCCGCCTGATCCTGTCGATCCGTGCGACGGCTTCGCTGCGGTTGCCCCGCAGCACGCCGCCCGCTTGCAGATCGCTTTTTCCTAGCCCCGATGTAAGGCGAGACCTCGATGCCGCCGTCCTTCAACGCATGAAGGTAGAATCGAATAGCGCGGTCGAGCATAGAGCCGGAGAGATTCGTCGCCGACGAGAACGCCTCGCGAAGTTTGCCGTCCGTCGTGGTGGCGATGTTCACGTCATCGGTGATCCCGGAGTACGCAACGTGAAGCACGTCACACAGCACCGGCTGCCAATCATCCGGGCCTCCCCTGACCAACCGACGGAGCGATTCGGTTGCGGCGTCGTCATCGCCTTCGACCAAGCGCAGGAACCTGAGAGCAGTCATCAGGTGGCTCTGGACCGCGCCAGACATCGAGGGCATCATCGTTCGGTCGATGTGGTCGGGAACTGCGCCGCTCTCCTTCAGCCGCTCGATGAAGTTCTTCAGCGTTTCATACGCAACGTAGGCCGGCATAAGACGATTGTCTGAAGAATCAGTCATAAGTGTTCCCCAATGTGTGTCGTATTCCGTTCCGCGATTCTAAAGCGGAATACGCTGTCCGTCAAGCATTTTGTCGCAGACGCGACATTTCGCGCGGAACAGAATGAGGCGAGAAGTTAATCGGCGCACAAAAAAAGTCCCGCCGGCAATTGTCGCTCGGCGGGTTGCTAGGCACGCCAAATAGAAGAGCGGCGGGGAGTTTTCCCCGCCGCTCATTTTTGGGCAGACTCACCGATTTATGGGCAAGTCACTATTCTTGGGCAAAGCCGATCGCTATGCCTGGGCTGCTGGCGGCATCACGGGAACGTGTCCCCGCCGTTGAGGTTCCCGGCGCCGGTGTTGACCGGGAAGTCGTCGCCGCCGTTGTCGAAGACACGGTAGCCCATGTCGTTATTCGAATTGGCGATGTTGCTGGTGAAGAACGCGCCGGCGTTGTTGTTGAAATCGGCATCGTCGTTGGCGTAGCCGTTGTTGGCGTTGCCGCTGGCGATGTTGCCCGTGACGACGCCGTCGTTGTCCGCGGTGAAGTTGAAACCATTGGCGAGAGCGTTGGTGACCGCGCCGCCGGGGAGTAAGCCGTTGCTCGACGCGGTGTTGCCGATGATCTGGGCGGCGGGCGGCGTGCCGGGGGCGATCGTGCCGAAGCCGAAGCCGCCGGCGTCGTTGAACGTGGCGGTGTTGTTGATCACGCGGCCGAGGGCGGCGATGGTGGTCTGGGTGAAATCGAAGCCGTAGCCGTCGGCGCTGTTGGACGCCGAGTTGCCGCTGACGATGCCTTCGAGGTCTCCGGCGCCGGGTCCGAAGAGGAAGCCGGTGTCGCCGTTGCTGCTGGCGGAGTTGCCGGAGACGACGCCGGTGGAGGTCAGCCCGTTGACGTAGTAGCCGTTCAGCGCGTTGAACTGCGACACGTTGTTGCTGACGGTGCCGCTCACGCCGCCGCTGAACGTGAAGCCGTCGACGAGATTGACGACTTGCCCGGCGGAATCGAGTCCGCTGTAGCTGGCCGTGTTGCCGTCGACGAGGCCGCCGAAGTCGACCGTGTTATTGAAGAGGAAGCCGGTCCCCTGGTTGAACGAGGCGGTGTTGCCGAGCACTTTGCCGCCGAGCGCGACGGCTTCGATGGTGAAGCCGTTGCCGGCGTTGTTGCTCGCCGTGTTGTGGCTGAGGGTGCCGAAGATCGAACCGGTACTGAAGTTGAACCCGTCGACGGAATGGCCGGTGGCCGTGTTGTTGCTGACCGCGCCGAGGACGTCGCCGACGAATGTGAAACCGTTGCCGTTCGCCGGGGCGTTGGCGTTGCGGATCGCGCGGTTGCCGCTGACGACGCCCAGCGGTCCGACGGGCGCGAACGTGACAAGATCGTTGAACGCGAAGCCGTCGTTGCCGGGATCGATGGACGTGTTGTTGACGACCTTGCCGTTGACGCTGCCGTTGAATTCGAAGGCATTGCCGGTCGTCGCCTGTGCGGTGTTGTTCTGGATGGTGCTGGTCGCATCAATCGCATTGAACTGATAAGCGGTCGCCGCGCCGGTGACCGACGTGCCGGAAACCGTGACGCCAAAGAGGTCAAATCCGCCGCTGGTGATGCCGTTGTTGCCGAGCGCCGGGTCGGTGACGATGTTGATGTCGGCGACGGTGGCGTAGTCGGCGAGAATGATGGTATCGGTGGCCGGCGTTTCATTGACGAGGGTGGGCCGGTAACCGAGCGTCGTCGTCGAACCGGTCGCGGTGCCGATCACCACGAATCCGCCGCCGCGGAGCACCTGATCGGGCAGCACTTGCACGCTGTCGGCGGAGATCGCGCCGGCCCGGCCGTCGACGATGACGGTGGAGTTCGGCGTCGCGCCGGCGGTGGCGACGACGTTCGCCAGGCCGCCGTTCGCATCGATGAACGTCTTGTCGGCGTAGGTCACGTTGTTGAGCAACCGCCCGGTGAGGGCATCGCGGCCGACTTCCCGTGCGCCTTGCGTGGCGACGGTGATGATGTCGTCATCCCGGATGATGCGATCGAGCATGCGGCGTTCGATCCGCGACAGGTTTCGCGTCGCCGGGAAAACGCCCAGCGGAATTTCCAGCCGGGCCAGGCCGGCGACCTGGAAATCGCGGACTTTGTCGTCCTGCATTTCGACTCCGACCGTGAGCCGCGATTGCGGGCCGAACCACGGCAAATCGTACCAGCGGACTTCCAGGCGGCCGCGCGGGCCGGAGATCGACGGGAAGCGGCTGTCGCCGGCTTCGAACCAGTATCCGCCGACGAAGCCGCGGAGTTCGAGGTTGCCGCCCCATTCCTCCCACATCAGTCCGCCGATTTCGCCGTCGAGTCCGTGATAGGCGCGTTCGATGCCGCCGCGGACGAAGATCGTGCCGGTCGTGTTGTCGATTTCGGCGAACGACGCGGCGTCGGCGCGTTTGGTGCCGCCGAACGGGATGTAGCCGTTCATCCGCGCTTCCCATTGCACCGACATGGCTTCGATGCCGACCGTCGCCTGGTCGAAGTTGTTGCCGTATTGCGTGTGGCGATGGTCGTAAAACGAGTTGATGCCCCACAGCCAGGTCGGGTCGACCAGCTTGCGGAGCGCGAGGCCGAAGTTCCCTTCGGAGTTGCTGTGATCGTCCCAGCGGCCGCGGATGTCGGCGAAGATCAACGACTGTCCGTCCTGGTACAGCGGCATCATGAGCTGGCCCATGATGCTGGCGTTCTGATTGCCGGCTTTGCCTTGCGCGGCGACATACGGCTGCCAGATCGCCGCGGTGTTCGCGAAGTATCCCCCCAACGCCGGATCGCCGAACGGGGGCGGGCTGCCGTAGCCGGGCGCGCCGCCGAACGGATCGCTCGGCATATGCTGCGCGATGGACGGAGGCGGCGGAGAATTGGCTTCCTGCGAGATGGAAATCCAAGGCGAGGTCGAGGCGCCGAATGTCTGCTCGGCCGGCAGCCGAGACGACAACCAGTTCTGCACGGGGGATTGCCCGCGAATCGCCGGCTCTTCCGCCGGACACTGCGCGGCCATTCCCATCACGAGCAGCCCCAAGGCCGCCGCGATGAGCGCGCAAAATGACCGTGGCCCCTGGGGGGGCTGCAAAACCGCCATGATCGGCTCCGGGATTTCGTAGGGGAGAAGTCAAAAGTCAGGGAAGACCACGGGAAAATGGCCTTCGCTTCGAGAGGCAGGGGCTTGTATGTCAAGGCGGAGAGTAATGCAAGGCCAGATCGGTACTTTTTGCCGGGCTGGTTTCCCAGCCGCCGAATTGGCCGCAGGCCTGTCCACGAAAGGCAGAAAGGGCCGGGATTTGCAGCGTACGGCGAGAATTCCTTCCAGGGAATGAGAAGCGGGCTTAGCCACAAAAAGGCGCAAGAGACGCAAAACGACAGAGCGAAAGGAGTCAGAAGCGGGGGCTCAATCCCAAATCGCTGGCGATACGCTTTCGCAAATTGTCGTGCGTGAGTGGACTCGTGTGCTGGCCGAATTCATTCCAAGCAGAGTCCGCAAGGCTGGCCCATTCTTCAATCAACTTTTGAATCTCTGGGTGAGCGCGATGCCCTCTTGCCCAGACACGACATTCGGCGATGTGTCCATGGAACTCGATAAGCGACACATCGCCCGCGACAAAGCCGACCGCCGCCTCCATCATCGTGCGGATCTCGGGAATAGGAGAGGCTGGCGTCATTATATCTCAGTTTCGGCACTGCCATCGGTATGAGTTGGTGATCTATGATCGGCGCAACGCGCCGAGCAGTGCGAGCTATTTCTCTGCCGCGGTGCTTCCCTTGCGCCTGACTGGGACATTGGTGATCGAAGCCGCAACGGGATGGCCTGCGGTTGCAAACCGCACGTGCAATTTGCCAGGTATGTCGATGCCCCACGTCCAACGAAAAACCTCATAGCCTGAACTCTTCAATGCGCTGGCTAAGTCCTCCGCGGTCCAGTCACTCAACGGCCTGCCGCAGATCTCAACGCCTTCTCGCTCCCCAATCGTAATTTCATAGAGGGGGCTATGCGGCAACGGCGACCGGCTGTCGCATTCACGAAAACAGAACAAGAGGCCATGAAAGCAGAGGCAGTCGTTGAGGTTCCCCCCCATCCATTCTTCGTACAGCTCATCTTCGTTCATTCGCCTTGATACTTCGGCCGGGGTCATCCCCAGCCGGATTTCGCCGAGCCCCTCGCCGGGAGTGATAAGCATGGATTTCATCGCGCAGCCGAACTACCGAAGGCTATGAGCGTCTGATCATTTTAATAACCTAGCCAGCGGTGCATCCACCAGTTGGTGGTCATGCGGTTGTTCACTCGGAAGCAGATGTCTCGCCCGTCTTCGCCCCGGCGGGGCGAAGACGGCCTCTTGTGGCAAAACGCTTTTCCCGCGCATAAAAAAACCGCGCGGCGAGGATGTGGGCTCGCACCGCGCGGAATTTCTTCGGAGGGACGGAACACGGGCGAATCGTCCGCGCCGCCGAAAAACGTAGTCTGCGATTCGCGACTGAGCGTCCGCCCGGAAATGTCGCTGTTCCCCCGCGCCCAAGAGGTTCGCGGCGCGGTTCACACGCGCGCTGGGGAGCGTCGCTGCGACTTTCCGGACGACAACGAAATCAGCAGTTGACGCAGCAGCAGATCGGGGTGTTGTTCAGCGTGATGCAGCAGGTGCAGCCGTTATCGAGGCAGCATTGCAGGCATTCGCAGCACTTCTGGATGAGTTCGCAGCACTGGGCGTCGCCGCTGGTGCAGGTGATGCAGCAGCCTTTCGCCGTCAGTTCGCAGGCGCAGTGGCCGCAGGTCAGGCTGCAGTTGCACAGGCATTGTCCGTTGTGGACGCAGCAGAAGCCGCAGACGCTGGTGTCGAGCATGCGGCAGAGGTTCTGCAGCATGCCGCAGGCGACGTCGTCGTCGCAGTCGCAGTGGATCTTGCAGCCGTCCTTGCACTTCTCGATCTTGATCGCGCAGCGGGGCAACATCAGGAAACTGCCTGTTGCTGCCGGGCCGGCGGCCGGGGAGAAGGACGAGCTCACCACCACCGGGGACTTCGAGGCACTCCGTTCTTTCGCAGCCGAAGCCATAGGACCACTCCTTAGTCACAGGTTTCGACCGGTCGCCGCCGTGCGATGAGGTTGACGGCTGACGCCAGTCCTGGGTCGCGTCCTCCCAGACGTTCCAGTCGGATTCGCGACTCCTTCGAATCCATCCACATCCTCCCGTATGTCGGGTCGGCACAGACAGAATAGCCCCTCAATCCTGCCTGTCAATAACGTTTATGCCGATTCTGCCGAGGAATCCCGGATTGCCAAACGCTCCGATCCGCGCGGGCGATCCCCCTCGAACGGCAAAAAGATCGCCCACCGGACCAAGGGACATTCTCACCCGCGGCGCGTTCCGACGATATCGTTTTTGAGCACCTCGTCTGCCCAGGAAGGACCAGCCGATGTCCGCCAATCGCATCGCGCATTTGTTTGATCGCCCGGAGGAAGGAGCCGCCGCCCAAGCCGCGACCGCTCCCGGGTTCGAATCGCTGCCGCTGACCTCGGTCCCGGAAATCGCCGAGCAATGCCAGTCGTCGCAGTCGGTCTACGAGATGGCCTATCTGTTCGCGCGGATGGGTTACGTCGTCGGCGAGTGACCCCGTAGAGCAGGCGGCTCGCCTGCTCGGATGAACGGCAGACACGTCGGGCTTACGCCTCGACGCTCGCCCGCCACAGTTCGAACGCCGCTCACTTCGGTTCCGGCGAATTGCGCTTCAGATCATTCTGAATGCGTGATTGCTCCTGCCCCAGCGCGGCGTACGTCGCGCGGATTTGTTCGAGCGCGGCTTTCATTTCGTCCGGGCTCGACGTCGCCCGCGCCAAGCGCTCCAGTTCCTGCATCGTCTTCTGCTGCGTCTCCAGAATCTTCTGATGCTGTGCGGTCAATTGCCGCAGGACGCCTTCCAGGTTGGCGTGGTCGGGCGCGGACGCCGGGGCGGGCTTCACGGCGGGCGGCGGGGGCGCGGCGGGCCATTCGCTCGCGGCGAGGACTTCCACGCGGAACTCGCCGACGCGCAGCTTGTCGCCGACGTCGAGCGCGGCGGACTGCGTGTGGGCGTCGTTCACCTGCACCTGCTCGGGCTCGCCGAGATTCACCAGCCACAAGCGTCCCGCTGCGCGGACGAGCGCGGCTTGCAGCGGCAGAATGCCGTCGTGATCGAGCCGGATTTTGCAGATCGCGTGCCGGCCGATCAACGTCAGCGGCCGCGTGATCGGGCAATGGCGGCTGGGCGTGGTGCCGAGGAAGCGGAGTTCCAGCCGCGGCAATTCGTTCTCCAGCGCGGGGGAGATCGCCAGCGGGTCGTCGTTCGGGGGCAACTTGCGCGAGCCGGTTAGCCGCAGGCGGAACGCGCCGAGCCGCAGGATCATGCCGGGGGCCCACCAGCCGGCGTTCATCGGGCCTTTCGGTCCGCGGACTTCGGCCTCGGGCGAGAGAGCGAAGAAGAAGACGCCGCCAGGCAAGCGGAGCAACAGTAGATGCCGCGGCAGAATCCGGTCGTGCTTGAGCCAGAGATGATTCTCGGCGCTGCCGCCGATGGTGAACGTCGTCCCGGCGAACGGTTGCTCGCAGAGGACTTGCCGGGCCAGGTCTTCGACGCAGATGCCGAATTGCGTCGGCGGTCCGCAGGCGTCGACGTAGTCGTCATCGACCGAGATGATGGGCGTGCAGGGAACGTCTTCCGGCGGCGCGACCACGCCAGGCGTCTTGACGGCCGCCGTCGCCGCGCCGCGGTACGACCGGAGCAACAACATCCGTCGTCGGCGTCCTGCATCGGTTGGCATGGGCTTCACCCTTAAGAGAGAAGTTCCAAAATCCAAATTCCAAACAAGTTCCAAATTCCAATTTCGCGAATTGAGATTTGGAGCTTGTTTGAAGCTTGGAATTTGAGAATTGGAATTTTCACCGGTCAATCGTCCGCCAGACCTGGCCGGGTGTCAATTGTCGCGGCGGGGAATCGTGGGGCATGCAAAACGGCTGATGGATAGATCGCCCGATTGCGCGGGTTGGTGAAAAATTGCGACGTCAAAATGAAGAAGCCCAGGGATCGCAATCCCTGGGCTTCCGGGCGGGCGCCAAACCTGTGAACGATCAGAAATCGCCCCCGCCGCCGAAGTCGCCGCCGCCAAAATCTCCGCCGCCACCGAAGTCCCCTCCGCCGAAATCGGCTCCGCTGCCGAAATCTCCGCCCCCGCCGAAGTCGCCCGATCCGCCGCCGAGCGTGCGCGAGGAATCGTCGCCAAAAGCTTGGTTCGAGTGATGGTGGCTATAGGAATCGTAGAGCCAGTTTCCGGCGAGCGCGCCGAGCAAACCGCCGAAGAGCCCCGTGCCGAAGCCGCCGCCGCCCATGCCGGGCGCACCGGTCATGCCCCCGCCGCCGCCGGAGAACGCGCGGCCGAGCATCCGCAGCAGGAACAGTCCGCCGACGATCAACACGCCAATCATCAACAGCCCGCCGAAGTTGCTCGCGGGCGCCTGCGCCGGTTCGCGTTCCGCGCGGACGTTGACCGGCAACGCGCGGCTCTTCGCCGGAGCGTGCCCCGACAATTTGCCGAACTCGTTGCCGATCTGCGCGACGGCTTTCGAGAGGCCGTCATCGTAGTTCTTCGCGCGGAAACCGGTCAGCAACGATTCGACGATCCGTTGCCGGGCCTGCGGATTGAATCCATCGCGGACGAGCGTCTGCCCCGCGCCGGAATGGACGTGCGCCGGCTCCTTGGTGATCAGCAGGAACAAGCCCTTCGCGTTCGTCGCCTGGGCGCGCTGCTTGATCCACGAGACGAAGAACGCGTCGCGTTCCTTCGAACTCATGCGGGCGACCGCGGCGGCTCTGCCGTCGGGCACCGAGGCATACGTCTCGATGTGAATCGGGTGATGATATTTCGCTTCCAGTTCCGCAAGCTGCTTGTTCGCGGTCTGGACCGCGTCGGCGGAAAAGAAATGCCCCTGATCGACAATCTCCGCCGCCGACACGCCGACCGCCGCGAGCGCAACCAGGCTCGCCGTCAACCAGCGGGTGATGGGCTGAAACATGTTGGAACTCCCCCCAAAAGTAGAATCCTCGAACTGCGAGGCATAACGTACCGCAGTCGCGGCCGGATCACATCCGATAAAGGAATTCTTGTGCCGAACGGAGCGGGGGGAAGGGGAAATCCGCACGTCGAGCCAGCGAAATCGCGGACCTCGCCGAGGCTTTCCCAGAAATTACTCGCCGCGCAGCATGCCCAGGCTCGTGAGCTTCTCCCGGCATTCGTCCCGCTCGCGGGACCGCGAGAGGTCGCGCCACGTTTCGTCTTGCGCGGCGAGGAAGTTCTCTTCCGAAAACGGCGGCGCCGCGCCGAGTTGCATCAGCCGCTGGATTACGCCCCGCTCGAGCCGCGTGAGAAACGTGCTTTCCATCCGGTAATCGATGAACGCCTCCCACACGATGGGGAACAGCGGCTGCACGATCTTGTGGCCGATGGCCTCGGCGTACAGGCGGATTTCCTCCTGGGCGTGCGGGTCCATCCGCAGCGCGAGGAAATGGAGCAGGTTGTGCAGATCGACCTTCCAGTAGGCTTCCGTGTAAGTCGCCAGCGGCAAATCTTTACGGGCCTGTTCGCGGGCGACGCCGGCCTGCAGCCGCGCTTCGTAGACATGCCGCGCCTGGCGATGGAGTTGCCGCTCGTCTTCCGTGAGTTGTTCGCCGACTTGCGGCGGCAGCGGCTGCCCGCTCCCCTGGCGGTTCTGCGTGGCCTGCGTCCGCCACGCGTCGGGGGGCGTCGATTGGGCGGAATCGATGGCGACGGAGTACCGCGTGCTGTATTCGTTGACGTTCGCCGTCCGATGCCGGATCCATTGCCGCCAGCAGTCCATCGGGACGCGGACGAGGAGCTTGATCTCGGCCATTTCGAACGGTGTCGAGTGCCGGTGCCGCATGAGATACCGGATCAGCGTCCGATCGTCGGAAACCTTCTTCGTTCCCTCGCCATAGCTGACGCGCGCCGCCTGCACGACGGCGTCGTCGGTGCCCATCACGTCAACGAGGCAGACGAACCCGTCGTCGAGGACGGGGAATTTCTTCCAGACGAGTTTTTCCAGCAATTCGCGCGGCTGAGGCATGGGAGGTTTGTTGTGGGTGGTTGGTTGTGGGTTGGAAAGCAGGATATCTTCCCAACCGACAACCCACCACCTACAACCCACAGATCGACCTGAGCCGGTCCCACGGATAGATCCCGGTTGCGTGGCCGTCGCTCCAGGCGATGCGGAGGGCGTAGTTGCCGGCGGGCTCGAGTTTCACCGGGGCGATGTCTTCCGGCACGTCTTCGAGGCGGATGATCCGCACGCCGGTCATCTCGTCGACGCACATCGCGCAGGGGCAGGCCGCGCGGAGCGTGCGGAACGGCAACCGCGCGGCGGTGCCGTCGGGCCAGGCGATTTCGAATTCCCGCTCGGCTTTGTGGGCACGGAAGAGGGTGGGGGCGTCGGGCATATTATCAGTTTCAGATCATCGATTTCCGAGCAGGGGGCGTGAGCCCCCTGGAGCGGCGCATTCTGTCATGGAACGCACAATCAGGGGGCTCACGCCCCCTGCTCGGGAAAGCACAGGCCACTCAATCCTTGAACGGGTGCTTCACCATTTCCCAGTAGTCGGCGTAGTTGAAGTCCGGGCTGTTCTCTGCGTCGTGGCATTGCAGGCAGACTTTCTTCTCCGCCGTGTCCACCGATAAGTGCAAGGCTTTGCGGAACTCTTTCAATTCGTCTTTGTCGACACTGCCGGCATTCTCAGCGAAGGCTCGTTCCAACTCGGTGTGCTTGCTCGCCGGGCCGTGGCAGTTTTCGCACTGCTGGCCGAAGAGATGCTTCGACGCCTCCATCGAGAAGAAGCCCGAGTCGTAGCGCTTCATCCCCTGCGGATGCCAGCCGGTCACGTGGCAGCTCAGGCATTCGGGATCGAACTGCCGCGGGATGACGTGTTCCGGCTTCGTCCCCGCGCGGCCGTGCAGCAGCGTTTCGGTCGCCTTCGCGTGGCCGGTGTCTTTCCAGACGTTGTACGAGTTGCGATGGCATTCGGCGCAGGCCTCGACGCCGACGAACGCCGAGCTCGACGGATGCGGAATCTTCAGACTGTCGGACTCGGCGATCCGTTCGTCCTGCAGCCGCTGCTGG
>CAZDGB010000155.1:0-16867 GCA_964504645.1 uncultured Planctomycetaceae bacterium | reverse complement strand
CGGATCACCGCGCCGCTGATGCCGTCGTCGCGCACCAGCAGATTCGAGCCGCTTCCCAGCACGTGGACCGGAATCTGCAGCGCGTGACAGGTCTGGAGCACGCGCACCAGTTCATCGGCATCACGCGGAGTGAGGAAGTACTGTGCGGGCCCACCCAGCTTCAGCCAGGTGTACGGCGCCAAAGGCTCGTCGTGCCGCAGGATGTCGTGAAATTCGTCGAGCGAAGGCATGGTGGACACGATTGATATTTCCCGCCCCCATCGTAATGAGTACGTCTCCAGGTCGGAGTCCATCCTCCAGAGAGGCTATGACGTGGTCAAGGGACTCGCAGAACTTCGCCGACTGTCCCTGCGCGCGAATCCGCTCGGCGAGCTCTTCGGAGACGCGGTCCTGCGCGGACGATTCGTCTTCCCGCGCCGCGAACGCCGGGGCGATCAGCACTTCGTCGGCCGCGGGGAAACTCTCCGCGAAGTCGGCCATCAGCGCGACGGTGCGCGAAACTTGATGCGGCTGGAACGCGCACCAGATGCGGCGCGAGCCGAACATCTCGCGGGCCGTCTGCAGCGTGGCGCGCACGGCGGTGGGATGATGGGCGTAATCGTCGAGGATCGTCACGCCCCGCCATTGGCCGACGAGTTCGAACCGGCGGCGAATGCCGGCGAACTCTTGCAGGCTCTCGCGAATGTCGCGCGGACTGACGCCGATCTCGTGGCACAGCGCGGCGGCGGCGAGCGCGTTCAGCACGTTGTGCTTGCCGGGAATCTGCAAAAAGATTTCGCTGAAATAATGGCTCTGATGATAGATGCGGAACCGGACGCCGCTCGACGTCCGCCGGATGTCGTCGGCCCACCAGTCGACATCGGGCGACCAGCCGAATGTCGCGACGCGTGCCGAAGAACTCTCGGCAATGGTCCGCGTTTCGTCCGTGTCGCCGCGGATCAGCAACAGACCGTCGGGCGACACCTGTCCGGCGAAGTCCCGGAACGCTTGCTGGAGTTCCGACAAATTCGAGAAGCAATCGACGTGATCGGTTTCCACGCTGAGAATCGCGGCGTAGCGCGGCTGAAACGCCAGGAAGTTCCGCTGGAATTCGCAGCTTTCGACGACGAACAGATCGCTCGCTCCCGACCAGGCGGCCTGTCCCGACTCGCACAATTCCGCGCCGATGATGACCGACGGCTGTTGGCCGGCATCAGTGAGAATCGAGCCGGTCATCGCCGTCGTCGTGCTTTTGCCGTGCGTCCCGGCGATGCAGAGGCCGGTCCGTTCCGACATCAGCCGCGCGAGCATCTGCGTGTAGCTGTATTGCGGAATGCCCAACCGTTCGGCGGCGCGGCGCTCCGGGTTGTCGGCCGGAACCGCCGGGCTATAGACGACGCACTCGGCGTCGGCCGGCACGTGGTCCGCCGCGTGGTCCGCGTGGAAGACGAAGCCGTGTTTGACGAATTGCTGCAGCGCCGGCGACGGCTTCTGCAAATCCGACCCGCTGACGGACCACTCCAGGCCGAGCAGCAACTCCGCGAGAGCCCGCATGCCCGATCCGCACGCGCCGATGAGGTGCGCCTTGGGCCGCGGTCGCTGAGGAGATGCAGGAACGGTCATGCGCAACGTGGTCGGTTCCATCCGCCGATTCGCCCGTGAAAAAGGGGGGAGGCCACGGCTCCGCGTGGCGCGGCGAGTCCCCGTTCGGCGGTCGATTGGCCGCCCCAAAGGGTTCGTCGCGAACTGAGTTATCGGCGGCGTCATCGGGCAAGCTGAACCGGTTGTAACGTTAAGTTCCAACGCAGGAATTCTTTGGAGCCTTCCGCGCTCGGTTGTGGAACTTGCGGCATGCCGGAGAATTGCGCAGACAAAATCGTCTGCGGCAAGAACCGTCCGGCAATCTCGGCCGGATTATCGCAGGTCCGAGATAATTGCCCAAGACGAACTGCCGCCCGCAACCGGCACCGCACCATTTGAACTGGCGCACTTGGGGAGCGGCACGGGGTTCTGCCTCTGTCCACGAATGACACCCAAAATCCACTTCTTAAACAATCCCATTTCTCCCGGATTGTGCAGAGTGATGAAATCCGGCGTTTTCACGTGTTTCGCAATGCGCCGATGCACGCCGGGCGACACGCGAGCGACATGTAGTAGCCACTCGGCAGCCATGCAGCGGCCACGAAGTTGCATTTGAACAACCGTCAGGAGCACCTTCCGCGGCATTCGTGAACAGCGGAGAAATCGCGACTTTCCCGGGAGTTTTACACCATTTCGGTTCCGCGCGGTCCGCCAAACCCCGCCCAAACGTCGCTTGGACACCCCCTTTTCGAGTCCGCGGAACCATTCTTCGACAACACGCGGCGCAACTTCAATGAATGCAGGCGAGGAGTGTCCATTCCCTACTTCGCATCGTCCTCAGCAGATAAAATGGAGAGCGAACGCAAGGTCCTGTCAGCTTGAGATCGCGGAGGTGCCGCATGCCCCGAAAACAACCCGACCACGACCGCTCGAATCTGCAAGAGGCGACTTACACCTGCGACTCCTGCGGCGAAGAAATCGTGATCCCGATCGACGTCTCCGAGGGGCATCATCAGCAGTACGTCGAAGACTGCCCCGTCTGCTGCAGCCCGAACGTGATTCACGTCGAGATCGATGACGGCGACGTCCGCATCTGGGCCGAGAGCGAATGACGGCGAATCGTCAGTTCATACTCTCATTCCGAGGATGAAGAACAATTCATCCGGGAGAACGCCGCGGCGCTTGACCGTCGAATCGAGCCGTTCGGATAATGACGCTCGGTCGTTGGTCTCCGAAGTCTCACTGCAAGGAGTGGATCATGCGCAACGTTGGAGTTCGGATCGCATTGTGTCTGGCGCTCGTGTTGACGACGGCATTCGCCGACGCTGCGCATCGCTGGGGATTGAAAGAAGGCGCCCCCGAGTTGAAATCGGCCGGGCAACTGACGTTCGGACCGGACGGCGTGCTGTTCATCGGCGACGCGCAAGGCGCGCAGGTCGTCGCCATCGACACCAATGATGTCAAAGCCGCGGCGAAGAAGGCTGCCGTCAATATTCCGAATCTCACGGAAAAGCTGACGAAGCTCGGCAAAGGGACGGTCACGGTCAATGATCTCGCGATCAATCCGATTTCCGGCAACCTGTACCTGTCGGTCGGCGTGGGTGATCCGAAGACGCCCGGAATCGTCCGCATCGACGGCGCCGGCGAAGTCGCCTGGGTGAAGCTCGACAACGTGCCGTTCCTCAAGGCGACGATTCCCAATCCGCCGGAGGACAAAGTTATCGGCGAAGGTCCGCGGGCCCGCAACCGCCGCCCCGAGGCGATCACCGACATGGCCTACGTCGACGGCAAGCTGATCGTCTCCGGCCTGACGTCGGAAGACGCCCCGTCCCGCATCCGCGAATTTCCGTTCCCATTCTCGGACCGTGAAATCGGCTCGAACATCGAGATCTATCACGGCGCTCACGGCAAGCTCGAGAACTACGCCGCCGTGCGGACGTTCATCCCGATGACGATCGACGGCAAGCCGTCGATTCTCGCCGGCTTCACCTGCACGCCGCTGGTCCGGTTCCCGCTCGAAAGCATCGAATCGGGCGAGAAAGTCCGCGGCACGACGGTCGCCGAACTCGGCAACCGCAACCAGCCGCTCGATCTCGTCGCTTATGAAAAAGGGGACGAGAAGTTCCTGCTGCTGAGTAACACGGCCCGCGGCGTGATGAAGATCAGCACGAAGGACATCGGCCGCGACACGGGCATCACCGAGCCGATCAAGGACACCGCCGGCCAAGCCTACGAGACGATCAAGGATCTCGAAGGCACCGTGCAGTTCGACCGGCTGAGCGACGACGAAATCGTCGTGATCCTGCAGAAGGACGGCGCGCTGTCGCTCAAGACCGTCAAGCTCCCGTAACGGTTTGCCTCAATCACGCACGGAAGCCCAGGGATCGCTATCCCTGGGCTTCTTTCGTGGGCGCCGGGATGACGTCGCGCAGCGTTCGTTCGATCGATTCGCAGATCGCTTCCAGCGGCAAGTCGTTCTCGTCTTCGCCGAACGGGTCTTCGATCTCGACGCCGATCTCTTCGATGCCGAAGAAAATGTAGCTGGTGAGCAGCATGGCGAGCGGCGTGCCCCACCCGTACCGAGCTTCCAGCGCGAACGGCAGCGTGAAGAAATAAATGATCAGCGCCCGCCGGATGTGCACCGTGTACGCAAAGGGCAGCGGCGTGGCGTGAATCCGTTCGCAGCCGCCGAGGTAGTCCATCAAGAGCTGCGTGTTCTGGTCGATCAATCCCAGGCGGTAACTGTCGAGCTTGCCGCGCTGCCGGGCGTCTTCCAGCAGTTCCGTGATCCGCCGGCAAATGGCGAGCGGCACATGGTGGGCGGAGAGCATCCGTTCCACGACTTCAGGCGGCAACTCGGTCGAGACGGGTCCGACTTCTTTCCGCCCGCGCAGCCGCGCCATCGCCGACCAGGGAAACGCGATGGTCCATAAAATGATCTTGCGCACCACTTCCGGCTCATCGGCCAGATAGGTCGACGCGGAGCGCGCCAGATTGCGGGTCTCGTTCACGATGCCGCCCCACAGTTTGCGGCCTTCCCAGAACCGGTCGTAGGACGAGTTGGTGCGGAACACCAGCAGCAGTCCGAGCGCCCCGCCGACGATCATGTGGGCCGTCTCCGGCACCACAACCCGGACCCAGGTGGGCTCGCCGAGTTGATACACCAGCGTGATGAGGACCGACCAGAGCACGGCCAACGACACCCGGCCCAGAATCTCGCGGACCATCGACCCGCGGATATCGAACAGATGATCGGCCCAGCGATGAGGATCGTATTGGATCATGGGGAATAGTGGATGGCGGATAGCGGATAGCGGATGGGAAGAGGGCGAGGTCGAACGTCGGTGGTTGAGTTGAAAAAGTGTTGAATCATGTTTTTCTTTCCCATCCGCTATCCGACATCCAATATCCGCTATCGGTACACTGCCCGTTGGCCGCTCAGTTTTTGCAGCCGGTCGAGATCGATGTCGATCCCCAATCCTGGCGCGGTCGGGATTTCGAGGCAGCCTTCGGTGTCGATTTTGAATGGCGTCGTGACGAGTTGCTCGATGTAGACGCACGGCGTCAGGTATTCGACGTACTTCGCGACGGGGATCGACGCCACGAACTGCAAATCGGCGGCGAGACCGAGTGCCGTGTTCCAGCCGTGCGGGACGACGAGCATGTTGTGGTCGTAAGCGGCCCAGGCGATTTTGCGGTGCTCGCTCAAGCCGCCGTTCTTCGTGCAGTCGGGTTGAAGGATGTCGAGCGCCCGGCGTTCGATCCACGGCTGGAACGATTGCCGCCGCGTGAGGACTTCGCCGCCGGCGATCGGCACCGGCGAGACCTTGGTGAGTTCCACGAAGCCGTCGATGTCGTCCGGCGGCAACGCCTCCTCGAACCAGACGATGTTGTAATCGGCCAGCATTTTCGCAGTGTTCTTCGCCCAGTTCAGTCCGTGCGGCCAGAACTGTTCGCTGCCGCCGGCGTCGACCATCAGCTCGACTTTGTCGCCGACCGTCTGCCGGGCCGTCTTCACCAGCAGCTCGTCGAACTTGCGATCATTGCGCCGGCCGAACGGCCGCCAGCCCATCTTGATCGCTTGAAAGCCGCGGCTAACGGTGTCGGTCAGCGTCTTCTTCAAAGCCTCTGGCTCGTCGAACAGAATCGAGCCATAGGGTTTGATGCGCTGCCGATAGTTGCCCCCCAACAGCCGCGACACCGGCTGCCCGCACGCTTTGCCCATCAGATCCCACAGCGCGAGGTCGATGCCGCTGATGGCGTGCTCGACCGCGCCGCCGCGGCCTTGCCAGAACGAGGATTGCCGCAGCTTCTCCGTCACGCGGTCGGGTTCGACGGCCGATTCGTTCTGCAGGAGCGGCCACAACAGCTCGACCGCCCCATCGACGAGCTTGCCCGACGTGAAGCAGCTTCCCCAGCCGACGAGTCCGGTGTCGCTCTTCACCGAGACGAGCGTGTGCAGATTTTCTGCCGGCTTATGCCCTTGCGGCCACCCGCCGTCGACCGTGCCGCCGACGAGGGGGATGACTTCGAGTTCGACGATGCGCATGGTTTTTCCGGTTTCAAAGCCGCGGTTGGCAACCGCGGGTTTTCCAGAACGAAGAGAAGACCGCGGTTGCCAACCGCGGCTTTGCCATCACAGCCTCGAAATCCGATACCCCGGATGGTCCGGCGTGAAGAGTTCGTTCAGGAACCGCACGCCGATCCCCGGACGCGTCGGCAGGTCGATGTGGCCCTTCACGACTTTCGGCAATTCGTCGATCAGCGGCGGATAGAACGTCGCGATGTGCGCCCGCACGCTTTCCTGGTAGCAGACGTTCGGCACCGCGGCGGCGACGTGCAGGCCGGAATACAGCGTCAGCGGGCCGGTGCAGTCGTGCATCAGCGTCGGCACGTTGAAGACCTGGGCGAACTCCGCCGTCCGCCGCGTCTCGCTGATGCCCCCGACCCACGTCGGGTCGGCCATGATGTAATCCGCGCCGCGGGCCGTCAGCACCTGCCGGTAATCGTCGCGGCTGACGAGCATCTCGCTGACGGCGATCGGCACGCCGGCCTTGTCGCGGAACTCGGCGATCGTGTCGGCGCTGTCCGGCTTGATCACGTCTTCCAACCACATCGGCTGGATGTCGCGGAGCGCCTGGCCGATGCGAATCGCGGCCGGCAACGAGAAAAACCCGTGGCCGTCGATGCTGATTTCGATGTTCATGCCGACGCGCTGGCGAATCTGCTCCAGCGGCTTCAGTGCCGCTTTCAAATCGGTCCAGGGGACATGATGCCCGCCGTACTGCTGATAGATGCGGTCGAACGGCCAGACCTTCATGCACTTGTAGCCGAGCGACAACAGTTCCTCGGCGAGATCGCCGGGGGCGTTGACGCTTTTCCAATTGTCCTCGAGCGGGCCGTCTTTGCCGAGGTCGCCGTGGCCAGGCCAGCCTTGCGTGTCGATGGAATTCTTCGGCAACCGGCCGTAGGTCGGCCCGCCGCTGCTGTTGTAGACGGGGATCGCATCGCGGACCGGGCCGCCGAGGAGTTTCCAGATCGGCTGCTTGGTGATCTGGCCGAGGATGTCCCACAGCGCGACGTCGACCGCCGAAATGGCCCGCATTTCGCAGCCGCGGACGCCGAACGCCGTGCAGCGGTCGTAGAGAAATCGCCAGTGGCTTTCGATCGCCGTGCAATCGGAACCGAGCAGCCGCCGGGCCATCCAGTCGTGAATCATCGAGGCGACGGCGTGCGGGATGTAATACGTCTCGCCATGGCCGATCACCGGTTCGCCGTCAACCGTGCCGGCGTCGGTGTGCAGCCGCAGCATGATGTAGCCGGGGAACAGATCGCTGGGGATGAGCGTTTCGACGGCGGTGATCCGCGGCCCGCGGCGATAGACGTGCTGTTGATGGGGGCTGGAGGCGCGGGCGATGTAGTCGGTCATGAGGGCTTTCCGTGACGAAGCGTTTCGATCCGGGTGGCGACAGTCTATCGTCGTCCCTGTCGACTACGCGAGCCATTCACGCTTGCGAGTTCGCAGCGCAAAAAAGAAGCCCAGGGATGGCAATCCCTGGGCTTCCGTGTTTCACGCTACGTTACAGCAGTTCCGGCAGCGGGTCGCGGTGGTCGACGAGGAACTGCGGGCGGCCGGTCGGGTCTTTAATCGTCGTGGCGTTCGCGTCGATTCCCAGGTTGTGGTAGACCGTCGCGACGACTTCCTGCACCGGCACCGGGCGGTCCTTGGCGTATTCGCCGAGGCGGTTCGTTGCGCCGATCGCCTGACCCGTGCGCATGCCGCCGCCGGCGAGCAACGCGCAACTGACTTGCGGCCAATGGTCGCGGCCTGCCCCGGGATTGATCCGCGGCGTGCGGCCGAATTCACCCCACACGACGACGGTGACGTCATCGAGCATGCCGCGGTCTTCGAGATCGCGGACGAGAGCTGAGACACATTGGTCGAGCTTCACACCGTGATCGCGGACCAAGCCGAAGTTATCGCCGTGGCTGTCCCAGCGGCCATAGGACAACGTCACCGAGCGGACGCCGATTTCCACCAGACGACGGGCGATCAACAGATGCTCGTTGCAGGTCGGGGCGCCGTCGTACTGGAACTTGTACGGTTTGCCGTCGCCGTACCGTTCGCGGACTTTCGGATCTTCCTTGCTCAGGTCGAGGGCTTCCACGAGTTTGCTGGAGGTCAGCACGCCGAACGCGGCTTCGTTGAACGCGTCCATGCCGAGCAACATGCCGGTGTTGTCGACTTCGCGCTTCAACTGATCGAGTCCGGTCAGCAGCGACTTGCGATCGCCGAGGCGATCGAGCGACATACCATTGAGACGCAGGTCATCCATCCCCTGGCCGTTCGGCTTGAACGGCTGGTACGCGGAACCGAGAAAGCCGGGGCCACCAGGTTCCGACCACGGCCCGTGCTGCGTTTTTTCGGCGAGCGCCACCGTTGGCGGGACACTGCGATCAACGGGACCGAGCAGCTTCGACAGGCACGAACCGATGCTCGGCCGGCCTCCCATAGCCGCCATGTCGCGCCGGTGCCAACCGGACAGGCATTGGAAAGCATCGTGGCCGCCGTCGTTTTCCGTGACGGAACGGATGGCGACGAACTTGTCCATCATTGCCGCGATTTGCGGAAAACATTCGCCGATCTGAATTCCCGGCACGGCCGTGTCGATCGGATCGAACTCGCCGCGAATTTCCTTCGGGGCGTCGGTCTTGATTTCCCACATGTCCTGATGGGGCGGACCCCCGGCCAGGAAGATATTGATGACCGCTTTATGGGACGCGGTCGAGCCGGACTTCGCCTGCGCTCGCAGAATCTGCGGCAAACCCAGGCACGTCGCGCCGAACGTGAAACCGCCGATCTGCAGAAAGCTGCGGCGATCGAGTCCGTCGCAGAGGCGATGTTTCTGGCCGAAGAGGGTCAGCATGGCAGGCTCCAAAGGTCGGTCGATCGGCGGGAGGTTGGAGGCGAGCGCAAGTCGTCAACTTTTACACACACTAAGGATACATCAAGATTGATACATTCGTCAAGCGCCTGAATTCCCCTTTGGGGTTGATGGAGGTTCGTTCGCGCCATGAAGCGCAAGCGAACTTTCATCCAAGTCTACCTATCGTCCTGGTGCAGTCCGCGGAATGACGAACTTTCGTCGTTCGAGGGGCGTTTGTGTCAGCAAACGGCTGGCCGAAGGAGGTGAAAGTCCAACGGAGAGAGAAAATTACAATCTCCGATTGTCGCCTTCGCAGTCTTCGCCTATCATCCGCCCCCCTGCCTAGGGATCTTGCGGCGGATATCCGACAAGGAGGTCGGTTTTCATGCGCTCTGCGGCTTACAGCCTGTTCACGACGCTCTTGCTGTTGGTGCCGATTTCTGCGGTGCCGCTCATGGCAATCTTCGGCGTTCCCCAGTTCACGCCCGTCGTCGCGTCGCCCCTGGACGATGCCGACGAGGATGCGTGGAACCGACCGGCCCGTAAAAAGAAGTCCCGCGCGGCGGCACAAACCGGTAGCGATCAGGACATCGAATTTCCGGCCGACGATTCGCTGAACTGGGACGATGAGGAAAGTTCGCCGCGGCGTCCCGTCAAGAAGACGCGACCCAAACGAAAGGAACCGGAGAAGTACGCCGACAACGACGGCCGTT
Organism: uncultured Planctomycetaceae bacterium; assembly: GCA_964504645.1. Lineage (GTDB taxonomy): Bacteria > Planctomycetota > Planctomycetia > Planctomycetales > Planctomycetaceae > CAZDGB01. The sequence goes on along the minus strand of CAZDGB010000155.1, from coordinate 7,167 downwards.
CCGCCTGGGAAGAAGACCTGTCGGAGAGCGAGCCGCCCGTGCGCGGGAAGAAGCGTCAGACCGCGCCGCTGCGGGAAACCGATTTGGACGAAGACGAACTGATTCAGACCGTCGGTCACGACACCGACGAGGATTCGCCGCTGGTGGAAACGGCCGATCTATCCGAACCCACGGAGCAAGAAAACAGCCCGAGCGCTGCGCCGCCCGGCGGGATTCCGAGCTATCGCCGACAACGTCCCGTGCCGAATGAGAGTTCGGAGAAAGCCGCAAACGCCCGCGGCAAGCGGAGTGCCGTGGCGCCGGACCCGCTCACCTGGAAAACTGCCGTGCAGCGGTTGAACGAACTGGGTATTCGGAATTTCCGCCTGGAACCCGGCGCGCGGCCGGGCGAGTTCACGTTCACGTGCAGCTACACGCCGAGCAACTCGCCGCACGTGACGCGGCGTTTCGAGGCCGAGGCCGACGATCCACTGAAAGCCGTAGCCAAGGTCCTCGCGCAAGTGGAAGACGCCTCGCAGCAGCGGGTGCTGGCAGCCCCGCGCCGCGTGGCCGAACAACCGAGCCGACGCGGCGTGGAGTGACCGCGCATGCGATCCGCCTCCCACGCTTGGACCGCTGCGGCTCGTAACTGGAGCGCTCCGGCTGCGTCGTCCGGCTGGATGTGGATGTTCCGGCTCGGCCATGAAACCGGTCCGGAACTCCTCTCGCTCGCCGGACTGGATCGCGTCTGCCTGCGGACGGCGAAGATGGCGCGGGTCGAAGCCGTGCTGCTCGTCTCCAACGGGGCGATCACGATCCGCAAGTTGACAGCGCTCGCGACACTCGCTGATCCCGCCGAAGCCAAAGCGATCCTCGACCAGTTGAACGCCGCCTACGAACGCTCGGCAAGCGCGTTTCGCATCGAACGGGTTGCGAGCGGCATTCAATTGCTGACGCGGCCGCAATTCTCCTTCTGGCTCGGCAAGCTTCATCAACGCGAGATGGAACTGAAGCTGACGCCCCCCGCGATGGAGACGCTGACCATCGTCGCCTATCGCCAGCCGATCACGCGGGCCGATCTGGAAGTGATCCGCGGCGTACAATGCACCGAAATGCTCAAGATGCTGATGGAGCGCAGCCTCGTGCGCATCGGCGGCGAAGACGATTCGCTCGGCCGCCCGTATCTCTACGTCACCACGCGAAAGTTCCTCGAAACGTTCGGCCTGCGGAGCCTCGACGAACTTCCGATGGCCGAACACCTCCGCAAGCCGGCTTCCTCCCCCCCGCCACCCGAGGCGACCGACGAGGAAGCCTCCGCTGCGTAGGCCCCAAGCAATTTGGTTTTCTGCTCGCCGATGCGAGCTTTACGGATTTCAGCCGGCGTGCTTCAGGAACTGAATGCCGCCGTACATCGTCGCGGCGACCTGGACCGCTTCGAGGATCTGGTCGTCCGAGAGGCCCAGTTGCCGGGCCTTGCCGACGTGGCCTTCGGTGCACGGCTTGCAGCCGTTGAGGTCGCTGATGGCGACGTTGATCAGTTCGACCAACTGGTCGTCTAGCGTTGTCCCGGCGAACGTGTGGGCCCGCAGTCCGACCGGCATGCCGGAAAACAGGTCGCTGCCGCTGAGGTCGCGGAACTTGAAGAACGTGTTGTACATCGCGCACGACGAAGCCACGCCGGCGACGTCGGCGAGCGCCTGGTCGTCGGCCCCGTTCGCCTTCGCCCGCGCCGCGAAATACGCGGCCCACGGCTCGCAGCCGAAGTTCCCCGCGACGGCGAGCGCCAACAGCGACTTCGTCTTCACGTCGAGCGCCCCCGCTGTGTAACAGAACTTCTTGAAGTTCATGTAGAAGTCCTGCAGAAACGCCGGCACAGCGGCGTACAGCAGAAACGGCTCCGGCAAGGGATCGGTCGTTTCAAACAACTCGCGCAGCCGGCCGTAGGTCTGCTCGACCCTGTCGGCGGCGGAAGATTCGGGAACGGGCTGGATGCGGGGCATCTTCGAAATCAACTCCTCAGCAAGGAAATCACGAACTTCGATCGAGGAATTATACCGGCGACCGACGTGAAATCACGATCCGACGCGACGAAACCATTCACACAAGTAGCCGCCGTCCAAAGCGATCCAATAGTAATCTTCTCCTTCGAAATGAATCTGCTTGATCGATTCACGATCGAAAAGATCGTCGTACGATTGAATCACGACGCTGCAGTCATCGTGAGCAACGACTTGATATGCGGTCGTGTTGGTCATCTCTTTGAGTGTGATCGTGAATTTTCCTCGCTCCCAATGAATGATCATTTGGCCGAACAGCGAACGAAACTTGCGGAATCGCTCAGGGGCGAAATGTTTGAGCGGTTTGTAGTGCAAAAACGTCTTGCGCCGGTCGGATTTCCACGTACCAAGCAATCGCCGGTCGAATTTCGTCATGACTGTTGGCCGCAGGATTGAGTCGTTAGCACGACAAAGAGGTGAACGCGGAATAACGCCGGCCGGAAGCCCACGGAGGGCCGCGGACAAGAAGTCTTTCTTGTCTGATCCGCGAAATTCCGCGTCCTCGGCGTGGCGCAGCCCCGCGTGCCGATTTCCGACTCATGCCCGACGAATTTTCTCGCGGCCCTTCGTCACGTTCTTCGTCAGGTTCCGCGTATCGAGTACGAGCTTCGCATGCTCGACGATGAAGTTCGCGTCGTATGCCGTGTGGTCTGTCGAGATCACTACGCAGTCCTGCACACCGAGATACTCCGGCGTGAGCGGCTGGCTTTTCATCGCGGGCAGATCAGGATAGTGCCGCATCTTCGGCAGTTCCGGCACGTGCGGGTCGTTGTAGGTCAGATTCGCTCCACGGGCCAACAGCAGCTTCATCAGTTCGAACGACGGACTTTCTCGCGGGTCGTCGACGTCTTTCTTGTAGGCCATGCCGAGCAGGGCGATCTTGCTCCCTTTGATCGGTTTGGCGGCGTCGTTCAGGAATTCGGCGAGCCGGTTGATCACGTAGATCGGCATGTGGAGGTTGATCTCGCCGGCGAGTTCGATGAACCGCGTCTGCTCGCCGTGCTTGCGGGCCAGCCACGTGAGGTAGAACGGATCGATCGGAATGCAATGCCCGCCGAGGCCCGGGCCGGGGTAGAACGCCTGGAAGCCGAACGGCTTCGTCTTCGCGGCGTCGATCACCTCCCAGACGTCGATGCCGAGCTTGTCGTACAGCATCTTCAGTTCGTTGACGAGCGCGATATTCACGGCCCGGTAGGTGTTTTCGAGAATCTTGCACGCCTCGGCGACTTCCATCGACGAGACGCGGATCACTTTCACGACGGCGTGAGAATACAAAGCGCACGCCAAATCGCCGCTGACGGCATCGTGCCCGCCGACGACTTTTGGAATGGTCGCCGCTTGAAAGTGCGGATTGCCGGGGTCTTCGCGTTCCGGGCTGAACGCGAGGTAATAATCGTTGCCGGCTTTCAGGCCGGTCTCGGCGAGAATCGGCAGGACGTTTTCCCGCGTCGTCGTCGGATGCGTCGTGCTTTCGAGCACGACGAGTTGCCCCTTCCGCAGCGTCTTGGCGATCGAGCGGGCCGTTCCTTCGATGTAGCTCAGATCGGGATCGCGGCTTTCATTCAGCGGCGTCGGCACGCAGATGATGATCGCATCAGCCTCGCCCAACCGCGCCATGTCGGCCGTCGGCTCGAATTGCTTCTCGTTGATCAGCTTCGAAATCGCCGCGGAGTCGATGTGCTTGATATAGCTTTGCCCCGCGAGCAACCGGTCGACCTTGGCCTGATCGACGTCGAAGCCCAGGCAGCGGAAACCGGCGGCGGTGAAGGCTCGAATCAACGGCAGCCCGACGTAACCCAGACCGATGACGCCCACCTTGGCCGATTTTGAAGCGATTTTTTCCGCAAGTCCGTGCGTGGCAGTCATTTGGTGAACTCGACTTTCCGTGGCCGATTGTCGCGGTCTGGACAAGCTGCGCAGTCCGTGCAGCGCGGCGGATGATAGCAACGCGACGAACGCGCGGCAACAGGTGTTGGGGAGTTGCGAACTCGCCAGCGATGCACGGTCGCCCGACGTCCGATCCACGCTTGCGGGTTCGCAGTCTCTACCATCACTGATTGGGGTTTGCCGCTGCGAAATCTTCCGATACATTTCGACTGCGATTTGTTCCTCTGTAGGTGATCCGACTCGTGAAAATTCGCAGTGTCTTTTTGACGCGATGTCTCGCATGGCTTTGCGTGCAAGCGGGGCATCTGCTGTTTTGGACGTCCAAGGTGGTGTACCTCGCGCCGGAACAGTGGCTGCGTTTGGACCACCGGGCCGCGGACGATGACCCCCGGCGCGGCGTGCTGTGCGTCTGGCATGACATGTTGATCATTCCCACATTCGTTGCGCACAAAGCCAATCGGGGACGGAACTGCTGCCTGGTCAGCAAGCATCAAGATGGATCGTACCTCGCCGAAGCGATGGCGTTCCTCGACTACGGAACGGTCCGCGGCTCGACGAAGCGCGGCGGCGCCGGCGCCGTGAAGCAACTCCTCGAGGACACGGCGGGGAAACACATCGTGATCACGCCCGACGGCCCGCAGGGGCCGCGCAGAAAACTGAAACCCGGCGCGGTGTTTGTCGCCTCGCAAACGGGAAAGGTGATCTGCCCGGGAGCCTACGCCTGTAAGCGTGCGTGGAAGATTCAGGGCAGTTGGACCGACATGGTGATTCCCAAGCCGTTCACGACCGTGTATGTCGTCACGGGGCACGCCATTGCCGTGCCGCCCGATCTCTCGCGCGAACAACTTGACGGTTACGTCGCGCGGGTTCAAGCCGCGATGGATCATCTCAGCGACCAGACCGAGCGTCTGTGCCGCGGCGAGGTCGACCGGATCGACTTCCACGTGCCGGTCGCCGCCGAGCGCCTCGCCGCTTGAAATCGGCTGTGGAATTGCGTCGCCGTGCGACTTGCGGCGAGAATGTCCGTCGCTTGAGCTTTCCTTCACTAGCTTGAGGAGCTTGCGATGGCCTCTCGACGTGCATCTTTGTCTCGCCGAAAATTTCTCCAGCATTCGGCGACGGCGGCATCGACGCTGTTCGCGGCGCCGGCGATTCTTCACGCCCGCAATCTCAACGACAAACTGAACCTCGCCGTCATCGGCGTCGGCGGACGCGGAGCCTCGAATCTGGCGGAAGTCGCGGCGGAGAACATCGCGGCGATCTGCGACGTCAACGAGGCCACGCTCGATAAAACCGCCGAGCGGTTTCCGCAGGCCCGCAAGGAGACCGATTATCGTCGGCTGTACGATCATGCGGACGAGTTCGACGCTGTCGTCGTCAGCACCTGCGAACACACGCATGCGTTCGCCACGCTGCCGGCACTCAAGCTCCGCAAACACGTCTACTGCGAAAAACCGCTGACACACAATATCTATGAAGCGCGAATCATCCGCGAGGCCGCGAGGGAGGCGAACGTCGCGACGCAGATGGGAATTCAGATTCACGCCGGCGACAATTACCATCGCGTGGTGGAACTCATCCGCAAGCAAGCCATCGGCAACGTGAAAGAAGCCCACGTCTGGACCTCGCGAGCCTGGGGCTGGCAAGGCTCCGAAGACGAGGCGAAGAAGAACGGCGACATCGTCACAGCGCAGAACCGCCCGGCAGGTTCATCGCCGATTCCCGCCGGACTGCACTGGGATTTATGGCTTGGCCCGGCGCCCGAGCGGCCGTTCCACGAATTCTATTTCCCCGGCCCGAAATGGTATCGCTGGTGGGAATGGGGCAGCGGCACGATGTCGGACCTCGGCAGCCACATGAACGACTTGCCGTTCTGGGCGCTGGAACTCCAGTCGCCCCTCACCATCGAAGCCTCCGGCCCGAAAGTTCATCCCGATCTCGCCCCGGCCTCCATGCAGGTGACTTACGAATTTGGAAAACGGGGCGATCGGGCCCCCGTGTCGATGTCCTGGTATCAAGGCGTGAACAAGCCGCAAATCTGGACAGACGGCGGCATTCCGAAATGGGACTATGGTGTGTTGTTCGTCGGCGACAAAGGCATGCTCCTCGCCGATTACGGCCGGCATATTCTCTTGCCTGAAAAGGACTTCGAGACCTATCAGCGTCCGGAACCGTTCATCCCGGCGTCCCCCGGCCAGCAGGCCGAGTGGATTCAATGCATCAAGACGGGCAAAACTCCGTCGTGCAACTTCGAGTATTCCGGCTGGCTGACCGAGACGAACCATCTCGGCAACGTGGCCTACCGGGTCGGCAAGAAACTCGAATGGGATCCGGAGACCCTGCGGTGTCCGAACGCGCCGGAGGCGGACAAGTACATCCGCCGTGAATATCGCAAAGGGTGGGAGTTGGTTTGAAGTTGCAGAGCCGGGCTCAAAAAAAAACGGGAGGTGTTCTGGGGAACACCTCCCGATACAGGCGACAGAATGTCGAGAGTTTGACTTACTTTTCTTCAGCCGGCTTCTCATCGGCGGGCTTCTCGTCCGCCGGCTTTTCATCGGCGGGCTTTTCATCAGCCGGCTTCTCGTCCGCGGGCTTCACATCGGCGGGTTTCTCATCGCCCGGCTTCGCGACCGGCGCGCCGCCAGCCGGACCAGTCATCGCCGGGGGCGGGCCCGCGGGCGGAGCTCCCTTCGGAGCGGACGGCTGCGCTTCACAGCCGAGAATTCCCATCGTCAACAAGGCGAAGGCACAAAATCGCTTCACGGTCAGACCCTTTCCTGTGGTTCACTCATCCTGATGTGATCGGCCGAATCCACATGAAGCCGGCCTTTCTCCTTTTTGTGAGAGCAGAGGATACGGAGCGTTATTCCTGAATTCCAGCGCCGGGCGGCAATTTCCCGGCGAATCCGGTGCAGCCCTTGATGCCAGTCCGATCGCTTGGGAGCAAACGTTCTGTCCGGCAAATTCTCGATGATCCAGGACAATTCCGCAGATTGCCTCGCCGGCAAATCTTGCGAACGCGGATCGGAAAACTCCGCGGTCAAAGTCACAGCGACCGCTGCATGAATCATCAGGCATCCGCCAGAAAAAATTCGTCCTCGCGCGGCGGTTGACATCTGCGCGCGGGCGGCTAAGATTAGCCTTACTTCATCCGCGTCGGACGGATCTTCTGTTCGCCACGCGGATCGCTCTTTGACAACTCGGTTGGTGGGTTTGAGAGAGATTCAGCTTTGCACGGTTGAAG
>CAZDGB010000154.1:15479-17026 GCA_964504645.1 uncultured Planctomycetaceae bacterium | reverse complement strand
CATCGAGCACCGGCAATTCAGCAAGCTCAAAGGAACGTACCTCGACGCCCTCCCCGATCTCGTCAACCCGCAGACGGGCCGCATCCATTGCTCGTTCAATCAGGTTGTCGCGGCGACGGGCCGGCTCAGTTCCAGCGATCCGAATTTGCAGAACATCCCCATCCGCACCGCCGAGGGACGCCGCATCCGCAAGGCGTTCATTCCGGGGGAACCGGGCTGGAAGCTCGTCAGCGCCGATTACTCGCAGATCGAACTCCGCATGCTGGCCCACTTCAGCCAGGACCCGGTGCTGCTCGACGCCTTCGCGCAAGGCGTCGACATCCACACGGCGGTGGCCGCACAGGTCTACGGCGTCGCATTGACCGATGTGACATCCGAGATGCGCCGCGTCGCGAAGGCCGTGAACTTCGGCGTGATCTACGGACAGACGCCGTTCGGCCTCGCCGCGCAGCTCGGTATCCCGAAAGAGAACGCGGCGGCGTTCATCGACGATTACTTCCGCCGCTACTCGGGCGTCGCGCAGTTTCTGGAGGAAGTCCTCGCCGAATGCGAACAGACCGGCTACGCCCGCACGATTCTCGGCCGCCGCCGCCGCATCGAAGGGATCCGCAAAGCCCGCAACCGGATGCGGACGATGTCCGAACGGACGGCGATCAACAGCGTGATCCAGGGTTCCGCCGCCGACTTGATTAAACGGGCCATGATCAACATCCATCAGAAGCTGCAGGCCGAGAAGTTCCCCGCGAACCTCTTGCTGCAGATTCACGACGAACTCGTCTTCGAATGCCCGGCGGAAGAAGTGCCGCCGCTCGTCGCGCTCGTCCGGCGGGAGATGACAACAGCGTTCGATCTCTCGGTCCCGCTGGCCGTCGACGTGAGCGCGGGGGACAACTGGCTGGAAGGGGACGCGGTTTGATGTGGAGGCAAGCTCCGCTCGCAAAGCCTCTGCGTCGCGGCTAACCGGCGTGACGCCCGGCGCACCGTTCAGTATAGTGCCATTCCCGCGCTGATGATGCGGTTCCGTTTCCTCCGGCGATGAAGTGTGGTTCCATGTCGAAGCCAACGACCCAGCGAGCGGTTCTCGTCGTGACGTCTTTGTTCATCATCTTGGCCGTCGGGTGGACGATCGCCTGGCGGTTCTGGGTCTACGACAATGTCCACGCCCCGTTGCAGCGTCGGGCCGCCGCCATGACGCAGGAATTGAAGGCCGAGGGCGCGCGGGTGGAAGAGCCGCAAGCCGCCGAAAAAATCCCCGGCGTGGAGCAGGTCATCGCGCTGCAAGTGGACGGGCAACGCGTCCGCCTGCTGCAGTTCAAGTCGTCGGACCCGGAACTCCAGCGCGTGCACAACGATCACACGACGCGCATCCTCGGGAAAGACCAACCCGCTGAGGATGAAGACGTCATCGTGATCATCGACTTCGAGGATCATCCGATCAAGGACCGGATTCTGAAGTCGTTTCATAAGAAGTAGCGAACCGACGTGGCGGCCCCTTTTCAAACCGGGCCCGGGAATTAGCCCGGCAGGCCCCGTAGGTAACCGGCCCC
>CAZDGB010000154.1:0-15469 GCA_964504645.1 uncultured Planctomycetaceae bacterium | reverse complement strand
GGGGGGGGGCCTGTTCCCCACCGGTCCATTTCATTGCCGCGGGCCCGCCTGTTTCGCACCCGCCCCGCCACGCGGAATCCTCTTGACAGATTCCCGGACTCCCGGAGAATCGCCAGTCGATGTTCGACTGTTCACAAGGAGGATGATCATGTCGCGCTGGCTCGCGTTTCTGAGTCTGCTGTTGTGCGCCGCTCCGTGGGGATTTGCCGACGAACCCGGCAACGAGGCGATCGACAAGGCCCGGCATCTGATCGAAGCGGCTGATCATCTGCGGGCCGCCGGCCGCGCGGAATTGGCCGACCAGATTCTGAGGGAAGCTGAGGAACTCGTTCAACCCGCTCTCCGGCAACTCGAGGAGAAGCGGACCGAGGCGGCGCGCTTGCAGGACGAAATCACCGCGTTGGAACGGCAACTGGAACGTCCGCAAGAAATCGCCATCCGCGTCCGACTGTTATCGCTGCCCGCCGAACAGTGGGTCAAGTTCCAGCCCGCCGCGGCGAAAGGCCAGCCGATGAAACCAATCGTCGTCGATGACTCCTGGCTGGAGAACCTGGCCGCGCTGGAGCAGGGCGAACTTCTCAAGAAGCACGCCGAGACGACCCTCGCGACGCGCAGCGGAGAGGCCGCGTCGCTGCAGAACGGCGGCGAGTTTCCAATCCCGGTACCGGACCAAAATGGCCGCATCGCGATCCAGTGGCGAGATTTCGGCACCCGCTTGAACGTCCTGCCGCTCGCACTCGGCTTCGACCGGCTTAAACTTCAGTTGGCGGTCGAACACTCCGTATTGGACAAGGAGCAGTCCGTGACATTCAACGGGACTGTGGTGCCCGGCTTGAACAAGCAGAAGATTCAGACCGAATTCCAAAGTCGCCTGGGCGAGACGACGTTGATCTACGCCTTTGAACTGAAGGACGAGGTCGTCTTCGGCTTGGTGACGCCGGGGCGATTCGAGAGAGATCCCGCGCCGGCAGGAGACAACGTCTTGCCGGAAAGCAAACCCTTGCGGCAATGAGCGGGCGCTGAATCTCCTATCGAGAGTTCAGCAATTCCTTTGGGATGATTCCAATGGCACTTGCCCGAAGCGGCCGTTCAACCACAGTTGGCTTGGCCGCGTTCATCCTGTTGATCTGTGGTTTTTGTCTTGCAACGTCACTCGCGGACGATGCCAAACCGGTATTGGAGAAAGAGACCACTGATGACGCCGAGAAGTTGCCGGACCTGCGGCTCGCAGGCGATGAAGTCACTGTTGAAGCCTTGAACCAACTGGTGGGCCGGCATTGGGGCAGAGTATCGCTGTTGTCAGCGAAATTCACGGGGACTATGTTCGAGTCCTTGAATCGCGCGGCGTCGATCCAAACGCTCCGGCTGTCCGGTCAAGAAACTTCCGGCCACATTCCACGACTCCGGAAAGTGCCGGGAATGGTCGGCCTGGAATTGTACGGCACACTCGAAATGCGGGATCTGGAAGCCATTGGATCGTTGACGCAATTGGAGCGGCTCAGCCTGCCGCAGAAGTTGATGCTCACCGTCACGGGAGCGAAAGAGATTGGGAAACTACACAACCTCACATCTTTGCGTCTTTACGGTGTGGATGTCGATGACCCCTCGTTTCAGGAACTGCGCACACTGAGCCGACTGCAGGAGCTTGATCTCACTCACACGCGCATCACCGACGAAGGATTGGCGGCTCTGAAGGACCTGGCAGAACTGAAATCATTAGCACTTTCGCGGCATCGCAGTCCGCACATCAAACAGCAGTTAACCGACGCTTGTTTGCCAACAGTTGTACAACTCCAGAAACTCGAGTATCTGTCGATTTCCGGTCGGATTACCGACCAGGGATTGGAACAGATTGCCCGCCTGCCGGCGCTGAAACACCTCTCGTTATTGGGAACCGAAATTAGTTCCCACGGTCTGGCAGCGCTCGCGGACACGAAGATCGAAAGCCTTACGATTGCTCCGCATCACCTGGCAACCATGCCAGTCGCTGGCGAGGAACTGCCGCTGCGGAGAATGAAATTCTTGAAATCGATGACGGTGAACGGGAACATCGGAGCGTTTGACTATGCGGCGGTGCAGAAAACTTACCCTGGAATCGGAGTGGGGTTCATCGACCCGTAGCAACAGATACTGGCGCACATTTCTCACATGAAGATCCGACCGGCACGTTAAGAAACGTGCCGCCACGTCAGTCGCGCAGCCCCCGGAAAATCCTCCGCCTGAGCGGGTTGTCCTTCGACGTGAACTCCTCGTTCCCCGGCGTCGGTTCGGTGTCCAGCGCCATCACCATCATCTGCAGTTTCGCGTCGATGTCGTCGGCGTAGTGGACGAGCAGGGCTTCCGGCGTCGAGGGAACGACCGGGCTGCCCCATTCGGGGACGGCTTGATGCGACAGGACGATGTGTTCCAGGCGCAATAACAGTTCCGGGTCCATGTCGGGGATGTCGGCCGCCGCGGCGCGGACCATGTCGCGGCCCAGCACGATGTGGCCGATCAGCCGGCCGACCGGCGTGTAGTCGGCGCCCGTCGGCTGCTGGACCAGTTCCTGCAATTTGCCGATGTCGTGAAGGATCGCCCCGGCGACTATCAGCGATTTCGATAGCGGCGGATTCAGATGGGGATAGTGCGCGCGGTACTTGTCGGCGAGATAACACGCCGTCTTCGTCACCGAAAGAACGTGCTCCAGAAACCCGCCGCGGTAGGCGTGGTGATGGTGCATCGCCGCGGCGAGCGGGAGCAGCGTGTCGCGGTTCGATTCCAGCAGCGACACCGTCAGCGTGCGGATCGGCACGTCGGCGATCTCGGCGGTCGCCAGTTCGACCAACTCCGCGAACAACTTTTCCGGATCAAACCGCGTCGCCGGTTGAAAGTCGGCGAAGTCGAATCCGGCCTCGGCGTCCGCGGCCTCCACCGGACGGATCTTTTCGAGTTCCAGTTGCGAACCATATTGATTCTCGAAATACCGGCCGCGGAGTTTGTAGCACGCGCCGGCGACCCAGGTCTGTTCGCAGTCCTCAAACCAGCCGCCGTCGAGCCAGATCATCACGGTCGCCGCGCGATGATTGTCCCGAAACACGGCCCGATAAAACGGCTTCCCATCCCGCGTCTTCCCGGCCTCCTTCTTCGCCAGCATCGCAAAACAATCCCCCTGCTCATTCGGCTCAAACTCCGAGAGCTTGCGGATCGTCGGCTCGATTTCCTTGGGCATAGGATCGTTCTCTCGCAGAAGGGCGCAGAAGCGGGTCTCGCGCAGAGACGCAGAGGTCGCAGAGCAGAGGAAGGAGTGAATGAGAGTATGAGGGAAAGATACTAAGCAAGTCTTCTCTCTCCATCCCTCTTTCCCTCCATCCCTTCTGCTTCTCTGCGACCTCTGCGTCTCTGCGCGAGGCCGGTTCTATTTAGTCAACTCCGGATGATAGCCGGCGATGTTCAGCGGGATGCGGTAGAGGCCTTCGCCGGCGGTGACGTAGAGGGTTTGGCTTTCCTCACCTTTGCCGAACGTGCAGTTGGTCGGCAGCGGGTCGGTGGGGATGAAAGCGATTTCCTTGCCGGCGGGAGTGAAGACGGCGATGCCGTGGCGATCGGGGATGCGGATTGCGCCGTAGATGTGGCCTTCGACGTCGGACGTCATGCCGTCGATACCCATCTCTTGGCCGAAATCGACCAGCAGTTTCTTTTTGCCCAGCGAGCCGTCAGCGTTGATGGGATAGGCATTGAGCGTGTAGCGCGGTGGCTGCGGTTTGGTCCCTTCCGGTTCCAGGCCAGTGCTGCCGTTGTCGGTCTCGGCGACGTAGAGCGTTTTGGCATCGGGGGAGAGAATCAGCCCGTTCGGCTTGGCGATGTCGTCGGTCGCGCGGTGAACGCGGCCATCCGGGTCGTAACGGTAGACGCGCTGCCGGTCGAGTTCCAGCGGCTCTTTGCCGACGTAGCGCGGGTCGCTGAAGAAAATCCAGCCGCGGGGATGGATGACGAGATCGTTCGGGGCGTTGAACTTCTTGCCGCCGAATTTGCCGGCGAGGACTTTCATCTTGCCGTCGGGCGTGACTTCGCAGAGCGCCTGCCGGCCGATGTTCGCGCCGCACGCGGCGATGAGCCGGCCGTCGGCGGTGAAGAACAGGCCGTTCGATTGTCCGCTGTCGGCGACATGCACGGTCGTTTGCTTCGTTTGCGGATCGAACTTCATGATCCGCCCGGGATTCTTCGCCATAATGGCGATGTCGCTGAAGTAGACCTGTCCGTCCTTCGCGACGGCGACCCCTTCGGTGAATTCGCCTTCGTTCCATAACAATTCGAGTTCGGCGTCCGTGGGAAGAATCTTCGGGTCACCGGTCGGTTTGAGGTCTGCGGCGAACCCGATTCGGCTCACAGCCAATAGCAGCAGGAGAATTGCAAGACGGGGCATGACGTGCTCCAGGCATTCGGAAAGATGTGTCGCGGTGTCGGCCTGTCGTTAAGATATCGGTCGACGTGGGTGGAAGGAAGTTCTGGCGATTGCGAGGCAGTGGAATGATCTCAGCGCGGCTATCCCGACGCGAATGGTTGCGATGCTCGTCGATTGCCTTATGCGGTGCGGCTTTATCGATGGAGCGCCGCACCTTTGGGAAAGTTCCTTATGAGAATCTCGCGACCGCCGAATATCTCGGCGCACCGAAGATCGTCGCGACCGTCGCCACTCCGAAGTTCTTCACGGAAGGTCCGGTGTACGACGGGCAGCGGTTTCTCTATCTCTCGAATGTCTCCGCCAATCAGATTTGCCGGTTTGACACGCGGACCAACGAGTTGTCGGTGTTCCGTGAAAACTCTAACGCCGCGAATGGGTTGGAATTCGATCGCGATGGAAATCTGCTGGCCTGCGAAGGGGGCGTGAACGATCAAGGCCGCGTCGTGCGGATCGAGATCGCGACCGGAAAGCTTACGGTGCTGGCCGACCGCTTTCAGAATCATCCGCTCGGCGCGCCGAATGACCTGGTCATCGACAAAGCGGGGCGCCTCTATTTCACGTCGCGGCTGGCGAATACCGATCCGCAGGCGGGAAATGTCAACGCGGTCTATCGCATCGATCCCGACGGCGTGTTAACCCGCATTCTCGCCGCGCCGGAGATCGACATGCCGAACGGCATCGAGATTTCTCCGGACGGCAAGCAACTCTATCTGGTCGAATCCGATGGCCGAGAGAACAAATCGCGCTGCATCCGAGCGTATGATCTTCAGCCCGACGGCAGTGCGGCGAACGGCCGCGTGCTGATCGACTTTTACCCCGGCCGCAGTGGCGACGGGATGTGTGTCGATGCGGAAGGAAACCTGTACATCGCCGCCGGTTTGCATCAGACGCGGAAGACGAGCGAAACGCTGGATACGAAGCCCGGCATTCACGTCTTCACGCCGTCTGGAAAACTCGTCGCGTTCGTGGAGACGCCGGAAGACACGATCACCAATTGCGCGTTCGGCGGCGAAGAGGGGAAAACGCTGTATGTGACGTGCAGCAAGCATCTCATCGCCATTCCCAGCCGGCGATCAGGACTGCGACGTTGAGTTCCACAAAGCCCGGCGTCGGCGACGCCGGGACCGGTTGCTACTCCGGTTCGTCGAGCGCATCGAGCAGCTTGACGGTTTCCTGAATCAGTTGCGGCAAGCCTTTGCCAGTGACGGCGGAGATCACCAGCACCGGGCGATGAATCGTCTCGTGCAACAGTTCGGCCACCGCCGCGGCGTCTTCCAGTTCCCCTTTGGTGACGACCACCAGCTCCGGCCGCTGGGCGAGTTGCTCGTCGTAGAGCCGCAGTTCCTCGCGAATCGCCAAGTAATTGGCGATCGGGTCCGATTGGTCGTCGGGCTGCGGTTCGACGAGATGGAGCAGGACGCGCGTCCGTTCCACGTGCTTGAGAAACTCATGCCCCAAGCCGACGCCGGCGTGGGCCCCTTCGATGAGTCCCGGAATATCGGCGAGGACGAATTGCCGCTCGGTCCCGACGCGGACGACGCCGAGATTCGGCGACTTCGTCGTGAACGGGTAGTTCGCAATTTCCGGATTGGCGCGCGTCAGCCGGCTGAGCAGCGTCGACTTGCCGGCGTTCGGCTTGCCGATCAGACCGACATCGGCGATGACTTTCAATTCGAGCACGATGTCTCGGTGCTCGCCGTCTTCGCCCGGCGTGAACTCGCGCGGGGCGCGGTTCGTGGACGACATGAAGCGCGCGTTGCCGCGTCCTCCTTCGCCCCCTTTCCCGACGATGACCTGGTCTCCGTGCCGCGTCAGGTCTTTGAGCACGAAGCCCCGCTTGGCGTCGCGGAGAATCGTTCCCGGCGGAACCTTGATGATGATGTCCTCGGCGTCGCGGCCGGTCTTGAGAGACGTTTGTCCGGGCGAACCGTTGTCGGCCCGCCAGTCCTTGATGCCGACGAGATGTACCAGGCTGCTGACGTTTTCATCGGCCTCGATGACGACGTGCCCGCCGCGGCCGCCGTCGCCGCCATCCGGCCCGCCGCGCGGCACGTGGGCCTCCCGGCGAAAGCTGCAACACCCCGGCCCGCCGTGTCCGCCGTAACAAGAGATCGAAAGCTGGTCGACGAACATGCGGTGAGAAGATCGTTGGTTGTGAGTAGTGGGTTGGCCAATCCCCGTTTGCGCTGAGCCAACCATCGACTATACTGAAATTTCACCGTCACGGCAGCCGAACCCATGAACTCGAATCCAACAACTCGCCGCGTCATCTACCACGGCCGCGTGCAGGGAGTCGGATTCCGTGCGACGACGGAACACATCGCTCGCCCCTTCGCAGTCACGGGTTACGTCCGCAATCTGGCCGACGGCACCGTGGAAATGGTCGTCGCCGGCGCTGCCGAAGAAGTGGCCCGGTTGCTGGCGAAGGTGTCCGGACAATTCGGCCCGAACATTACCCGCGTGGAGGAAACGCCAGCACCGCAAGAATTTTCCGGCGAAGGGTTTACGATCCGCTACTGAGAAAGCCGCGGTTCTTCCGAGCGACGCCCACGAAGAAGAATCGCCGTTGCCAACCGCGGCTGTGTGAGTGCGCGAGTTTCTCCGCCTCTAACGACTTCCGGCGCCCGGGATGAGATTTTCCCGCAAAGATCGCTGGCGCATCGTTTTCAGCCGTCGGCGGGGGGGTTAGACTAACGTGTTCTGTCCCCGCGCGGAAATTTTCCCAACTGCCGACTCGGTCGACGCGTATTCGCGGTGAGTCGTTGGACGTCGCGGGGACGGTGTCTCTTTATTTGATCTTCTTGGGGTGGGAAATGTTCGAGGGTCTGAACGCGTTGCTCGTTTTGGCGCAGGCGGCTCCGCCGGCCACGTTGGGAACTTTGCCGCAGGAATGGGTGATAACGGCGATCGTCGGGGCAGCCTCTCTGCTTGCGCTGATCGTTTTCGCTTACACCACGAAAGCTGGCATCATCGCCCGTGCCACCACCAAGGAAGCCGTGCGGCAGCCGGTGTTCTGGCTCTGCCTGGGTCTGGCGTTGATTCTGCTCGTCATCAACACGTTTCTGCCGTTCTTTTCGCTCGGCGATGACGTGAAGATGCAGAAAGACTGCGGCCTCGCGACGATTCTCATCTCCTCGGTGCTGATCGCCGTCTGGACGGCGAGCACCAGCGTGGCGGATGAAATCGAAGGCAAGACGGCGATGACGCTCTTGTCCAAGCCGATCAATCGCCGGCAATTCGTGCTGGGGAAATACATCGGCATCGTGCAGACGATCCTGTGGTACATGATTCCATTGTCGATCGTGTTCCTGGCGCTGATCTACTACAAGATCGGCTACGACGCGAAGGAATCGAGCGAGGAAGCCCCGATCGCCGCGCTGCGGTGGGCCATCACGCTGCAAGTCATTCCGGGCCTGATTCTGCTGTTCATGGAGGTCGCGGTGCTGTCGGCGATCAGCGTGGCGATCTCCACGCGGCTGCCGATGGTCGTGAATCTCACGACGTGCCTGGCGGTGTTCGTCGTCGGACATCTGACGCCGGTGCTGGTCGAAGGCAGCGTGCTGAAAAACGAATTCGTGGCGTTCATGGCGCGATTGATCGCGACGGTGTTCCCGTCGCTCGAATCGTTCAACGTGTCGGCGGCGGTCGCCACGAACCGGCTGGTGCCCCCCGAATATCTCGGCCAGGCGGCGATTTACTGCGTCTGCTACTGCGCCGCGGCGATCCTGATGGCGTTCATCCTGTTCGAAGACCGCGATCTGGCCTAACGGAGGCACTAACGCGACGCGCAAGCGAGATCGATGGACATGCGAGTCTCTTTGATTCTTAGTCCTCGCTGGCGCGTCGGGTTGGTGTTGTGAACTGTTCCTTCGACCGGTCATAATTGATTCGCAGGCACGGAGGCAGTGTGTGACACCTTTCCTACTGCGGACACTTCCGTGGCGAACCATCCCATCGGCGCCTTCACGCGGACTTTTGCCAATCGCGATCTCTTTTCCGGACCCGCTCGCCGGGCCGTGATCTGGTCGTTGTTCGCCGCGGTCTTGCTGGCGGGAGTGCTCGTCACCATCGGGCTGTTCGTCGGATTGCTGACCGATCGGGGCCAGTTGCGGGTGCGTCTCACCGCCGCGGAGCTGGAAGAATTCAATCGCTTCACGGGGCTGGAACTGCATGCCTTCGATCTGGAAGCCAACCCTGCGCCGCCGGCACAGGCGCCGGCCGCACCCGAGGGCGGGGCGGCGGAACAGGACGCCCCCGTCGAAAACGCCGCTGCGGTACTCACCGCGCAGGAGCCGACCAGCGACCACCTGGTGACGGGCGAAGGAATTATCGGCAGCGTCTGGCGCTCGCACGGCACGTGGTACGGGCCGGCGTTCGGCTGGCTCTATCGCCAGGTGGAATGGCTGCGGCACAACGATTTTGCGCTCGTGACGCTGCTGCTCGTCGGCGCCGTGTTCTGGCTGCTGCGCTATTGGTGTTTGAATCGCATCGTGTATCAGAGCCGCATCGCCGCGCTGCGGGTGGCCGTGATGTTCCGCAACAATCTGCATCGGCAGGCGCTGCGGTTGAGTCCCGAAGACATCGACGAGCATTCGGCCCAGGTCGCCAATCAGCTCTTCACCTCGCAGGTCGATGCCGTTCGTCACGGGCTGGAGACCTGGATTCATCACTTGGCACGCTATCCGCTGGAGATCGCCTGCGCGGTGATCATTGCCTGCCACGTCGATCCCTTGCTGACGGTCCAGTGGGGCGTGCCGCTGGCTTTGTGCTGGTTCCTGATCGAGCGATCGCAGGCCAAGCTTGCCGTGGCGCGGCGCTTGCGCGACGACCGGCTGCGGAACGAGTACCATGCGCTCTCCGACCAATTGGCGAACGCCCGGCTGGTGCGCGGCTTCGGCATGGAGCAGGTCGAGCACGAGGAGTTCACCAAGCGGCTGGAGCGGACGCTGACGCCGGCGCTCGACCTCACCGCTTCGCAGCGCGAAGCGCGCTGGCTGAACCGTCTGACGATCCTGGTCTGCGTCGGCATGTTGCTCTTCATGCTCTTGTTTCTGGGCTTGAAGCTGCTGCACAGCACGGGGGAACTCACCTGGTCCGGCGCTGTGGTGTTCGGACTCGCGGTGACAATCGCCCTGCGCGCCTGCCGGAAGCTGTGGAATCTGCGGGCCATTCGCGAGGAGATCTCGCTGGCGGCCGACCAGATTTTCCGCTACCTCGACCGCTTGCCGTCCGTCAGCCAGGCGGTCGGCGCGAAGTTCCTGCAGCCGTTGTCGCGTTCGCTCCATTTCGACGCCGTCACGTACCGCGCCCCGTCGCAACAATTGCTGCTGGACCGCGTTACGCTCAAGCTCGAGGCCAAAAAATCGTATGCGGTCGTTTCCCTCGACCCGTTGGACGCCAAAGCGTTCGCGTTGCTCTTGCCGCGGTTCATCGAGCCGCAATCGGGGCGGGTGCTGTTCGACGGGGAAGACATTGCCTGGGCGACGCTGGAATCGCTGCGTGCCGAAGCCGTGTTCGTCGGCGGCGACGATCCGACATTGCGCGGCACGGTGCTCGACAACCTGCGGGCCGGCAATACGCAATACACGCTGCCACAGGTGACCGAAGCCGCCAAAACGGTGCACGCCCACAACTTCCTGGTGAAGTTGCCGCAGGGTTACGAAACGGTGCTCTCGGGCGGCGACGGCGAACTCGATGCCAGCCAGCGTTTCCTGTTGTCGCTCGCGCGGGCTCTGCTCCGCAATCCGGCGTTGCTCATCGTCGAAGAGCCGCGGGGCCATCTCGACGACGACACGAAGCAACTCCTCGACGACGCGTTCCAGCGCATCACCTCCGGCCGCACCGTGATCTTCCTGCCAGCCCGCATGTCGACCATGAAACGCGTGGATGAGATCGTCTTCTTGAACAGCGGCCAGATCGCCGCCCAAGGACCGCAGGCGGAACTGGTAGGCGAGTCGCCGCTCTACCGGCACTGGGAGTATCTCCACTTCAACGAATTCCGCCGGCAGGAACTCGCCGCTGCGGGCGGCTGATCGGTCCAAAGCCGCGGTTGGCAACCGCGGTCTTCGCTTTCGCACGTGGAGAAAACCCACGGTTGCCAACCGTGGCCTTAACGGCGGACCATGCGAATCCCTATCGCCGACCTCGCCGACCCTCGCGTACAGCCTTATCGAAATCTCAAAGCCAGCAACCTGATGCGGCACGGCGAATACTTCATCGCCGAGGGAACGCGCGTTGTCGACCGGTTGTTGCAGAGCGACTTTGAAACGGCTTCCGTCCTGCTCAGCGAGAAACGCGAAGCCGAGTGGCTGCCGCGCGTCGCCGAGGAGATTCCCGCTTACATCGTGCCGGAAGACGTCGGCGCGCAGTTGGTCGGCTTCAACTTTCACGTCGGCGTCGTCGCCTGCGGCAAACGCCGGCCGTCGCCGCGGCTCGAAGACGTTCTCTCAACGAGTGCGGAACGGCTCACCGTCGTTGTCTGTCCGAACTGCGACAATCCGGAGAACCTGGGTGCGATCATTCGCATCAGCCGCGGCTTCGGCGTCGAGCTCGTGCTGCTCGGTTCCTCGTGCTGCGACCCGTTCTCGCGGCGCGTGCTGCGGGTCTCGATGGGGACGGCGTTTCGACAACCGGTCATCGAATCGCCCGATTTACGCAGCGACCTCGCACGGTTGAAAGCCGACTGGGGCTTCGAGTTCGCCGCGACGGTTCTCGCTGCAAATGCCCAGCCGTTGTCGAAATCGTCTCGTTCCAATCGCTTCGGCCTGCTGTTCGGCAACGAAGCCCAGGGGCTAAGCCGCGACTGGATCGCCGCCTGCGACCGGTCGATCACGATCCCCATGTCGGCGGACGCCGACTCCCTCAACGTCGCCGTCGCCGCCGGAATTTTTCTGAACCACTTCACTCGCGAAGCGTGAAGTCGACGCACATACTGGGATGCACTTCATCAAGCCTGCGGCGCTTGCTTGCGCAGCGAGTTGGTGGAACTTTTTCGGAAAACACTCAGATGATTCGTTTGTGGACGCTCCTCTCACTCCTTTTCGCGACGGCTCCCATGGCTCTCTGTGCCGAACCGCAGTGCATCGAACCGCAGGCGAGTACCGGCAGTTCGCTCGCCGTGGTGGTGGACGGCGTGCCGCTGGTGCATACGACGCAGATTTTTCCGTCGACCGCCGCCGATCCCGCCGGACAAGTCAAGCAGGTCCTCGGCCGGTTAGATGAAACGCTTAAACCGACCGGATCGAGCCTGGCCCAAGCCGTGAAGCTGAATGTCTTCGTGAAAGACCCGGCGGTGATGGCGCTGGTCGAGCAACAACTGGCGACGGTGTTCGCCGGCGCGCACAAGCCGGCGGTGAGCTTCGTCACGACGACTTTGCCCGAGGCCTCGCACGTGGTCGCGATCGACGCCGTTGCGGTCAGCAGCAACGCCGAGGCCAAGTCGGTGCAGCGATTGAAACCGGCGACGGCCGGCAAACCGTCGCCCGCCGCGATTCTGCCGGCCGGTCCGCGGGTCTACATCTCCGGCCAGGCGGAGAAGGGCGACGGCACGCTCGCCGACGCCACGCGGCTGACGATGAAGAGCCTGTTTGACACGCTGACGTGGCTGGAACTCTCGCCGGCGGACGTCGTCGAAGTCAAAGCGTTCTTGACGCCGATGAAGGACTCGGCGATTGCGATCGACGAAATGGTGCAAGCCTTCGGCGACGCGACGCCGGCGCCGCTCAGCGTGGTGGAATGGGAGTCGTCGCTGCCGATCGAGATCGAACTGGTCGCCGCCGCGCGGCCGCGGAACGATGCCCCACCGTGCGAATATCTCACGCCGCCCGGTATGACGGCGTCTCCGGTCTACGCCCGCGTCGTGCGGGCCTTTGCGCCGAAGAGCATCTATCTCTCCGGTTTGTACGGTTCGACGAACGAACCCAGCGGCGAAGCCGAAGTGCGGGAACTGTTCGCCATCACCGAGCGGCTGACGACTGCCGCCGGCAGCGATCTGAAGCATCTCGTCAAGGCGACGTACTACGTGACCGACAACGAGGTCAGCAACTGGCACAACAAGTTGCGGCCGATGTTCTACGATCCGGCCCGCCCGCCGGCGGCTTCCAAGGCCCTGGTAAAAGGCACCGGTCGGGAGCGGCGCACCATCACCTGGGATTTGATCGCGGTGCCCAAGTAAACAGAACTGTTGGAGTCCCGGCTTAAGCCGGTCTTCGCCTTCAGAGCGTCAGCCCACCGGCTGCTGGCCTTCGAACAAGAGGCTGTCGAGGAAGCGGCGGGCTTCGAGATACTCGTTGGTCACGATGTCGCGAATGTGCTTGCGCAATTCGGCCTGCATCTCGCGGATGTTGCTGTTGATCGCCGTGGCGATTTCCGACGTCGTGCCGGTGTGCGCCCGCGCGGCGAAGAGTTGATCGAGTTGGGTGCGCAGTGGAGCGAACGCGTCGCGCTCCAGCGCCGTCGGCCAGCGGACCTTGCCGGTCGACGGATCGAGTTGCGCGCTCGTCAGCCGCGGAATGGGATTCGACGGCCGCGTTTCACGGAACTCCTGCAGGCGGGCCTGACGCACCTGCCGGTCCTGTTCCTGCTGCGCCATCAACTCCCGCCGGGCGCGCTGCTTCATCATGTAGACTTCGGTCCATTGCCGTTGATTATCGATGAACTTGCTCCGCGCTTCTTCGACGTTAATCATGGCGCCGGACGTCATGGCGTTATACATCCCCTGCGAGCGGACCATGTCGGCCATGGCCTGCCCTTCAAGGGATGCCGGCGTGCCGACGCCGCCGTAGCCGAATCCCCCGCCCCAACCGCCGCCCATGCCGTAACCGACGGCGGCGGGCATGAACCAGCGTTGGGCGAACGCCGACGAGGCCGACGCCAGGCATACGATGCACGCCAGAGCCGAGACGGTATGTTTCGCGGTCATGATCTCAATCCTCAAGGGGGTCGGGCTGCGAAGGTGTGGCGTGAAAATCTGCGCGCTGGGTGGCGTGCCGTCCGCGCGCCGCGATAGAATCGTCGCATCAAACGCTCAATTCAGCGTATCGGACCCTATCATCCGCTTCAAGAGTGACCTGACCAATCCCGGGGGGACGTGAGATGCGTGTGCGACCGACATGGTTTCTGGCGGCGATGTGTCTCCTCTCAGCGATTCCGGCGCTGGCCGCCGGCGAGCAATTGGCCGAACTGGCGGCGCAGCTCACTTCCCAGGACGCGGACGAGGCGGTTCGCGCCGCACAAACGCTGGGAGATCTGGGGCCGCGCGCTGCCGGGGCTGTGCCGTCGCTCGTGAAGGCGCTGGGCAGCGACGATCTGTCGTTGAAGTTCGAAGCGGCGATCGCCTTGGGGCGCATCGGGGCCCAGGCGGACGAAGCCGTGCCCGCGCTGATTCCGCTGCTGTCGGACGAGTCGCCGATCATGCAGCACGGCGCGATCACGTCGCTGCGATTGTTCGGGACGGATGCCGCCGCGGCGCTCCCCGAGTTGAAAAAGTTTCTGAAGTCAAAAGATCCCGTGCTGAGCGTCGCCGCGGCGCATGCCATCACGCAGATCGCCGGCGAAGAGCAGAAGGCCGACGTCGTCGCCGCCATCGACGCGCTGGTGGCCGGATTGAGTCAGGACGTGGGCATTGCCGGTGAAGCGATTCAAGGTCTCGCGGCGGCCGGCCCCTCGGCCATCGAGGGGCTGAAGAAAGCGCTGGCCAGCCAGAGCGAGAATGCGCAGATCCATGCCGAGGACGCCTTGGCGGCGATCGGACCGGACGCGAAAGACGCCGTCGCTGCGCTGCTGAAGAACGCAGATGCTAAGAGCGAGATTGTCAGTGCGCACGCCCTGCACGCGCTCGGCGCGATTCAGGCCGAACCGAAAACGGTCGTGCCGGTGCTGACCAAGAAGCTTCAGTCGTCCGCGCCGGAAGTGCGCGTTGCCTCGGCGATGGCTTTGGGCGCCTATGGACCGGGAGCGGCCGCCTCCGTGGGCGATTTGACGAAGCTCCTCAACGACAAGAGCGAATACGTCCGTGCCGCCGCCGCCGCCGCGCTGGGGCGGATCGGTCCGGATGCGAAGGCCGCCGTGAAAGCCCTAGCCGAAACGCTCGACGATCCGAACGGCTCGGTCACGATCGCCGCGGCCGGGGCGCTGGGACGCATCGGCAAGCCGGCGGTCCCCGCGCTGGTCGAGAAGCTCAAGCAGCCTCATTTCCGCGAACTCGCAACGCTGGTGCTGGCGGAAATCGGTCCGGATGCCGTCGAAGCCGTCCCCGCGCTGCAGAAACAATTGCAGGCCAAAGAAGATCAACTCCGCCGCGAAACGGTGATCGCGTTGGCGGGCATCGGGCCGTCGGCGAAAGCTGCCATTCCCGATCTCGTCAAGCTGATGAATGACAAGGCCTTCCCGTTCCGCGGCGCGGCGGCCTACGCTCTCGGACGATTGAAAGCCAAGGACGCCACAGCCGAATTGAAGAAGGCCGTCTCTACGGACGACGCGATGTTAGGTCTTGCTTCCATCTGGGCGCTGCTGCAACTCGAGCCGGAGAACGCCGAGTACGCCAAGATCGCCGTCCCGCGTCTGGCCGAGGGACTGTCGAACCAGTTGCCGCGCGTGCGGAAGGAATCGGCGGTGACGCTCGGCAAGCTCGGCGACAAGTCCGCCTCCGCCGTCCCCGCGTTGCAGCAGGCCATCGCCGACGAAGTTCCCGAAGTGCGCGTCGAGGCCCTCATCGCGCTCGGCGAAATCGGCCCCGCCTGCAAGGACGTGGTCCCCGATCTGATCGCGTTGCTCGCCGATCCCGATTTCCCCGTCCGCCAGTGCGCGGCATACGCGCTGGGCCGCATCGGCCAAGACGCGGGAGACGCCGTGCCCGTCCTGCATCGCCTGGCGACCAGCCGCAACCGCATGGAGAAGACCGTCGCGGCGTGGGCCCTGGTCCACATCGCGCCGAGCGAGGAAACGATCGGATTGGCTAAACCGCTGTTGATCGAAGCCCTCGCCGAAGCGCCGCGGCCGGAAATCCGCCTGGAAGCGGCCAAGACGCTC